>NZ_CAWNBB010000070.1:0-125520 GCF_963872585.1 Vibrio sp. 10N.222.47.A9 | reverse complement strand
GTTCAAATTTTTCTTTAGACACAATCGTGTTCCTTCCTAGTTATGATTCGCCACGTTCATTATTGAGCGAGACGCGCCAGAAATTGCTATTTTATGCGCCAACTCTCGTTAGCGCAATATTTGGACGCATTGATCTTTCAAAAAATGAAAAAAATGCGTCCCTTTTGTTTAACCACGCTCTGCAATGATTGCTTTTGCAACATTGTTAGGCACTTCAGCGTACTCACTAAACTCCATAGAGTAAGAAGCACGGCCTTGTGTCGCAGAACGTAAATCAGTTGCGTAACCGAACATGACAGACAACGGAACTTGTGCACGAATTATCTTCAGGCCAGCTGTCCCCTCGTCCATACCTTCGATGATGCCGCGACGACGGTTAATATCGCCAACAACGTCACCCATCCAGTCTTCTGGAGTAGTTACTTCAACTTTCATCATAGGCTCAAGCAGAACCGGTTGCGCTTCAAGTGCACCCGATCTGAAAGCCATAGAGGCAGCGATTGTAAACGCCATCTCACTTGAATCTACTTCATGGTAAGAACCATCATATAGTGTAGCTTTGATATCCAAAACTGGATAGCCAGCAAGTACACCATTGTTCATCTGCTCTTCAACGCCTTTAGCGACTGAAGCGATAAACTCTTTAGGTACGATACCGTTGGCAATTTCATCAACGAAGACAAAGCCTTCGCCAGCTTCTGATGGTTCAAGTTTTAGCCACACGTGACCGTACTGACCTTTACCACCATGCTCACGGATAAATTTGCCTTCCGCTTTCGCAGTACCGCGAATCGTTTCACGATAAGCTACTTGCGGGTTACCAACGTTGCAGTTAACGTTAAATTCACGCTTCATACGGTCAACGATGATATCTAAGTGTAGTTCGCCCATACCAGAAATCAGTGTCTGGCCAGTTTCCGCATCCATATCAACGCGGAATGATGGGTCTTCTGCTGCTAGTTTACCTAGAGCGATAGTCATTTTATCTTGATCAGCTTGAGAGCGAGGCTCTACAACGATCTGAATAACTGGATCTGGGAATTCCATACGCTCAAGAACGATTTTATGGTTCTGATCACATAAAGTTTCACCAGTAGTAACATCTTTAAGGCCGATAATGGCTGCGATGTCACCTGCTCGTACTTCTTTTACTTCTTCACGTTTGTTTGAGTGCATTTGAACAATGCGCCCTAAACGTTCACGTTGTTTCTTCACAGAGTTGTAAGCTGTTTTACCGCTTTCAACAACTCCAGAGTAAACACGGATGAAAGTTAAAGTACCAACAAATGGGTCTGTTGCAATTTTAAATGCTAGCGCTGAGAACGGTTCTTTGTCGTCCGCGTGACGCTCAATTTCATTCTCGTCGTCATCAACACCTTTAATTGCCGGTACATCGACTGGAGAAGGAAGGAAATCAACCACTGCATCTAGAACAGCTTGTACACCTTTGTTTTTGAATGCACTACCACAAGTGGCAAGTACGATTTCATTATTAAGGGTACGAATACGAAGACCTTGCTTGATTTCAGCTTCTGTTAATTCACCTTCTTCAAGATACTTATCCATCAGCTCTTCATTTGCTTCCGCAGCAGCTTCAACAAGTTCGGTACGATATTCTTCAGCCATTTCTTGCATGTCTGCAGGAATATCTTCGTACGTGAAAGTCATGCCCTGGTCAGCTTCGTTCCAGTTGATTGCCTTCATCTTGATAAGATCGACAACACCTTGGAAGTTTTCTTCAGCACCAATGTTCAGTTGAATTGGAACAGGGGTTGCGCCTAGGCGGTCCTTGATCTGTTCAACTACGCGCAAGAAATCTGCGCCTGTACGGTCCATTTTGTTAACGAAAACCATACGTGGAACTTGGTACTTATCAGCTTGACGCCATACTGTCTCTGACTGAGGTTCAACACCAGACGAGCCACAGAAAACAACAACTGCACCATCAAGTACACGCAGAGAACGTTCTACTTCGATTGTGAAGTCAACGTGTCCAGGAGTGTCGATGATGTTGATACGGTGGTCCGAGAACTGAGCTTCCATACCACGCCAAAACGTAGTGGTTGCTGCTGAAGTGATCGTAATACCGCGCTCTTGCTCTTGCTCCATCCAGTCCATGGTTGCTGCACCATCGTGAACTTCGCCGATTTTGTGAGAAAGACCGGTATAGAACAGAATACGTTCACTTGTGGTTGTTTTACCTGCATCTACGTGAGCAACGATACCGATATTACGGTATTGCTCTATAGGAGTTTTACGAGCCACGGTTGAATCCTCTTATTAGAGACTTAGGGACTATTGCTATATCTAGATTATGCGTTAAAAGCGATGCTTCGCTAAAAAGTGCTTGCCCTAGAAATAGCAATAGTTCCTAGCATAAGCATAGGAACTAAAGAAGTGCTGCAAGGAACCTTGCAGCACTAAAAAGGTATTACCAGCGGTAATGTGCGAACGCTTTGTTTGCGTCAGCCATGCGGTGAACGTCTTCACGTTTCTTAACCGCAGTACCTTTGTTCTCAGACGCGTCTAGCATTTCAGCGGCTAGGCGTTGAGCCATAGATTTTTCACCACGCTTACGCGCAGCTTCAACTACCCAACGCATAGCAAGAGCGTTACGGCGAACCGGACGAACTTCTACAGGTACTTGGTAAGTTGAACCACCCACACGGCGAGATTTAACTTCTACCGCTGGGCGAACATTTTCAAGAGCTTCTTCAAATACAGCTAAGTGATCTTTACCAGATTTCTCAGCCATAGTTTCTAGTGCAGTGTAAACAATCTTCTCTGCAGTAGATTTTTTTCCGTCAACCATAAGGATGTTAACGAATTTTGCCAGCAGTTCAGATTTGAACTTAGGATCTGGAAGGATCTTACGCTGGCCTATTACGCGACGACGTGGCATGGAATTTCTCCGTTGTCTTCTTCAGGTTTTTTCCAAAACTTTTCAGAATAATAAATAAATAGTGTTTGGCCTTACTTAACGCTTTCTTTTTAAAAAAGACGCATTAAGACTTAGGACGTTTCACACCATACTTAGAACGACCTTTCTTACGGTCGTTAACGCCTGCACAGTCAAGTGCACCGCGAACAGTGTGGTAACGCACACCTGGTAAATCTTTAACACGACCACCACGGATAAGAACAACACTGTGTTCTTGAAGGTTATGACCTTCGCCGCCGATGTATGAAGTAACTTCAAAGCCGTTAGTTAGACGAACACGACATACTTTACGTAGTGCTGAGTTCGGTTTTTTTGGAGTAGTAGTATATACGCGAGTACATACACCACGTTTTTGTGGGCACGCTTCTAGTGCAGGCACGTTGCTTTTAACAACCTGCTTTACACGAGGAGTACGTACCAACTGGTTAATAGTTGCCATTAACTAGCTCCTGATTTACTTGAAAGTAAGCTTGATGAAAAATCTAGCCCTATTACACATAGTGTAAATAGGGACGCAAAATTCTATTCAGCAGTGGGATGTGTGTCAAGAAATATACAGATCTTTTTTAGCCGTCTAGAGCTCAGGATGGTCTTTTTTTAACCATACTGATAAAACGCAGCTACCAAGTTACTGATTTGTCGTTCAAAACCGTTAGTTTGACGAATTCGTCGAAGTCCACTTGTTCCAGAGTGCTTGAAGCAAGTTGTTGTAAACCTCGGCTATCGAGATCTGTTTTTAATACCGACACATGTTCAACGGTTGAGATTTGATTGAATAACTCATGATTTGGAAGGCAAACATACACCGCATCTTCAACCAAAAGGATGTGATCCTTTTGCTGCGAGTACGCCAATGCAAGCTTGAGTTTGTCTACTGATTTTACAATATGAAGCATAACGTTCCCTAGAAAGTCAGTATTTTTTGGCTCTGAGCTAACTTCTGCGTCAACTCATTCACTTCTAGCGCAGTCACATCGATCAGTAAGTTATCGGTCGAGAGACCAAACTGATTGAGACTATGTTGACACACGTAAACCTGCTCGATGTCGTAGAGGTCCATAAGCTTGAATGCAGAAATATAGTCACGTGATAGGGATTCATCAGGCTGTTGAGCCTTGAGAAGCTGTGTAACGCCATTACCGACAAAGAACACGGTAATGTCTTCACTATAGGCTGAAGCCGCTAGCAGTGCGTCTAGCCCTTCCCTGCCCGCTGCCGTCGTATGAGGGAAAGTGTTAAATACAAAGGCCAATTTACTCAAAACTGTACAACCCTATCTTGCGTCAAAAGTGCTTCAGATAAGCTCCCTAACCCAGCTTGGGTAAACCCAGCCGCCAAGTTAGATGCACTCAATTGATGTTGCGTTGCTTCATCCGTGCTGATCACTCCGCGTCTAAGCGCAGCAGCAACACACGTTTCAAGGCTAACATTGTGCTCATCCGCCAGTTTTTGCCAAGCGGAAGCCAGGTCGAATTCATCATTAGCAGGTACGGTAAGGTCAGAGCCATTACTGACGCCATCTTGATAGAAGAATACACTGTGAAGTTTGTGGCCCTGATTAATAAGAGCCACTGCAAACTGGTAAGCACTTCTTGCCGACTGTGAACCGTAGACCGGTCCATTCACTAAAAGTGTATAGCTTAACAACCCTCTTCATCCTCTGTTTTACGTTGTCGGATGTATAGGTATACGGTGTGCTTAGAGATGTTCAATCGCTCAGCAACACGGTTAATCGCGTCTTTAATATCGAAAATACCTTTGTCGTAAAGCTCCATCACGATTTGACGGTTCTTAGTATTGTTCGATACTGATTTGTCGGCATTGATTTCTTCAATGGTGCGTTCAACCGTCTGGTCGACAAGCTCTTCCACATCACTCGCAAAGTTTACTGATGATGCTGCTTCGTCCGCATCTTGCGTAGGCATGAAAGATTGCAGTACTTGTGAGAATGGCGCATCTAAGTTTACGTTAATACACAACAAACCAATCACTCGGTCTTCACCATTGCGGATAGCAACCGTGATCGACTTCATCAATACTCCGCCTTTAGCGCGAGTAAAGTATGAACGTGAGAAGTTACGCTTAGAACCTTCAATATCTTTCAGCATCTTCAATGCGAGATCGGTGATCGGCGAACCAACCTGACGACCTGTATTTTCGCCGTTGGCAATTTTAATCGCAGAAGTATTGAGGTCTTCTAAAGAGTGTAAAACGATTTCACAAAACGGACCGATAAGACTCGCAATACCGTCAACCACGGCCTCATAAGATCTTAGAATGATTTTATCGTGTTCACTGAATGGCATAACGTGGACTGATTCCATTTCAAGTAACACATCTGCATTGACTGTTTCTGTAGTAGTCACTTATTCCTTACCTTCGTGTGAAAAATCAACAAATTTATGTAAGTTTATCAGAAAATTTTAATTGCACACCTAGCTAACATTGCAACTAGTGATTTAGAACAAGTTTAAAAATCAAATACTCACCTTCAAATCATAAAAAAAGCCTAACTCAAAGTTAGGCTTTTTATTCAATCAACGTATTTTAGAATAAAACTTTTAGCTGATATTACTGAGCAGGAGCCGCTTCAGCGTTATCAATTTTAAGTAGTTCAACTTCGAATACTAGCGTTGAGTTAGCTGGGATAGTCGGTGTGTCTTGCTCACCGTATGCTAGCTCTGGCGGGATAACGAACTTGTACTTAGAACCGACTTGCATCAGTTGTACGCCTTCAGTCCAGCCTGGGATTACGCGGTTTAGTGGGAATGTCGCTGGTTCGCCTCGATCGTAAGAACTGTCGAACTGAGTACCGTCTGTTAGCGTACCTTTGTAGTGTACTTGAACGGTATCAGTGTCTTTTGGAGAAGCACCTTCACCAGCCGCCATTACTTGGTAAAGTAGACCAGATTCAGTTTGCTTAACGCCTTCAGTTTTAGCGAACTCAGCGCGGAAATCATCACCGGCTTTCTTCACTTCTGCAGATTTTTCTGCCGCTTGTGCTTGCATTGTTTCAGCAACACGCTTGTCTAGAGCTTCAAGAGCTGCGCGAGTTTCTTCTTCGTTAAGTGCTGTTTTCTCTGCGAATACGTCTTCGATACCTTGAAGAACCATATCTTTGTCTAGGTTAATGCCTAGCTCGCTTGGCTTATCAATGCTTGTGCTTAGGTAGTTCGCGAAAGATACACCGATTGCGTATGCCGCTTTGTCATCTTCTGTTTTAAAGTTTACTGCTGCAACTTTAGCTTCTTCTACCTGTGGAGCTTCTGCCTTTGGTTCTTCTTTCTGACAACCAACTGCTAGCATAACCGTTGCGGCAAGCAGTGATACTTTTAAAACTGATTTCATTGAATTCTCCAATTAATGGCCAAGCCATTGGTTATTGTGCACAAATCTAATGATTAGATTGGTGTGAATACGTTAGTTATAACAATATACTAGTCATATGTCTTTCGACACAAACCGGATTATTAGATGTGATGCGAATATTTTTCCACTCATTGCTATGTACGATTGTCATCACCTTGTTAAATGGTTGCTTTTTCTTTCAAGATGATGAGCAACGTTGGGAAATTGAACCCAATGGAGCCACCAGCTTTGCCCTAAGCAGAGATGGACGCTTCGCCCTGCTCTACTCTCAGAAAAAACAACTATTACTCTGGGACCTCGTCCAAGATAAAGAACTCGCTCAACTCGGCCCACAAGATCAATCAGAAAACCAAGTATCGCGTATCCGCATCTCGGACAACGGTCGCTTTGCGATTACCGCCAGCCAGATGAATTTCGCCGTTTGGGACTTATCTTGGACTCAAGCTGAGGGGCTATGGTCTATTTCCGATGGCCTAATTCGTGATGTCGATATATCCAGCAATGGTGAAAAAGTCTTACTTGGCCTGTCTAATGGCAAAGCTATCTATGTGGACTTAGTCACCGGACGCCGTCTTGAGTTCCTTGCTCACCGAGAAAAAGTTAATTCAGTCTCCCTCTCTTCTAATGGCCGCTACGCATTATCAGGCGGCAACGACTACAAAGCTTACCTTTGGGATACCGAATCAGGCTTGGTGTTACGTACCTTCGAGCATGAACAAAGAGTAGTACGAGTTGCACTACAACGGGATGGAGAATTGGCTTTTACTTCCGATGGCGGCAACCAAGCGATGATCTGGGATTTGGAAACAGGTGAACCTCAAGCGCAATTGCAGAGCTGGTCTCGACAGCTGATATTCTCGAGTGCTCGCTTTTCTGACGACGGCAGTATGTTGGTGACGGGTACGCCATCAAGCCAAGTGAGTGTGTGGAATACTCAAGATGGAAAACGCATTTCTCGTCACGATGCCGAGCCATTAAAAGATGCTCGCCCTCCCCGTGCGGTAGTGTATGATGCAGCCTTTGATGAAAAGAACCGTGTGATATCGGGCACCTCTGCGGGCATCGCCCAAGCTTGGAATGTGGATTAAGAACGATGACAGAAAAGCGAATTGAACAATTAGAAAGCCGCGTGAATGACCTAGAATGTCAGTTGGCTTTCCAAGAACAAACCATTGAAGAACTCAATGAAGCGCTTAGCCAACAACAGATGTTGATCACGAGAATGCAAGATCAAATGAAGTTCGTGGTAGGTAAAGTGAAAAATATGGATGGCTCAAACCTCGCTGACGCATCAGAAGAGACGCCACCTCCACACTATTAAGCGCGGTTCCAAATCACGAATGAGTTCTAGCGACGCATATCGCTAGTCTCTCGTCCTCGATGTGTAAACACATTTCAGGACGGGACATAGAAAACTAAAAGGGCGACAGATGCTTATCTGTCGCCCTTTTGTTTGTTTAATCTGCGCTAATTCAACTAAAGCCAATTAAGCCAATACAATCTTAGTCATCGGCATAAATCTTCACTTCCACGCAACCGTTAGTATCAACACTCGCACGATACATCCCTGAACTGTTCATACCGAAGTGAATATCACCTTGGCCATCAATAGCAATCAAGCCACCTTCTCCGCCCATGGTTTTCAATTCACCTTGAATGATCGTTTCACAAGCCGTGTGCACATCTTCTTTGAGATAACGCATTCGAGCTGCCACATCACTGGCAACCATTTTACGTAGGAAGAACTCGCCCATTCCTGTCGTTGATACGGCCACGTTGCCATTTTCAGCAACAGTGCCTGCACCGATGATTGGAGAATCTCCCACACGACCATACTTCTTATTGGTCACGCCACCGGTACTGGTTGCTGCAGCTAAGTTACCGGCTTGGTCTAACGCTACCGCGCCAACCGTGCCGTACTTTTTATCATCTGGATATTTTTGAGCTTGTTGCTCATCGTATTTTGCTTCAGACAAAGCAAAGATACCTTTCTCTTTCATCGACTGAAGTTGGTCATAACGACGCTCAGTAAAGAAGTAATCTTGCTCGGTGAAAGTATACTCATGCTCAAACGCAAACCTCTCTGCGCCTTCACCAATCAGCAGTACGTGGTCGCTTTTAAGCATCACGTCACGTGCCAGCTCTATCGGGTTTTTAATATGGCGGACACCTGCAATAGCACCCGCATCCATTTCGCGACCGTGCATCACAGAAGCATCCATCTCAACAAATTCGTCATGAGTTAAAACCGAGCCTTTACCGGCATTAAAATGCGGGCTGTCTTCCATCACCTTGACTGACGCAACCACTGCATCCAACGCATCGCCACCCGATTGCAAAACTTGATAGCCAGCCAAAACCGACTTCTCCAAAGCCTCGGTAATACCCGTTTTTAATTCATCGCTCATTTGCTCTCGCAAGATAGTTCCTGCACCACCATGAATGGCAATTGAAAAAGGCTGTGACATGCAAACTCTCCACTGACGTCGTCTTATAATGTTGTGCTATCAATACCACATCCATGGTTTGATGTCTGATAGCGAAAACCAAACTCTTTACGAATGCTTAGATTTGCGGATGCTTAGATTTAAGGATACTGAGTTCGGCAGATTAAAAGCCAGCCCAGAAAGCTCCGCTCCTAAACGAAAAAAACCTCCACAAGGGAGGCTTTCAATATTCTTAAACTAAACCGTTAGTTCGGTATTAGTGAGAACCACAGCTACCGCCGCCGCAGCAGCCGTCTTTTTTCTCTTCAGCGTGGTCATGGCCTTCGCCACCACAACAACCGCCTTCGTGGTCATGATCATGGTCATGACCGTGGCTACCACAGCCGCCTTCTTGGTGTACGTGACCGTGTTGAACTTCTTCTTCAGTCGCTTCACGAACGGCTACAACTTCAACGTCAAACGTTAGAGTTTGGCCAGCTAGCATGTGGTTACCATCAACAACAACTTCGTCGCCATCTACTTCAGTAACTTCAACTGGGATTGGACCTTGGTCAGTATCCGCTAGGAAACGCATGCCAACTTCGATTTGCTCAACACCTTGGAATACGTCTGCTGGAACACGTTGAACTAAGTCATCGTTGTGCTCGCCGTAAGCGTCTTCTGGAGTAACCGTTGCTGAGAACTTGTCGCCAGCTACTTTGCCTTCAAGCTCTTTTTCAAGACCTGTAATTAGGTTGTTGTGACCGTGAAGGTAATCTAGTGGAGCTTCTGCAGTTGATTGGTCAACTACTACGCCATCTTCAAGTTTCACTTGATATGCAACACTAACTACTACGTTCTTTTCAATTTTCATGAGAGCTCCAAGGAGGTTTGGACTAAGCTCGAACAGTTGAGCTTAGGAAAAATTCTGTACCGGGATATTATGGGGATCAATTAACGAAACTCAATCATTCTGGCTTAAAAATACCGATCATTTCTTGATTCGCGTGTTCAGATTTCTCTACAGTTTTCGGTTTACGTTGCTCAGTGAAGTCACAATCGACGCATTCCACCAGCTCGATGTTATTTTCAACCCACCAGCGGAGTGTGTCTTGAGTCTTGCAGCTTGGGCAGCTCGCCCCTGCGATAAAGCGTTTTTTCTGTTTCACGTTCATATCCTTTACTACTCTGGATTCGCAGTTCTTCCCACATGCTCTATTCGAGACTAAGCAGAGACCGCGTTTATTATTAGATTGGTTCTTTAAGTTACAGTTTTTAAGAGCAACTACAGAGCTAAGCTCAAGCGATTAACTCTAACTTCTAAGCTCTAAGCTCTAAGCTCTAAGCTCTAAGCTCAGGCTATTGCCAATAGTTTCTAGATTGGTGATCATTTTCCATCTCATGTCCAAAGATCTCTTCAAGCTCTTTACGAGCTTCTTTCGCTCTCTGAGCTAACTCGGCATCTTCGCTATGCTGAGGAAGCAACTCTTTGAGCATACCATTATCCAATTTCCTAAAATGTGCTTCTGCTCGCTTCGCTTTATATGGATGCATACCAAGTTCAGTCAATGTTTGACGACCTAAATCGAGAGCCCCAAGGAAAGTTTCACGAGAATAGTTGCTTACACCATGGTTAAGTAATTGATACGCTTCAACACGGCTTCGAGCACGCGCTAAGATCTTCAACTGCGGGAAATGCTGCTTACACAAATCCACGGTTTTCATGATTTCGTCCGGAGAGTCGGTACACAGCACAATGGCTTCGGCCTTATCAGCACCCGCAGCTCGTAATAGTTCAAGGTGAGTTGAGTCACCGTAGAATACCTTGTAGCCGAATTTTCTAAGGATATGGATTTGGCTGGCATCACTTTCAAGAACGGTGATACGAATCTTGTTGGCATACATTAGACGCCCAATGATCTGACCGAAACGACCAAAGCCCGCAATAATCACTCGAGGGCTGCGATCAACCACATCCGAAGACATCGCGCTTTCACTGATTTGATTGAGTTGACGAGCAAAGAAGCGATCTTGCAGCTTAAGCATCAATGGCGTGGTCACCATAGAAAGGCTCACAACAACCAGTAAGAACGACACTTGGTCGCCGCTTAAGATGCCTTGTGCACTCGCTGCGGTAAAAATAACGAAAGCGAATTCACCACCTTGGCTGAGAATCATCGCCATACGGCTGCGCGCTTTTGCCTGTGTTCCAAAGATACGAGCCAGCGTATACAGCACTAAGCCTTTCAATACGACCAGAGACGACACCGCGATCAATATTGCGAATGGACTTTCTGCCAGTAAACCTAGGTTCACCGCCATACCCACCGAAATAAAGAACAGGCCGAGCAGTAACCCTTTAAATGGGTCTATGGCGATTTCAAGCTCATGTCGATACTCACTTTCAGCCAGAAGTACGCCCGCTAAGAAAGTACCCAGTGCCATCGACAAACCAATCTGCTGCATGATGACGGCAATACCAATCACCAATAATAGCGCCGCGACCGTGAACAACTCACGCACACCGCTCATGACTACGTATCGGAACAGTGGTCTCAATAAGAAGTGACCACCGACAAGCAAGCCAATGACACCACCTAGCATCCACAACATGTCAGCCCAACTGCCGCCCGTATTACCCGCAAGCAAAGGCAGCATCGCCAACATAGGGATTACGGCTATATCTTGGAAAAGCAATACAGCAAAGCCGGATTGCCCCGCTTCTTTTCCGCCAAGCTCCCGCTCTTCAATAACACGCAAGGCAATCGCAGTGGAAGACAGCGCCAAGCCCATACCTATCACGAGGCTGGTTTGCCATGTTAATCCGAACAAACAGGCGATAGCGGTAATAATCAAGGTGGTGATCAGCACTTGCGCGCCACCGAGTCCGAGAATAGGCGCCCTCATCTGCCACAGTTTTTTAGGGTTAAGCTCTAAGCCAATCAAGAAAAGCAGCAGCACCACCCCGAATTCGGAGAAGTGTAGAATCGCCTCTACATCACTGATTAAACCAAGCCCCCACGGGCCAATCGCCACGCCAGCTAATAGATAGCCGAGTACTGAACCTAAGCCAGCTCGCTGCGCGATAGGAACCGCAACCACAGCAGCCGCTAAAAATATAACGCTACTTTGTAGAAAATCATTAGTCAGAGCCATCATTCGCTCCTATATCTTGTAGCGGGTCTCGCAGCCAATTTCGATACGCTTCTGCGTGTTGGTAAAGCGTCATATCCGAAACATTTCTCGCCCAGTGTAAAACTAAGGGGGATATCCAGTGCATCTGACACAAAGCAGCGGTTAGCTCGAATGGTTGCAAGATCTCTTGTAATGGATATTTATTATAGCCTGCGGCGCCAAACGCCTCTTCTTTACCACCGGTAGTAATAACGCTACGCCAGTGTTTGCCTTTAAGCGCACTCTGCTCACCGAATGCAAATCCTTTTCCTAACACACGATCAAACCACTCCTTCAATAACGAAGGACAGGAATACATAAACAGAGGATGTTGGAACACAATCACATCGTACTCTAGGAGTAAGTCATGCTCATAAGGCACATCGATAAAGAAGTCGGGGTAGATGGCGTAGAGATCGTGAATTTTGACATGACCGAGCGACTCGACCTTTTTAACCATCATTTGATTAGCAATAGAGGTGTGCGGCTCTGGGTGTGCGTAGATTATTAACACCTTTGGCACGGCTTTGTCTGTCGAGGGAGTATTACTCATTCCTTTGAAACATTCCTTTGAGGGCTAAACGGTGGCAAGGCCACAAGAATTTAAGCAAAAGTTATTAATATGTTATTGGCATCATAACGCAAATTGCATTGTGATCGACTTTTATCTGGTTTCAGCCTACTATGCAGGCGTCTGTTCACCTCTAATTTCTATGCTATTTCAATTATGATTACTTTCTCTGATATTCAATTGCTCCGCGGTGGTAAGCCACTCCTCGACCAAGCATCTGCGACTTTTCATCCTGGCGACAAGATCGGTTTGGTTGGTAAAAACGGCTGTGGTAAATCTACGCTGTTCGCCCTAATCAAGGACGAACTGTCTATTGATGCTGGCTCATTCAGTAAACCAGCTCATTGGGAAATGGCTTGGGTTGCTCAAGAAACACCAGCATTAGAAAGAACAGCCATTGAATACGTGATTGATGGCGACCGTGAATACCGTGGCCTTGAAGATCAACTAGAGAAAGCGGAACAAGCCGACAACGGCACATTAGTCGCAGAGATCCACGGCAAGATTGAAACCATTGGTGGTTACAGCATCAAAGCACGTGCTGCCGAGTTATTGGATGGCCTAGGCTTTCGCCAGGAGCAAATGACATGGAACCTAACCCAGTTCTCGGGTGGTTGGCGTATGCGTTTGAACTTAGCGCAAGCCCTTCTATGTCGTAGTGACTTACTGCTACTCGATGAGCCTACCAACCACTTGGATTTAGATGCAGTAATGTGGCTAGAGCGCTGGTTACAAAACTACCCAGGCACACTCGTTCTTATCTCGCACGATAGAGACTTCTTAGACCCTATCGTCAACCGCATTGTGCATGTTGAAAACCAGCAGCTCAATGAATACACCGGTAACTACTCATCGTTTGAAACCCAACGAGCGCAAAAGTTAATCCTGCAGCAAGCAATGTTCCAAAAGCAGCAGAAACAAATGTCTCACATGCAGAGCTACATTGACCGTTTTCGCTACAAAGCATCAAAGGCTCGCCAAGCGCAAAGCCGTATTAAAGCACTAGAGAAAATGGAACAAGTGTTGCCCGCTCAGTTTGATAACCCATTCAGTTTTGAATTTAGAGAGCCGGACGCGCTACCAAATCCAATCATGATGATGGATGAAGTATCGGCAGGTTACGACGACAACCTGATTCTAGAAAAGATTCGCCTTAACCTTGTTCCGGGTAGCCGTATCGGTCTGCTTGGTCGAAACGGTGCGGGTAAGTCGACACTAATCAAGCTGCTTTCAGGCGAACTGAAACAGCAAGGTGGTGAGCTGAGCTATTCGCAAGGCGTTAAGATGGGTTACTTCGCTCAGCATCAATTGGAGACGCTGCACCCAGAAGAAACGCCACTTCAGCACATGATGCAAATTGCGCCGAAACACACCGAGCAACAACTGCGTGACTACCTAGGTAGCTTTGGCTTCCAAGGTGAAAAAGCACTCGACAAGGTGGCGCCATTCTCGGGTGGTGAAAAAGCGCGCTTGGTATTAGCGCTACTGGTATGGCAAAAGCCGAACCTGTTGCTACTCGATGAACCAACCAACCACTTGGATCTCGACATGCGTCAGGCGTTGACCTTCGCCCTACAAACGTTTGAAGGCGCAATGGTTATCGTATCGCACGACCGTTACCTACTTCGTGCGACTACCGATGATTTATACCTTGTGCACGACCGTCAAGTTGCACCGTTTGATGGTGACCTAAGCGATTACTACAAGTGGCTAACCGAACAACAGAAAGTTGAGCGCAAAGAAGCACAAGCATTGGCACCAGCAAAAGACGGCGCCAACAGTGCAGCAGCGAAAAAAGAGCAGAAACGTAAAGAAGCAGAGTTCCGTAAGCTGACGGCACCACTTCGTAAAAAGCTGACTCAATTTGAAAAGCAGATGGATAAGTTAACGCTATCTCTCGAAGAAGCTGAGCAAGAATTATCCGACACTTCACTGTATGAAGCTGAAAATAAGGCTAAACTGAATAAAGTACTCGCTCTCCAAGCGAGCAGTAAGTCACAGCTAGAAGAAGTTGAAATGGATTGGATGTCCACTCAAGAAGAGCTTGAGCAGATGGAACAGGATATGGATAGCTTATGAGCCCAGAGCACGCCCCAATATCACTAACACTGGAACGACTATGGCAATTTAGCCTTCAGTATTACAGCGTGCGCGGTGTAAAGGATGCGTGCCTAGCTTTGCAAAACCAGTTCCACGGCAACGTCAATCTACTGCTGCTTCTCAAATGGCTTGATGAGCAGCAATTGTCTTTTGCCGAAGAAGAGTGGCACAAGGTACAACAGTGCTTAAGCCGCTCTGAAACCCTGCTTCATAGCTATCGAGAGCTGCGTAAGCATCTCAAACCTCAAGTCGTCGATTCCCTCTACCGTGAAGCGCTCCAATTTGAACTGCAGTTAGAGAAGCAACAGCAATCTGATCTCGTCGACTGCATTAATTCTCTTCAGCTTACGGCTAACCAGCAATCACCACTCGCTTTTCAATACTGTCGCTTATTAGGGGCTGAAAACCTCTACGACGCTTTTTCTGAACCAGCACCTCAACCCTAACGCGTTTCCTTTCTCTTATCTTCAATCAAGACCCAAGCTTACCTTGGTAGTATCGCTCTTCGTTTTCACACGGGACTGGCGCGCATGACTGGCAATATGTTTGAAGCTCAATCTCGGCAATATTCAACTAGTTACCTACTCCTTGTTTTTGTAGCCCGTATCAGTGAAACCCTTGCGCTTATACCGAGAATCAACCAAGCTCAAATAAAAACGTGGGCGTTTCGCTAAAAGCTCAACACTTTATCAAAGCCCATAAAAGAAGCATGGACTGTTTTTATGACAATATTTACCGCAGCCGCTGGCCTATCGAATCCGCACTTACAAACCTTGGTGCCACGATTTATTAGAAAGCAGGCATTGTTTTCCCCTCAATGGCAAACCTTAGAAACACCCGACGGTGACTTTCTCGATCTTGCTTGGAGCGAATCACCAGAGGGTGACACCCCAAGTAATGAGGCTCGAAGTAACAAGCCGATATTCGTTCTATTCCATGGCTTAGAGGGAAGCTTTGAAAGCCCTTATGCCAACGGACTGATGAATGCCTTTGCTAAAGATGGCTGGCTGTCGGTGATGATGCACTTTCGAGGTTGCAGCGGAAAACCAAATCGCTTGGCTCGCGCTTATCATTCTGGTGAAGTCGAAGATGCGCGCTTTTTCCTAAGACATCTACACGCCCAATTTCCCAATAACCCTAAGGTAGCGGTTGGTATCTCTTTGGGCGGCAACATGCTGGCGAACTATTTGGCTGAGTACGCGGACGACCCATTGCTGTCGGCGGCGACGATTGTCTCTGCACCTTTTGATCTGGCTTGTTGCTCTAGTCGTATTGAGCGAGGTTTCTCAAAGCTCTATAAAAAGTACCTGCTCAACTCTCTCAAATCGAATGCCTTGAAAAAGATTAAGCTGTTGCAAGAAAAGCTCGGTATCACAGCCGAAACCATTAAGAAGATAGACAAGCTGTATGAGTTTGATGAACGGATTACTGCGCCTCTGCACGGGTTCAAGAATGCTCAGGACTACTATGCTCAGTGCTCAGCACTTCCTAAACTTAATAAGATTAAACTACCGACTCAGATCATCCATGCCAAAGACGATCCGTTTATGACAGACGACGTAATTCCAAAGTTCGTGTTACCTGACAACATCGACTATCGCCTGTTTCAAAAAGGCGGCCATGTGGGGTTCATTACCGGTAGCACGCTCAAACCAAGGTTTTGGTTAGAAGAAGCATTACCTGCTTACTATGAAAGTATCCAAGATTCGGCATAATGGCCGAGCCTTTTTTAAGGACTGAGTAGTAGACGCACTAAACACAGTAATCAACACATCAATAAACCTATTTATGAACATAAAAGAGAGAAGTATTTATGATCATCCCATGGCAAGACATTGCGCCAGAAACACTGGAAAACCTCATTAAAGAATTCGTGCTGCGTGAAGGCACAGACTACGGTGACGTAGAGGTTTCACTGCAAAACAAGATTGATCAAGTGAAACATCAATTAGCCTCAAAGGAAGTCAGCATCGTGTTTTCTGAGCTGCATGAAACCGTTGATATTCAAGTCACAAAACGCTTCTAGGCTGCGCTCATAAAGGAGCCGTGTTATAGTGGTAAACGATTGCTAACAAGTAAGTTACTCAAAAGACAAGGGTTGTCATGTCCGCTAAACATCCAATTATTGCGGTGACGGGTTCATCAGGAGCCGGCACCACCACTACCTCAGAAGCCTTCCGAAAAATGTTCAATATGATGGATGTGAAGGCCGCTTGGGTTGAAGGGGATAGTTTCCATCGCTTCACTCGACCAGAGATGGATGTCGAGATCCGTAAGGCTCGCGAGCAAGGTAAGCACATCAGCTACTTTGGTCCACAAGCCAATGATTTTGGCGCATTAGAAGAGTTCTTCCGTCAATACGGTAATGAAGGCACGGGTAAAGTCCGTAGTTACCTACATACCTTCGATGAAGCCGTGCCTTACAATCAAATGCCGGGCACCTTTACGCCATGGCAAGAGATCCCAGAAAATTCCGATGTGATGTTCTACGAAGGTCTTCATGGTGGCGTGGTAGATGGCGACATCAATGTCTCACAGCACGTCGACTTGCTGATCGGCATGGTGCCAATCGTCAACCTTGAGTGGATCCAAAAATTCGTTCGTGACACACGCGATCGTGGGCACTCACGCGAAGCAGTAATGGATTCTATTGTTCGCTCAATGGATGATTACCTTAATTACATCACTCCACAATTTTCGCGTACTCACATCAACTTTCAGCGTGTCCCAACCGTAGATACATCTAATCCACTGAACGCTAAAGGGATTCCAAGTTTAGACGAAAGCTTCGTGGTTATACGTTTGCGTGGCATCAAAAACGTCGATTTCCCCTACCTTCTGGCTATGATAGATGGCTCATTTATGTCACGCCACAACACGCTTGTGGTGCCAGGCGGCAAGATGAGTTTTGCTATGGAGCTCATTGTAAGGCCCATCCTACAACAGCTCATCGAAACCGGAAAAATAGGTTAACAAGACGTCATTCTGGTTGATTACTTTTCATACCGTGATCATGTGCACAATTTTGCGTAAAAAATCGTAGCTTGGTCACGATTAAAATCAAGAAATAGTACCTGAAAAAGGATACTATTCTTAAACGAAACACAAGATAGCTTGCAGCGCTCAACGAGTGCTCTTATCCTACAAGTCAATCCAGGCTTAGCTAAAATACGGAAAGCGGCAAGCATACCCTGCAGAGGAAGTAAGATATTATGGTTCTAGGTAAACCCCAAACCGATCCAACATTAGAGTGGTTCCTTTCACACTGTCATATTCATAAGTACCCTTCAAAAAGTACTTTGATTCATGCTGGTGAAAAGGCAGAAACCTTGTACTACATCGTTAAAGGTTCTGTGGCAGTTCTTATCAAAGACGAAGAAGGTAAGGAAATGATTCTTTCTTACCTAAACCAAGGTGACTTCATTGGTGAACTTGGCCTCTTCGAAGAAGACCAAGAGCGTACTGCATGGGTTCGTGCAAAATCTCCTTGTGAAGTAGCTGAAATTTCTTTCAAGAAATTCCGTCAACTTATCCAAGTGAACCCAGATATCCTAATGCGCCTTTCAGCGCAAATGGCAAACCGTCTACAAGTAACTAGCCAAAAGGTTGGTGACTTAGCGTTCCTTGACGTAACAGGTCGTATCGCTCAAACGCTACTTAACCTAGCGAAACAGCCAGATGCAATGACTCACCCTGACGGCATGCAAATCAAGATCACTCGTCAAGAGATTGGCCAGATCGTTGGTTGTTCTCGTGAGACAGTAGGTCGTATCTTGAAGATGCTAGAAGAGCAGAACCTAATTTCTGCACACGGTAAAACTATCGTGGTATACGGCACTCGTTAATCTCGATTAACTGAGCCAAAAATTTGAAAGCCACCAAATGCAAATTTGGTGGCTTTTTTGTTTTCTAAAGATCTAGAGAGCAGATGCGAGATACGAGAAGAACTCACTGAATCCTATTTGTAAACTTCCTCGAAGCGAAGCGTACTCGCATCTTTAGGGTAAAGCCCGTGCTCATATCTTTCTTTAACCGTTGGTGCTCTCAAAGATCTTGTCAGCCGATGCTGCAACAAATCCTGTATAAAGCTCACCATTCGCCATCGCATAACGCTTAGCGAACTCGTAGAAGCCACCAGGAATCACCTCGTTGCCTTCAACAAATGAAACTGGGACTTTGTCTGCCATTGTAGATGATTGCTCTAATAAGACCTCTGGAGAGCCTTTAACCTGACCGCCAGATGTATTGATAGTGAAACCTGAATCACTCAAATAGTCATTCACAGTCTGTACTTCATCGAACTCATTGAGCTGGTTCACACTCACCGTAAAGTGGTTTGCACCGTAACCATGAGCCGCTAGCCAAGACGCGTATTCACTCTCTTTTGCTAGAACTTGGAAATCCGCGAAGCTCAGATCCCAAAGGCGACCACCAAATAAGAACTCATGACCTTGAAGCTTGCTTGCGTCCACTTGCTCAACCAACTTAGCAACGATCTGTTGTAAGTCACTTGAACACTCTTCTACCTTCAACTCACTAATGAACACTTTCGGTTGGTTTGGGTCTGGGTGCTCGTAGTGCTTAGCCACTAACTTCTTGCTCTCAAACAAGTAGTCGCCACAAGCCTTGTAGCCTAATTCAAGGAAAGGCTTAGCCAGTGTTTCAATGCCCAGTGGTGCAACATTGAAAGTTCGCAGTGCAATATGATCATTAATCAGGGCTTCGTCTTCTTTCAGCAGATGATGAACTTTCTCAGCCGATGGGCAAAGCCTGTGAATGTAATCGTCCCATAGTGATTTAAAGAGTAGATCGGGCGTCATGGTGACTCCTTGTCAGAGGTTCTAGCAAGCTAGTAATTTGGATTAGAGAGGGAGAGGCTGGACACAGAGTCAGCAGCCATCAGCCTGTGACATACTTGTTCTATTATTATCTACCGCCCAATCTAGGTGTTGGACGTGATGGAAAAAGGAAGCGATAACACCACTTCCTTATTACACAATTAACCAATGAATCTGTTATTCATGAACCTAGAGCTCATAAGCTTGTGATTCATCAAGTTATAGCTTAAAAGCCAAAACTACAGCTCAATACCTGGGCTAAACGTAGCTGGCAGTTGAGTCTCACCACCTTCCATTGAAGCCATAGGGTAAGCACAGTAGTCAGCTGCATAGTACGCACTTGGACGTAGGTTACCTGAAGCACCCGGGCCACCAAATGGTGCATCACCACTTGCGCCTGTTAGCTGGCGGTTACGGTTAACAATGCCCGCACGGATATGGTCAACGAAGTATTCCCACTCTGAATCGTCTGTTGAAACTAAGCCTGCAGACAAACCAAAACGTGTGTCATTAGCCAGTTCAACCGCTTGCTCTAGTGACTGGTAACGAACCACTTGCAGCAATGGGCCGAAGTACTCTTCATCTGGCAGTTCAGCAATGTTGGTTGCATCGATAATACCCGGAGAAACAAACGCCGCTTCACCCGCTTTTGCTTCAACTAGGCTTACACCACCTAGCGATTGCAGATTAGCTTGCGCGTCCAGAATGAACTTAGCTGCCGCTTCAGAGATTTGTGGGCCCATGAAGGGTGCTGGCTCAGCGAATGGCTGATCAACACGAATCTTCAAGGTAGCCGCAACGAGCTTATCGAGCAGTTGATCGCCCTTCTCTCCAACAGGTACATACAAGCGACGTGCACATGTACAACGTTGGCCTGCACTGATGAAGGCCGACTGGATAATGGTATAAACCGTCGCGTCAGCATCACCAAATTGGTCACTGATCACCATAGGGTTGTTGCCGCCCATCTCTAACGCCAACATCTTGCCCGGTTGACCTGCGAATTGACGGTGAAGGATATGACCAGTATTAGCACTGCCCGTAAATAGCACGCCATCAAGGCCTTTAGCATCGGCTAGTGCAATGCCTGTCTCTTTGGCGCCTTGCACTAGGTTAATCACGCCAGCAGGAAGGCCAGCTTCTTGCCATAGTTTCATCGCAAACTCACCTGTCCAAGGTGTCTGCTCTGACGGCTTGAATACCACGGTATTACCCGATAGCAGTGCTGGAACAATATGACCGTTAGGTAGGTGACCTGGGAAGTTATAAGGACCAAATACCGCCATTACGCCTAATGGGCGATGACGAAGTACGATTTGGTTGCCTGCGGCTTCACGTGAAGCTTCACCCGTACGTTCGTGGTAAGCACGAATAGAGATAGCAATTTTGCCCGCCATCGCGCCCGCTTCAGTGCGAGTTTCCCAAATCGGTTTACCCGTCTCTTTTGCAATAATCTGTGCAATTTCTTCGCTGTTCTCTTTTACCTTCTCAGCAAAGTTCAACACAATCGCTTCACGCTCTGCAAAGCTCAATTTTTTCCAAACTAAGAAAGCGTCACGCGCCGCTGCTACTGCAGATTCAACCTGTGCTGGTGTTGCACTATCGCCTTGCCACACCACTTCATTATTGTATGGGCTTACTGATGTCATGGCGTCGCCTTGACCTGCCACCCACTCTCCTGCTATCCACTGAGTCATACTTCTATCCTTAAAATCTTCGACAGATAATCGCCGCTCTTATTGAGCCAACATGCGAACGAATTCGCCTTCTTTTACTTCAAGAGCGCTTGCTACTTCAGATGATAAAATCACTGTGTCGCTAGCTTGGTCATACGCGCCTTTCGCGGCTACTGCGCGGAAGTTCTCAAACGAGGTATTACCAATGAGGAAGTCTTTAGAGCTTGAATGCTCTGCAATTGTCACTTGAGCTCGAATCGCATGACGCACTGATTCGATATTTCTTAGATCACACTCAACCGTTGGGCCCCCATCAAAGATGTCGACATAACCACGGTTGGTGAAACCTTCACGTTCCAACAACTTAAGTGCAGGGCGCGTATTGTCATGAACCTCTCCAATCACCGCCTGAGCTTCTTTGCTCAGCAAGTTCACATAGATAGGTAACTTCGGCATTAGGTCAGCAATGAAGCCTTTCTTACCAATACCCGTTAGGTAATCGGCGAGCGTAAAATCAATCGAGAAGAAGTGCTCTTGCAGCCATTGCCAGAAAGGTGAGTTACCTTCCGCATCCGATACACCACGCATCTCAGCAAAAATCGTTTTCGAAAAACGCTCTGGGTGCTCAGACATGATCAAGAAGCGACACTTAGACATCAAACGACCATTCAATCCACCACGGAAAGCCGGGCGTAAGAACAGTGTGCAGATCTCACTGCATCCGGTGTAGTTATTGCCGAAAGTCAGTAGCTTCACGACGTTATTCACGCCAAGCTTTTGCGATGAGTGCACCACTTTGCTGATGTGGTAAGAGTAAAACGGAACATCCCAGCCAATTGAGGCTTCGATACCTGTGGTACCTGCGACTTCTCCGGTTTCGGTATCAAAGCCAACCATTAGGTAGCCTTCATCACCAGGTTCAGTCACGTCTTGTTTAGCAAAGCTGTATTCAGAATGAGTAATACGGTTGGTTAACAGTTCTTCGTTAACCGGAAGAGATGTGAATCCGTGACCAGATTCAACCGCGCAGGTATGCAACGCATCGTAATCAGATAATTTTATTGGGCGAACAACTAGCATCAATATTCCCTCCAGATGCAAAACAGGCCCAAAACGAGAATCTTGGGCCTTTAGCAGTACGTCATGGGATCGCTCTAATGGCGATCATTCCTATGACGCCGCTCAGGCTAAACTAGCGTAGCGATTGCTTTGTCTAGTTTTGATAAACCTTCTTCAATTTCTTGTGTAGTGATAACCAGTGATGGTGTGAAACGAACCACGTTTGCACCCGCAACCAGTACCATCAAGCCTTGTTCGCCTGCTGCCACTAATACATCACGAGCACGACCTTGCCATGCTTCATTAAGCGCAGCGCCTAGCAATAGGCCTTTACCGCGAACTTCACTGAATATTTGGTATTTGTCGTTAATCTTAGCTAAACCATCACGGAACATAGCTTCGCGTTCTTTCACGCCAGCTAGCGTTTCAGGTTGGCTAACCACATCAACAACCGCTTCAGCAACGGCACACGCCAGTGGGTTGCCGCCGTAAGTAGAACCGTGCGTACCGACTTTTAAGTGTGTCGCGAGTTCGGTGGTCGTTAGCATTGCACCGATTGGGAAGCCGCCACCTAGTGATTTCGCTGTACTTAGGATATCAGGTGTCACACCTAGGCCTTGGTAAGCGTAAAAGTTACCCGTACGGCCATTACCTGTTTGCACTTCATCAAAGATAAGCAGCGCATTGTGCTTGTCACACAGTTCACGAACCGTGTTCACGAACTCAGATGTTGGAGAGATGATACCGCCCTCGCCTTGCAGAGGTTCCATCATGATTGCACATGTGCGATCTGAGATGTGCGCTTCTAGCGCGGCAATATCGTTGTAAGGCAAGTGAGTTACATCGCCCGGTTTAGGGCCGAAGCCATCAGAGTAAGCCTCTTGACCACCCACAGTTACAGTAAAGAAAGTACGACCGTGGAAACCTTGTTTGAATGCAATGATTTCAGACTTCTCAGGACCGTGCACATCCGCAGCCCAACGACGAGCTAGCTTCAATGCAGCTTCGTTCGCTTCTGCACCAGAGTTGGCAAAGAATACTTTTTCTGCAAAACATACGTCGGTTAGCTTCTTCGCTAGACGCAATGCAGGTTCGTTAGTCATCACATTACTTAAATGCCAAATCTTGTTTGCTTGCTCAGTAACTGCGTTAACCATTGCTGGGTGACAGTGACCCAAACAGCTCACAGCGATACCACCAGCAAAGTCGATATATTCTCGGCCTTGTTGGTCCCAAACGCGTGCGCCTTCCCCTTTTACCGGGATCATTTCCATTGGGTTATAACAAGGCACCATCACCTCATTAAACAGACTACGTTCTACTTTTTTTTCCACTGTCATCGTACATTCCTTTTCGATACCGCAAGCTTCGCAAATAAGCGTACTGGTTCATAAGTGAGACAAAGATATTTTCTCTCGCCATAATCCCGCTGCAGCATTATATTTACATTTAATTAACGTTTTCAATAGTAGATTATTCTTTAGCTATCCCTAACAACCAGCTAAACGTCACTACCTATGACTATTTATGCATCAATTAATCTGTTTTATGAAGCTTTTTTTACGTAAACGTATAACCTGCAACGGCAAAGCCTTACTGGCATTGCGGTATATTGGGTTCGAGACGAAATAAGGCGAATAATTTTGCATAGGCTAAAAACTTAGCCTCAAGAGGGAGAAATGTTATAAAAAGTGATCAGCGTCAGAGGAGTAAGAGACGCGTAGCGCCCGAATTTAAACGCTTAACGAATGGACTAACAGGTTTAACTGGCTTATTTAGGCGGAGAAACGGTCGAATTTAAACAATCAACGCGCTAAGAAGTTAGCGAGAAGCTGGTGTCCTTGCTCTGTTTTAATCGACTCAGGGTGAAATTGCACCGCATCAATCGGCAAGGTTTTGTGTTGATAACCCATGATCTCATCCATGCTGCCATCTTCAAATTCTGTCCAAGACGTCAGTTCAAAGCAGTCAGGAAGCGTGCCATTTTTCACCACTAGGGAATGGTAACGTGTCACAGTTAGAGGGTTATTAAGCCCTTGAAAGACGCTCTTGCCATTGTGGCGTATTGGAGAGGTTTTACCGTGCATCACTTGTCTGGCTCGCACTACTTCACCACCAAACACTTGAGCAATGGCTTGATGACCAAGACACACACCTAAGATCGGCAGTTTACCCACGAAGTGTTCAATGACTTGTAGAGAGATTCCCGCATCATCAGGCGTACAAGGACCTGGCGAGATAACAAGATGGCTAGGATTCAGCGCTTCAATACCGACAATATCAATCTCATCGTTGCGAACAACTTTTACAGTGACCCCTAACTCACAGAAATACTGATACAAGTTATAGGTAAAAGAGTCGTAGTTATCGATGATAAGTAACATGGGTCGAAATCGTTTGCTAAATACTAAATGATTGGGAGATATAGGGGCGGTATTGTGCAATACCCATGGCGAAAGGCAAGTGGAAACTGCATTTCGCTAATAATTAAGGCCAACCTAAGTTGACCTTAATTGTTTACAGATAGCCTTAAGTTATCTGAATTGGCTTGCTTGTATAGCAAGCCAATCTATTTGTGATTGAGCTACTTGCGACGACGCCACATTGCTAAACCAAATAGTGACATCAGAGCACCGAAGCCAAATGAACCACCTACTCGCAGTTCAAGAACAGCAGGATCATGATCCGATGAACGGAAGTGATCTTGGTACTTAGGTAGGTCACCTTTGAACTCTTCGTTGTAGTCAAACAACGTCGACTCACCACCATTGATGTGCCAATCGGTCGCATCGACAACCCTATCTTTCAGGCTGTCACTGATCAACAAATGATCCAAAGCACCAACTTCATCATTGTATGAGTAGCTCCAGCTATCTGGGTGCTTTTGAGCCACAGCATTAATGTAGCCGTAGTTCTTAGTAATCACCGCACCGTTATCACCAAACTGCTCGACGCCGTCAATGTAAGTGTTACGAGCCGCTTTGATTTGCTTGCCGTATTTCTCTTCAGAGTAATCCGTAAGCACCAGCATTGGGTCTTCCATGCCGTACGAGTTCATATCCCCCAGAATCACTTTATGGCCTTTGATGCCGTCTAGCGCTTCACCCAGAGCAACTGCTGCAGCCACACGGAAGTTCTCACATGAGCCTTGCTTATCGGCGTCAACACCACCTTGGCCGCCCTGTTCAACAGGTGCTGCATCTTCCCAACACTTAGAACCTTTCGATTTAAAGTGGTTAATCGCAACGGTGAGTTTCTCTTTAGTGCCTTTAACTTTAAAGGTTGGCGCCAATGAGTCACGTTGGTAGTTCTTACCGTCTTCAATCACCTTGCCAGAATCGTCTAACACTTCTGGTGCTTGTTGGCTTGGCATCGCGATAACACGGCTGTCTTTAAGCTTAACTACTTTCTTACGGTAGATAACGCCTGTTGTAATAACGTCGGTACCAATCGAGTCCATCTCGTCGGTCACGCCATCTTCGTTCGAATCGACAGCTACAAAGGTATAGCGGTCTTTCTTACGCTCAATGCGGTCATTCAGTTGGTTAACAAGCTGCTGAATAGCAGAGCCTTCACCAAAGCCGTTGTTCTCAATTTCCATCAAACCAATGATGTCTGCATCTAAGCGAAGAATCGCGTTCACTATCTTCTCTTGCTGCATCTCAAACTCGGTGATGGTGTTCGCACCACGGTTGTTGCCGTGTTGATTCGCGTCACCGCCAAATGGAGAGTTGAAGTAGTTCAAAACATTGAAAGTCGCGATGCGAAGGTCGCCTTCATCCATGTCTGGTTTGTCAGTACGCTGATCATTACGTACAAAGTTCTCAGCCGAGATCTGGTTAGTTGTCACTAAGCGGTACTCACCGTAGCTGTAGGTAAGTACGCCTTCTAGACCAACAATGGTGTCATCAATACGAATGTAGTCTTCTGTTGAGCCATCTTGGTCGATATCGGTGCGGCCAAAATCTGGATAGAAAGGAACTTGTCCGTCACCCGCTTTTTGATCGGTTTCAACGAAAAGACGACGGTCTGCGTTATCTTCCGTTTGTTGTTTCGCGTCTTCAGAACCTGCTGCGAAAAGCTGGTTCGGCTGCATGTTAATACGCTCATGTGCCAGTACCATGTTGTTACGACGACCTGAATAATCATAACCAAAGGTACGAGTCACACGCATATCAAGCGCTTCGGTCGTTTTCACCAACATGCCTTCGTAGCGTTCAAGCGTTGCAGCGAAGTTCTCATCACTGTCTAGCGCTTCTATCGCCGTTGCTTCAGGTGCTTGTTGTTCGCCCTGTTTTAGCCATTGGTTGTTTTCAACTTTAAGCTGAGTATGGCTGTAGTATTCTTGAACCTTACCTTTCACACACACTACGTCGCCCGCAGCCAGTTCTGAGCTCGATTGATTCGTGTGGATAAATAGACCTTCAGAAGTACTTGAATTGAAGTCATCCTCAAGTGCTTGCAGGTAGAAACCTTTGGTTATGCCCGTTGTCACCGCACTCACAACACCTTTAACGAAGTACTCATCGTCCGTGATGTACGGATAGCCATCAATGAACGGTGATGTTGCGCCCTCGCCTTGGATCTCTTGAATGGTTGTGAATACTGGGTCAGAGCCATCTTGTGTACAAGTGAACGCTTCTGGCAGTTCAACACTGTCTAATGAACCTAAGCCTTCAATGCTGTCTTTTGGTAACGACACCCACTGTGAAGCATCGAATGTTGCCGAAGGAGTTTGTGTCGCTCGAACCAAAGTAACATCTTTACCCCAATCCACATCACCCATCAAACCAACAATATCGTGTACCGAGTTATCTGAATTCAAGATAGCCAGCGGGTCGTCACCGTTATGGTTAGCAATCGACGCGTTGAGAATGTCAGCGACGGCTTTAATCTCATCACTCGCACTCGTATGAGCGACAACAAGTACCTCACCAGACGCTAAAACGTGGCCATCTAAAGGTAAAGTGGCGCCCCATGAGCCGTTGCCATTCGCAGACTTAGCCAGCGAGTAACCATCTAAATTCATGCTGCTATCGCCGTCATTAGCAATCTCAACCGCTTTGTTGTAGCTGCCGCCTTCCACATATTGTGAAATAAACAAATCAGCGTGTGCACTTGCTGTTAACAAGCTACCAATTGCCACTGCTAGCAATGAAGGTTTGTGTAAAAGAGCCATCCGTTTCACCTGAGTTCATCGATTTATAGTTACTGCCGTCTATGGGCAGTCATGTATTTTGTGGTAACTATCAGGTTTATTTATGAAATGAATAAGTCAGTTAGCAAGAAAATGAGGAACTTATCACTTAATAATCATCAATTGTTTGGCACGTTATGTATTTCCAACATAAATAGAAATAAGCAAGATTTTATAAACCCCAAAGAGAGGTAATAAGAGCGCCTACACAACATTAATATTATGAATATGTTAGCGAGATAATGCTTGAATCATCAATTCAAACAAGAGATTTACTGGGAGAGCAAATGGAACGGGCACTAAAAAGCCCAAAGTAAACAGCGTCTACTTTGGGCTTAAATTCTGAAACGAGTGGCTTTAGCTCACCCTACGGGCGAGTAACAAAACCTACCGCTTCGTATGCTTTTTTCAGTGTTACTGCAGCACGCTCAGACGCTTTTTCAGCACCCGCTTTCATTACTGCGTCCATGTAAGCACGGTCAGCACGGATACGGTGGTATTCAGATTGAATCGGCTCAAGCATTTCAACTAATGCTGCGCCTACGTCTTTCTTGAATGGACCGTACATCTCAACGCCTTGGTATTGCGCTTCGATCTCTTCAAACGTTTTACCCGTCGCCGCAGAGTAAAGACCCATTAGGTTAGAGATACCCGCTTTGTTTTCCCAATCGTGGGCAATACGTGGTGGCGTTTCTGCATCGGTTTGCGCTTTGTTGATCTTCTTGATGATCGACTTAGGCTCTTCTAGCAGAGTAATCACGTTCTTACGGTTGTCATCCGACTTAGACATCTTCTTCGTCGCATCTTGCAGGCTCATTACACGTGCATTCACTGTTGGAATGTAAGGTTCTGGTACTTGGAAGATTGGCGTTTCAGGACCGTAGATGTTGTTAAAGCGATTTGCGATATCACGCGCTAGCTCTAAGTGTTGTTTCTGGTCGCTACCTACTGGCACCTGGTGAGCACCGTAAAGCAGAATGTCTGCAGCCATCAACACTGGGTAGTCGTATAGGCCTACGTTTACGTCATTTGAGTGACGTGCAGACTTATCTTTAAACTGAGTCATACGGCTCAGTTCACCCATTTGTGTGTAACAGTTAAGAAGCCAACCAAGTTGAGCATGCTCTGGTACGTGTGACTGAACAAATAGCGTGCTCTTCTTTGGATCAACACCGACAGCAAGACAGATTGCTAATGCGTCTAGAGTCGCTTCATGCAGTGCTTTCGGATCTTGGCGAACCGTAATTGCGTGAAGGTCTACAACACAGTATTGGCAATCGTAATCATCTTGCATCTGTTGCCATTGACGTAGAGCACCCAAGTAGTTACCGATACTTAGTTCACCAGATGGTTGAACACCACTCAATACGATGGGCTTGCTCATGCTTTTAATTCCTTTGCTTGTTCGCTAAGCTCGTTAACTTAGTTTCTTAACCTAGTATCTGAAAAACTTAGCTTCTTAACTTTAAAATAGAAAGCCGCACAGCTCTTCTGTACGGCTCATCCAGTGTACTCATTGATAAGTATTTTGCTAGTAGGCTAGCTAACTTTTGTCCGCTTTATGCTGAAACTAGAACGACATCTAGTAATTGTGCAATGTTGTCTGCGACATAGTCAGGGTTTGATACTGAAATCGGCTCACCGTGGTTATAGCCGTAAGTCAGACCAAACGAGTGGCAGCCTGCGTTCTTAGCCGCTTTGATGTCGTTGCTTGAATCGCCTACCATCAGCATATCTTCAGCCTTCACATTATGCTTTTCCAGCAACCAGTTCAGCGCTACTGGGTTCGGCTTTTTCTCTGGGAAAGAGTCGCCACCCAACACATCAACAAAGTACTTATCGATACCGTGCTGCGCCAGAACATCTGGTACAAATTTCGATGGCTTGTTGGTGACAAGCGCCATGGTGAAGCCCGCTTTGTCTAGCTCAGCTAACGTCTCTTTAACCGATGGATAAAGGTGACTCAGCTTATGGCCGCCTTGCTCGTAGAAGTCATCAAACAGGATACGCGCTTTCTTCAAAAGATCAGGCTCAAGGCTTGGATCAACCGTAAGATTACGGCTCAATGAACGTCCAATAAGAACATCAGCACCATTACCCACATAGTCGCGAACTTGTTCTTCGCTTACTGAAGAAAAACCCAGTTCCTGACAAGCTTGGTCAGCGGCGACAGCCAAATCAGGCACGCTATCTAACAAGGTTCCATCCAAATCAAAGGCAATCAGTTTTATTGAGCTTAATGACATCTTACTTTCCTATTTATTATGTTCGTCTTATGAGTTGAGCTCCAAGACGTAAAAAAGGGGCCAATTAGCCCCTTAATATTCAATCTATCTGTAGTTTTACGATTATGCGTTTACTTTTGCAAGCTCTGCACGCATCTCATCAATCACTTCTTTGTAATCTGGTTGATTGAAGATAGCGGAACCTGCAACAAACATATCTGCGCCCGCTTCTGCGATTTCACGGATATTATCTACCTTCACGCCGCCATCAATCTCAAGGCGGATATCGCGGCCTGATTCATCAATAAGTTTACGAACAGCGCGCAGCTTATCGAGAGTGTGAGGAATGAAAGATTGACCGCCAAAGCCAGGGTTCACAGACATTAGTAGAATCATATCTACTTTATCTAAAATGTAATCAAGGCAAGAAAGTGGCGTTGCTGGGTTAAGTACGACACCCGCTTTACAGCCGTGTTCTTTGATTAGCTGTAGAGTACGGTCAACGTGCTCAGACGCTTCAACGTGGAAGGTAATCATTGATGCGCCGGCTTTAGCAAACTCAGGTACGATGCTGTCTACTGGCTTAACCATTAAGTGAACATCGATAGGAGCTGTGATGCCGTAGTCGCGTAACGCTTTACAGATCGGTGCACCAAAAGTCAGGTTAGGTACGTAGTGGTTATCCATCACATCGAAGTGCACAACGTCGGCACCGGCTGCGAGTACTTTTTCTACGTCTTCACCAAGACGAGCAAAATCTGCAGACAAAATCGATGGAGCGATTAGAAAATCTTTCATACCAAACCTCTTAAGAGTGAGTAAATTGCGAATATCACCGCCTTGTGACATCTCGTACACGAATACAAGACTCAATCCCAAGACTATTTGGTGTGCAATTCTACCTAAGCACCTAAGCAGATTCTAGCAGTTCGAAAGATTAGTTTATGAAAGTACCCGTTGGTCACTCAATTTAATGAGTTCGAGGGTTATGGTGACGACTACAATTCTGTTGAAGCGTGTTGCTGGTTTTTCTCTTTATGAAAAAGTGCCAGTAACTCATCAACTTTATTACGCCCTGCGCCATTACGGCTAATGGTGCGCTTAACCTTGACCACGTTCAGTTCCGCACCATGGTATAAACGGCGCGTTAAGGTCGTATCATGGTTTGAAATCAAGACAGGGATGCCTCGTTCCATTGCCGCTCTTTCTGCAACATCAGCCAAGGCCGCTTGATCATCTAAGCTGAAGCCATTACCCGCATAAGAGGTAAAGTTAGCAGTACTAGACAATGGCGCATAAGGAGGATCACAATAAACCACACAGCCTTTACGGGCGCGGCTAAAGGTCTCGCTATACCCTTCACAAACAAACGTCGCTTTCTTCGCTTTCTCAGCAAAAAACTCCAACTCAGCTTCTGGAAAGTAAGGTTTTTTATAAGAACCAAATGGAACGTTAAAACCGCCCTTCTTGTTGTAACGACACAAGCCATTGAAGCCAAATCGGTTCATATACAAGAAAGCTAACGAGCGATACATGACGTTATCTGTACCATTGAACTCAGCGCGAACATCTAAGAACACTTCTCTACGGTTATTCTCCGGACAGAACCAACGCTTCGCTTCAGTGATATAGGTTTCAGGATCGGTTTTAAGTAGATTGTATAGGTTGATAAGATCGGGATTGATATCTGCAAGCAGGTACTGTTCAAAATCAGTATTCAGAAATACTGAGCCGGCACCGACAAACGGTTCTACCAATTTACGAGCAGGTGGCAGGTGACGTTGGATGTCTTCAACTAGGCCATATTTACCACCAGCCCATTTTAGAAAGGCACGCTGCTTTTTCATTTACTGCTCTATCTATCAACTCAAAAATAAGGCTGCGGAATGTAACATATTTTGAGGCTAAGCTCAGGGTTATTTCGCACGTTCTATCTCTCGATGCACTTGATTCATCGATTTTGCCCAAGGTTCCAACTGCTGAAGTGGTTTTGATAACGCACTTACGGCATCTCGCGCGACTTGAATCGTTGGATAATCTTGATAAGTGATAATAAACCACTTGGTGTCGTTACGAAGTGTTGGATAAATACGAACCTTGTCTTCGACGTCATATTCTTCAATAAAAGACTGAACATCTTCTAATGACGTCATCGCGCTCAACTGTAAGGTATAAGCGCGTGGCGAGATAGCTTGTAACTCTTCGCGAGCAAATGAGAAGGTGATCTTTTTCGTCGGCGGTGTTGATTCCGTTAGGTCAGTATCTTCATCAACTGAAGCTTGTGACTCGTTTTTCGCCGCATCAGGTTGCGCGCTAACCGCGGCACCTGTGTTTTCTTCTACGGCAGCATCAATCGCACTGGTATCGGCACTTTTCGGCTTGTCATCAAGCAAGGCATCAACCACATCAGAAGTAATCACAACACGTTGCTGCTCTTGTTTCACCTCGCCAACACTGGCTGTACCTTCCACCACAACCGGTGGTAAAGATGAACTGTCATCGTCAGCACCTTGATAGCTCATGTCAGCTTCGGCTTCAGAATCTGAAGATCCGTCGACTCCGGCTTGCTCGGTACCACTTTCCACTTCAAACGTTGGGATAGCGGTTTGTTCAATGGGAGCGATAAGTGATTGCGCTTTATCGTCAGGGGTTGGTTGACTGAACATCCACCAATAGCCACCACCAATTAAAACCAACAACAAGGCCACCACAATCGCGATATTGATGGGTGAGCCAATAATTGAGCGAATAATAATCCTTTTTTCCACTTTCAATTCTCCTAAAGCCATTAACTCGCCAGGCAAAGGTTGCGCTTTATTAAACGCACGTCGCACGCGAGTTTCAGACTCATCATCAACATATCGAATCACTAGGGATTCAAAGAAATGTTCCGCTTCTGGTTGAGAAAGATCATCGATCTCGAGGTCTATAGGCTTGTGTGGTTGCCCGTAACTAAGACGTGTTAGTAGCGTGTCTAGATGGCCAATTTCCGAGAAGAGAACGATATTGATCGTCCATTGAGGGTTTGATTGAGCTTCAAGTACCAACATCCATAATTCGGATACCAATAGCTCAGACAGTCGATGGGCATCATCTACAACGATAACCACATTACACGACTCTCCATCCAGTAGCCTTGCAAGGCTATCTGATAAAGAATCATGTTGATTAAACAGGGGATCAGAAACAATTTGGCTAAGAATAAGCGCGCGACGTTGTTGATCGTCTTGGCTTGGGTGACAAAGCAGTAAACACTGATTTTTTTCTGTCGACCATGCTTCAAGGTAGCGTTGAGCCAACCAAGATCGGCCAGAGCCAGCTTTGCCCGCAACCGTTACAAGGTTTGAACCAAAGTTAGTCAAAAGCTGTAAGCGCTCTAGCAGCTCAACTTGAGACTCTAACTCTAATACTCTTAATTCATGAGCCAAACTCATTGGGGATCCCTACTGATAAGATCGATCAGTAAAACGCTTCAGCTGCCTAGAGTTTAGCTAGGCAACCTCACAACCAAATTTAAAGAGTACGGCAGAAATCAATCGCTTGTTTAATGATGTCTTGAGGCACATCAGCGACCACTTCAGCGGTACCAATACTTGTTGGTAATACCAAACGTAACTGACCAGACAGCACTTTTTTATCACGCATCATGTGCTTCATAAAGTCTTCAAAAGACATGCTTTCTGGCGTATGGATTGGCAGTTTCGCATTCTTGAGTATAGAAATAATTCGCTCAAGTTGCTGCTGAGAGATCAGTCCCTGTAATTGAGCGGTTTTCGCTGCCATTACAGTGCCTGACGACACAGCTTCACCATGTAGCCAATTACCATAGCCTAGTTCTGCTTCGATCGCATGACCAAATGTATGACCTAGGTTCAATAACGCTCTGATTCCTGACTCTTTTTCATCTATAGCAACCACTTCAGCCTTAATCGCACAACAACGAGCAATCGCGGTAATCAGTGCGTCTTCATCAAGTTGATAAAGTTTCTCTAGATTCTGTTCCAACCAATCAAAGAAGACTTCATCGTAAATGATGCCGTATTTGATCACCTCAGCAATGCCCGCTGCGAACTCACGCTCTGGAAGCGTTGATAAGCAGTTAGTATCGATGATGACAGATTTTGGTTGGTAAAAAGCGCCGATCATATTCTTGCCAAGGGGATGGTTCACTGCAGTTTTACCGCCTACAGAGGAGTCCACTTGAGAAAGAAGGGTCGTCGGGATTTGAATGAAATCAATACCGCGCTGGTAGCAAGAGGCAGCAAAACCGACCAAATCACCGATAACACCACCACCCAAAGCAATCACCACCACATCGCGGCTGTAATTTCCTTCAAGCATGTAGCTCATCACTGAGTTGAACGTTTCAAGTGTTTTGTATTGCTCACCGTCTGGCAACTCTAAAAGAGAAGTTTGACAGCCTACTTGATCCAACAACGATAAAATTTTATCGGCATAAAGAGGCGCTACTGTCACATTACTGATAACAACAACTTTCTGTTTGCCTGATAAAAAAGAAAGGTACGCCGGGTCTTCAAATAACCCGGCGCCAATAGAGATAGGGTAGCTACGCTCAGCTAGATTGACCGTAATCCGTTCCATGGGTTTGCTCTCCGAAAAAATGAACTTAACGTTCTTCTAGCATTTTTACGATCTGGTTGGCTACCACTTTTGCACTTTGATCGTCGGTACGAACTGTGTAGTCCGCCACTTCGTCGTATAGTGCGTTGCGAGATACAGCTAGATCTTCTAGCACATCACGCGGGTTGTCTGTTTGAAGTAGAGGGCGTTTCTTGTCGCGGTTAGTGCGAGCAAGTTGCTTTTCAATTGTTGTTTCTAGGTATACAACAATGCCTCGTGCAGATAGACGGTTACGGTTTTCTTTGCTCAGCACTGAACCACCGCCTGTCGCAAGAACAATACCTTGTTCTTCTGTCAGATCGTTGATTACAGATTCTTCGCGCTTACGGAAACCATCTTCGCCCTCAACATCAAAAACCCATGCGATGTCTGCGCCAGTGCGCTCTTCGATCACAGTGTCAGAGTCTAGAAACTCCATATGAAGTTGGGAAGCTAGGTGTCTACCAATTGTACTTTTGCCGGCGCCCATTGGGCCAACAAGAAAAATATTGCGTTTCTCAGCCATGTTTTTAGCAGTAATTTACAACGTTAATTCAATGACATCGCCACAAGGTAGGTCAGTACAAGTACTGAAATTAAAAGGCCCGTGGCACCGATTCCTCACAGATAATTCGTGATAAGACCCGAAATTATCAAGGTTAGGTGCCACTAATGCAACTTTATTTTTAATCTAATTGTTCATTACTGAATCACAACTTTGGGTGTAACAAAAATAAGTAGTTCACTTTTACCCACATTTTCATAGCTACGACGGAATAATGCACCCAAAACTGGCAAGTCTCCTAACAGAGGAACTTTGTCCACTGTACTGCTCACACTGTGCTGAAATATCCCACCAAGTACGACTGTTTCACCATTATTAACAAGTACTTGCGTCCCTATGCGTTGAGTATCAATGGCAACAGCCTCACCCGTTCCCGTTTTTACTACTTGCCCTGGCCTATCTTGAGTCACGCTTAAATCCAATACCAAACGATTGTCGGGCGTGATTTGTGGTGTCACCTTAAGACTCAACACCGCTTTCTTAAATGCGACCGAAGTAGCACCACTTGAAGACGACTCTAAATAAGGAATTTCAGTACCTTGCTCAATATAAGCGGGCTTTTTATTGGTGGTGATTAAACGAGGGCTGGAAATAATCTCAGCTTTTGACTCTTGTTGTAGTGCCGACAATTCAAGATCAAGCAAGGTATCTGAACCCAGTTTGGCCACCTGAAACGCAATGCTTGATGCATTAGGAGATGTCGCCCCTAGATTAACGTTGAGGAAATCGTCAATCGCACTATTCCCACCATTATCGTCATACGGCGTAATTTGCGATGGGTGGTTGCCCTCTATCGAGCCGCCAACTTTGAAGCTACCGTTGGTGGAAGAAACACCCCAACGCACCCCTAACTCATCAAGGTTACCCTCGGTAACGGTTACGATGCGCGCCTCTATCTGGACTTGCTTCACGGGGATGTCCAAAGATTCAATGATGCCTCGTATCACGGCAATGTTTTCTGCCAGTTCACGAATCAATAGGGAATTGGTGCGTTCATCAATGGTGATCGAGCCACGATCGGACAACATGCTCACCGCACCTTCACCGCCAATCATGTCGGCAATGTCGGTGGCTTTAGCAAAATTAATCTTGATGATTTCCGACTTAAGCTCCCCTAACTCCTCTTCCAAGCGAGATTTCTCTAACGCTTGTTGCTCTCGAAGATCGAGTTCTGCTTTTGGCGCCACCAAAATAACATTGCCATCAACGCGCTTATCTAGTCCTTTAACTTGCAAGATAATGTCGAGAACTTGCTGCCAAGGTACGCCATCTAAACGTAAAGTGAGGTTACCCGCTACTGAGTCAGACACCACGAGATTGAAATCGTTGTAGTCAGCAATCAGCTGCAGGACATTTCGTACCGGGATATCTTGGAAGTTAATCGATATCAGTTTGCCCTCTTTTTCTAAAACGCTTTTCTCTTTGGTCGCTTCATTGATAACAGGCTTGCTGATCACCACCTCTATGAAGCGACCTTTTAGGTTATATTCATACTGATAGTCACCAGCGATCGTCGCCAACAGTCGTGTGCTGGGCGTCTCTTTATAGACTTCAATACCTTCCACTAGGGTCGCGAAATCCTTCACATCCAAAAGATAAAGCTTATCGTCATTAACTTGAGTATTGAGTAATTCGATACTTAACCCTTCCTGAGCACGTTGAACATCCACCACAGCGGTGCTGGTTGCCAGCTCAATAATAATGACGGCGTCTTTATCTTTGTTTACCCTAAAATCAATATTCTCCAATTGATTAGGTAAGCTCTCGGCGTGACCGAGCACACTAAAGACTAACATCACAGACACAGCAAAACCTTGTAGAGCCTTGCTCACTAATCCACTTATTCCTTTAATCATATTTACATCTCATATCCACATCATGTGACATTGGTTTACTTCAGAGCCAGTCTAACGTTGCGCTTATGCCAACAACCTAAGCCATCTGGAAGAGTTTCATTAATCTGAACGTACTGGCTCGTCACTTTAGTAACTCGGCCGTTGTTTAAGCCGATAAACTGGCCTTTTTTGACGTTTACCACGTTCCCTTTGGGTGTTTGCACTAACCCAAACACACTTGTTCCGCTTCCCATGACGCCTCTTAAACGAAGCTTACTCAACGGGTACTTTTCTAATTTTCCATTACGAGAACGCGCGCTAGGTTGCCAACAGTCTTTCTTAACTAAAGGCTGATTTTGCACGATGGCTTCTTTAGGCAGTTCAAACGGAGGACGAAAGGCTCGGCGCTGATAAGTAGCGGCCAAAAATTCAGTCGCAGGAACCAGTTGTTCCACCTCTTTTCTCGCTTTGGCCTCAACTTGCACTACAAAGTCTTCTAACGAATCTTCATTCGCTTTACAGCCCGTGAGCACAAGCAATAATAATGTTGAATAAAACACGCTATTGGGTTTCATCATTGACCTCCGATTTAAATTGGTAGGTATAAGCTCGAACCCTGAAGTGCAGCGTGCTACTTTCTTGACTGACTCGCTGCCAATTCACGTCATCAAAGCTGATGATGCGTGGCAGCTTAGCAATGGCCGCAGAGAAATCACCAATCTCGTGGTAGTCACCCGTCAGCTCGATGTTGAGCGGTAAACGATAGAGAAACTCTTTGTTCTGCTTCTGCCCCCAGTCAATTCGCGTAAATGTCAGCTTATTATCCAATCCAAGCTCGTTCACAGAGGCCAACATACTGGCTAGCTCTTTTTGAACGGGCAATTGCTCCAATAGATAGTCATAACGGCTAGTTAGCTCATCCAGCTGGCTCTGAAGCTTAGGTAAGGCCGCAACCTTATTGGCCTTTATTCTCAAGGTCGCTTTTAAGGTCTGCTCCTGTTGCTTCATCTGTTGCAGTTCATCGTCGAGCGGCAGCACATAAAGCCAAGTGCCAACACCTTGGATTAACACTATCAACACCAGAATCACGAGAAGCTGAGGCAACAATGGCCATTCGGTGATCTCATCAACATCGAGATCTTGCAAACTCATCCTGTTTTGCCAACTAATCTTATTTTGAAGGTTAGCCATGATGCGCCCCCTTCTCTTTTCTGCTCGCGGTTGTGCTTTCTAAAGACACAGGGCTAAACACAAAAGAGACCTTGAAGGTCTGAAACTCTTTATTAAAGCGCTTGCGGTTATGAACGATAGAGTGCATCTCGACCCCTTTCAGAGAATCTGAACGCTCGAGGTTATCCAACATCGTAGCGAGACGAGCAGTACTGTCGCTAATGCCCGACATTTCAATTTCCTGACCATTCATCTTTATCTTGTCGACATACACACCCTCGGGAATCAGCTCCGGCATCAAGTTCATAAAGTCGGTGGTCTTATTGCGGCCAAGCTGTAGCGATTCGACTACATCAAGCCTAGTCAGAATCGCTTTATGCTCCTGCTCTGCGACCTTTAATGACTGAATTTGTCGGTCGAGCTCGGCAATATATCGATTGAGGTAACTAAGACGTGCTTGCTGCTTGGCTTGTTGGTCGTAAAAATAGTGACCAACCGCCCATTGCCCTGCAAGCGCGATGATGACGCCAAGAATGATCAGATGGATAAAGCGCTTCTTATGCTGAGCGCGAATCTCATCACGCCACGGCAGCAGGTTAATTTGATGCAACATGCTTCTCTCCCTGCCACTTGAGTCCACTCATCGCCATACCCGCCGCAATACCGAAATGTTGCCAGTTCGTTGGTAATCGACGTCGCTTCGCCACCTTATTCTCAAATAGAGACAAAGGGTTCAGTGACTCGCAACTCAACTGAAATTGACGTTCTAGCTCTTCGGTTACCATAGGAATGCTGGCGCCCTCACCCATCAGCCAGATCCCTGAGATAGGTTGCTGTGCATTTCCTGATGAATAGAGCTGTAATTGACGCTTGAGCTTCTCAATCAAATTAACAATAAATTGATGTGTATCTTCAGTGGTGGCGAACACACTCTCGATATCACTTGTCGCACCATGGCTGCGAAGATCTTTGGTACCAAAAGCGATATCTTTATAAAACGGTGCCAAACCTTGTGGAATAATGCCTAACGACGTTTGGTCGATTCCCACATCCACCAGCAGCCAGTTTTTCTTTTCGGGGTACAGTCGTGATGCCATTTGCCAGATGTTAAGCAACCCATGCGCCTGCGTGTCTACCACCACAGGTTTAAAACCAGCTTTGGTCAAAGCATCCGCTCGGCTATCCACCACTTCTTTACGAGTGGCGTATACCTGATAACTGCTTGTCGAACCTTTACCAAATCGTTTGTCTTCTAGCTTTACAAAATCTAAACTCAGCTCCTCTATCGGAAAGGGAGATTGATGAGCAAAGGTTTGATAGATCGAAAACTCTTTTTCTCTGTCTTCTAACTCACTCTCTATTTGCAGTACTTTGCTGATCACCGTGTTATCAGGTACTGAAATGGCGACGTTGCAACAGCCAAAAGGCAGCCCTTTCCTAAGTTCTTTAAGTTTCTTAACAGTTTTCTGATACTCCAAAGTATGGTTAGCTGTAAAAATGTCGTCCGAAATCGGCAGCTCTTTGTATCCCACTAGGGCATACAACTCCCCCACGGGTTTTAGTACCACGGCTTTGATGCTGTGATGATTTATATCTATACCTGTAATTAATGATGAACCCATGTGACCTAGCTCCTGAAGTGCCAAGCATTTCGTTGATTATCTAGGGGTTGTGATTATTAGTTAAATAAGCGTTAATAAACGAAAGCTAAGTTTTTAGCCTAGAGTACAAGGGTTTGCTGCTTATCAGCCTTAACTAATCAGGGATTATCCGGTGAAGTTCATAAAGCGATTATTCATATTTACATTGATTTGCATGATTCTTGGAGTCAGTACAATTTTTGGGTTTTATTATTACGTAAAACCAGAGTTGCCTGATGTTGCCACTTTGCGTGACGTGAAGCTCCAAACGCCAATGCAAGTCTTCAGTCAAGACGGTAAGTTGATCTCTCAATTTGGCGAAAAGCGTCGCAACCCAGTGACTTATGACGAGATTCCTCGCCACTTAGTTGAAGCTCTGATTGCCACCGAAGATAGCCGTTTTTACGAACACCCAGGTATTGATCCAATTGGTATCACCCGTGCAGCGCTCGTCGTTGCAATGTCGGGTTCAGCCAAACAAGGGGCGAGTACCATTACTCAGCAGCTTGCGCGTAACTTCTTCTTATCTAATGAGAAAAAGATCATGCGTAAGATCAAAGAGATCTTCATTGCGATCCATATCGAGCAACTGCTTAGCAAAGAAGAGATCATGGAGCTTTATGTAAATAAGATCTTCCTTGGTCACCGCTCGTACGGTTTTGGCGCGGCAGCGCGTGTTTATTTCGGTAAAGATCTCCCTGAGCTTACCCTGAGTGAAATTGCTACGCTGGCGGGTATGCCAAAAGCACCGTCCACGATGAACCCTATCTATTCGATTGAGCGCGCGACTCACCGTCGTAACGTGGTATTACGTCGTATGTTAGACGAGAAATACATCACTCAAGCAGAGTTCGATGAAGCTCGTAGCGAGACATTGATATCGAAATATCACGGTGCAGAGATTGAACTGAGCGCGCCGTATGTTGCTGAAGTAGCACGTGCGTGGATGGTTGAACGCTATGGCGAAGCCGCTTACACATCAGGTATGAAGGTTTACACGACCGTTGATTCAAAACTGCAAAAGGCAGCGAACCAGGCGGCGATTAAGAACCTACTTGGCTACGATGAACGTCACGGCTACCGTGGTGCAGAAAAAGTATTATGGCAAACGGCACAATCAGCTTGGGATCAGGAACAAATCGTTAAACACCTTAAGTCTCAACCAACCTATGGTGACTTAGTCCCTGCTGTTGTTACCGCGGTTGATTCGAAAAGTGCTCAAGTTTGGGTTAAAAACCAAGGTGAAGGCACTATTGAGTGGCAAGGCATGAACTGGGCGCGTAAATTCCTAACGGATAATCGCCAAGGACCAGCCCCTTCTCAAGCGAAAGAGATTCTTGCTGTTGGTGAACAAGTTTGGGTTCGCCATGAAGCAATTACAGGAGACGAAGTATCTGAAGAACCGACAGAAGAGTCAGCAGAGGCGAAGTCAGAAACACCTGTTGAATGGCGACTAAGCCAAGTACCCAATGCGAACACTGCTTTTGTTGCAATGAACCCGAACAACGGTGCGGTATTGTCGATGGTGGGTGGCTTTAACTTTGTTCACAACAAATTCAACCGTGCGACGCAATCTATTCGTCAGGTGGGTTCTGGTATCAAACCATTTATCTACTCAGCGGCCATTGATAAAGGCCTAACGTTGGCATCACTGATCAACGATGCGCCTATTAATCAATGGGATAAGAGCCAAGGTACCGCATGGCGACCAAAGAACTCACCACCGACCTACGTGGGTCCTACGCGTTTACGTATTGGCTTAGCTCAATCTAAAAACGTAATGGCTGTGCGTGTGCTGCGTGAAGTTGGCTTAGATGATACTCGTAACTACCTAACTCGTTTTGGTTTTGATATTGACGAAGTACCTCGTTCTGAAACCATTGCTCTAGGTGCGGGTAGCTTAACGCCAATGAAGGTAGCTCAAGGTTACTCAGTATTCGCTAATGGCGGCTACTACGTTGAACCTTTCTACATCAGCCGTATTGAAACGCCATTTGGTGAGACTGAATTCGAAGCGACACCAAAAGTGGTTTGTAAGGACAATTGCGATCATAAGGTTGCCACAGACCCAATGGCCGATGAGTTTGCAGAGCAAGATGTGGATGCCAAAGTGCAATACGCGCCTCAAGTCATCTCTGAGCAGAACGCATTCCTTGTTCGTGAAATGATGTACAGCAACATCTGGGGCGGCGGTGACTGGAGTGCTGGTACAGGTTGGAATGGTACAGGTTGGCGAGCTCAGCCGTTGAAGCGTCGTGACATTGGCGGTAAAACCGGTACAACCAATGACTCGAAAGATACATGGTACAGCGGCTACGGCCCTGGCATGGTGGCAACGGTATGGGTTGGTTTTGATAACCACAACCGTAACCTAGGTCGAACTAAAGCGAACTCTAACCTTGGCAAGAGCCAGATTACCGGTGCCGAAGCGGGCGCTAAAACGGCAGAGCCTGCATGGGTTGATTTCATGGGTACGGCGTTAGCGGGCGTTCCTGCTGAGCGTAAAGAGATTCCGGAGAACATCGTTCGTGTTCGTATCGACCGTGAAACTGGCTTACTGACTAATAAGTTCGATAGCTCATCAATGTTCGAGTACTTCGAGAAAGGCACAGAGCCAACTGAGTACATCACTGAACGTTTCAATGATGACATCTACTCAACGTCATCAGGCGAAGCAGTAGAAGAGCTATTCTAGCTAGGGTTTGTTGAACCGAGTAAGATGAACCAACAAAAAAGGGTTGATATGAATTCATATCAACCCTTTTTTATATCTACATCTGAACGAACTCCGCTCTAAACTCGAGTGCTAAACCGTTTTTTCCAATTGAGTTCGGATAGCCTCAGCCAGTTGCTCAAAACGCCCCTTTAGCGGAGAGCCCGGTCGATAAGCAACAACAATGCGACGTGAAGGTGTTGGATTCACCGCTGGCACGTAACACACGCCATCTTTCTGCTTTTCCTTTGGAACCGATAACTGAGGTAACAAGGTAATGCCCGCCCCTGCCGCTACCATGTTACGCAGCGTTTCTAAGCTGGTCGCTTTAAAGCGCTCATCATCTTTTGCACCCGCAGCAAAACAGAAGCCCAAAGCTTGATCTCGTAAGCAGTGACCATCACCCAGCGCAAGTACGGTTTGTCCATTTAATTGCAGCATATCGACAGCGTCCTGCTGTGCCCATTCATGATCACACGGTACGGCAACGCTTAATGGTTCGTCATAGACATCAATCTCTTTGAACGCCGCCGTTTCATCTACCGCAGCCAGCACCAAGCAATCAAGCTTGCCATCTTCTAACTGGCTCACTAACTGATGTGTCTGCGCTTCGTGCAGGTAAAGCTCAAGATCGGGGAAACTCTCTTTTAGATAAGGTATGATCTTAGGCAAAATGTACGGGCCAACGGTTGGGATAAAACCAATGTGCATCGGCCCCGTCATCGCTTCACCGTGTCCACTTGCCATATCTTTAAACGTCTTTACCTCGTTGAGAATGCGCTTGGCTTGCTCAACAAGTTGTAAACCTGATTCTGTAAATATTACCTTCCTTGGGCTACGCTCGGTTAATTGAAGTCCAATTTCATCTTCCAGTTTGCGTATCTGACCGCTCAATGTCGGCTGACTTACAAAGCACGCTTCTGCTGCTTTTCGAAAATGTTTGTGCTCAGCGAGCGCCACCAAGTATTCAAAGTCACGAATGTTCATGCTCAGTCTCTTACCTCAGGTTTTAATAAGAACAAGGGTTTTAATAGAAACATTTAAAAGAAAAATGCTCTTGATAGAATTTACCTATCAAAACCATAACATCAAACGATTAGAGCTATCAAAGGATTTATCTAATAATGGGCTCAACGAAACGAAACAGAGCAAAGAAAAACGTTAAGCTCTGATAGAACAAAATTAAAATACTATTTAAGGAAATCAATATGTTTGCATCTAAAGAAGGTCAATCAATCCCTCAAGTAACATTCCCAACTCGCCAAGGTGATGCATGGGTTAATGTAACGACGGAAGAGCTATTCAAAGACAAGACAGTTATCGTATTCAGCCTGCCAGGTGCGTTTACACCAACATGTTCTTCAAGCCACCTACCTCGTTACAACGAGCTGCACTCTGTATTCAAAGAAAACGGCGTTGATGACATCCTTTGTGTTTCTGTAAACGACACGTTCGTAATGAACGCATGGAAAGCAGACCAAGAAGCTGAAAAAATCACATTCATCCCAGATGGCAACGGCGACTTCACAGACGGCATGGGTATGCTAGTTGAGAAAAACGACATCGGCTTTGGCAAACGTTCATGGCGCTACAGCATGCTGGTTAAAAACGGCGTGGTAGAAAAAATGTTCATCGAAGAAGACGTACCAGGCGACCCGTTCAAGGTTTCTGATGCTGATACTATGCTTAACTACCTTGCTCCTGAACACAAAGAGCAAGAGTCAATCACAGTATTCACTAAGCCAGGCTGTCCTTTCTGTATGAAAGCAAAACAGAACCTAATCGACAAAGGTCTAAACTACGAAGAAGTGGTTCTAGGTAAAGACGCAACAACAGTAAGCCTACGTGCAATCTCTGGTCGCACTACCGTTCCTCAAGTATTCATCGGTGGCAAACACATCGGTGGTAGCGAAGAACTAGAAACTTTCCTAGGTTAATCACTTAGTCGCTAATAAACGCTTAGCAATTAAATAACCTAAGCAATTAAATAGCTTAGTAATACCAGCTAACCCACCCTCTTGTGGGTTAGCTATTCCAAACCACTCTTATCTGAGCTTTGGAAAAAGATACAGCTTCTGACTCGCCAACTTTTAACTAACCTATAGTTAGTAACAAGAAGCAGTTAGTAACAAAAAGCTGAATCACAAGCTAAACCTAATAAAACAGAATCACAAAACTGACCCGCAATCCTGACTCTCAACAAAATCACCAGAGTTGGAGGGGTTCGTTCACACTAAATTTAGCCATTGCGAGAAAATTATTATGAAACAAGTCAATGTAGATGTAGCAGTTATCGGGGGCGGTACGGCAGGTCTAGGTTCTTACCGCGCTGCAAAAGCACACACTGACAGTGTAGTGATGATTGAAGGCGGCCCTTACGGTACAACCTGTGCTCGTGTTGGTTGTATGCCATCTAAACTGCTTATTGCAGCTGCAGAAAGTGTACATCACATCGAGAAAGCTCCGGCTTTTGGCGTTCACCCACAAGGTGATATCGTGATTAACGGCCGTGAAGTGATGGACCGAGTGAAATTTGAACGTGACCGTTTTGTTGGTTTTGTTTTAGAAGGTGTTGATGAAATCCCAGAACAAGACAAGATCTCTGGCTACGCAAAGTTCTTAGACGACAACACGCTACAAATCGATGACCACACGGTTGTCAGCGCTAAGCGAATTGTTATCGCGACCGGTTCTCGCCCTGCATACCCTGCAGTTTGGAATGAACTTGGTGACCGCCTGATCATTAACGATGACGTGTTCAGCTGGGATGATTTACCAGAATCGGTTGCGGTATTTGGCCCGGGCGTTATTGGCCTAGAGCTTGGTCAGTCACTGCATCGCTTAGGTGTGAAGACCAAACTGTTCGGTTTGGGTGGTCAAGTGGGTCCAGTAACCGACCCTGAAATCATGGCGTATGCAGATAAAGCCTTCAATGAAGAGTTCTACCTAGATGCTGACGTAAAAATCGAAAGCATGAAGCGCATTACCACTGAATCAGGTGAAGATCGCGTTGAAATCCAGTTCATCAATAAGCAAGGTGAACTAGAAACTAACATCGTTGAGTATGTGCTGGCAGCAACAGGCCGTCGTCCTAACACTGATAAGCTTGGCCTAGAGAATACCTCTCTAGAACTTGATGAACGTGGTGTGCCAATCGCCGACCACTACACGCTACAAACATCGTTACCATCGGTATTTATTGCCGGAGATGCAAGCAACCAACTGCCTCTACTGCATGAAGCAGCAGACCAAGCACGTATTGCGGGTGATAATGCAGGTCGCTTCCCTGAGATTCGCGCAGGCTTACGCCGCTCTAAAATCTCTGCGGTATTCTCTGACCCACAAATCGCGATGGTGGGTGAAACATACAAAGAGATCATAACCCGCTTAGGCACATGTGGTTGTTTCGCAACCGGTGAAGTGTCTTTCGAGAACCAAGGTCGTTCACGAGTGATGCTACGCAACAAAGGTATTCTGCACGTTTACGGCGAGCAAGGTACAGGCCGTTTCCTTGGTGCTGAGATGATGGGACCAAACGCAGAACATTTGGCTCACTTACTCGCATGGGCACACCAGAAAAAGATGACGGTTTCTGAAATGTTGGATATGCCATTTTACCACCCAGTAATTGAAGAAGGTGTACGAACAGCGCTACGTGACCTGAATGCGAAACTGCACCTTGGTCCAGAGATGGTGAAACACTGTCTAGATTGTGGCCCTGGTTGTTAATCTCAGGTCGTTGAAAAACTAGCAGTTTGGTCTATCAACAAAGACTAGATACTAAAAAGGAAAGCCATTGGCTTTCCTTTTTGTTTTTGGCTTCGAGCATCGTCATTCCAGAGCCGAGGGACGAGGTATCTGGAATCTCTTGAAGCCATTACTTGTCGCTAAAGGCTTAGCGATTACTTCTCAGCAGCAATCACAGAGATCTCAACAAGTAGCGCTTCGCGAGCCATGTCGCCCGTCACACATGCGCGAGCTGGAGCGTGACCTTCTGGAACCCATGCATCCCAAACTGCATTCATTTCTTGGAAGTCTTTCATGTCTTTCAAGTAAATCGTTGCTGACAGCATGTGTTCCTTGTCGCTACCCGCTTGCTCAAGTAGGGCTTCCACTTTATCCAGCATCGTTTGTGTTTGCTCAGTGATGTCTTTGGTTGCATCAGCACACACTTGGCCACATAGGTAGATAGTGCCGTTGTGTTTAACAATACGGCTCATGCGTTGTTTGGTTTCTTGGCGCTCAATCATCGACTTTCTCTCTCTGTGTCACCGTGATCCAATATCTTGTGACGTGTTATTATCAAGGCAACAAGCATAACGCGAATCAAACCTAAGATGACATGCATTCATTGCAATAAAAGTGAAAAAATCCGTAACAAACTCGGCCGCTGCCAGCGCTGTATGAATCAGCTGATGGTGTTGTCGATTTTAAGTTGGGGAGCATGGTGGTTGTTTTTCAAAGAAGACCCAAAAACCATCAATGCCATCGCGTTGATGATGGCCGCTTTTGCGTTCAGTGGCTTGCTGTCGTTGCATTGGATAATGAAGTTTGTCGTGCTGCCTTTAAGGAACAAAAAGCGTTAACAGAGAGACGTTGCTAGATAAGTGATAACGACTAGATAAGCGATAAAGGCTAGATGCCCAATTAAATGACCCGACTTAGCAAGCCATCATCATTTCCCAAACAGCAGATAGAAAAAAGCCCCAGAACCAATCGATTCTAGGGCTTTCTTAGAAAATTCTAAGAAAAAGCAGTGGTACTTTAATAGACCGGACTTTTCTTAATTTGTTCCCAAAAAAGATCAATTTTTTGATCTTTTTTTTAGGGGCTATAAAATCAATGCTTTATGCAACATTAACCTTAGCGATGATCTGTTCTACCAAGTTAACTTCCAAGGCCACTTCATCACACGCGTGTTGACGAGGACACTGGTCACAATCTTTCAGCACCTTCTCTGGCAGCAGAGATTTTGATGTCGGTAAGAAGTCATGCTTCATAAAGAACTCTGGAGTACGAGTCAGCACAAACACCTTCTTAATGGCCATTTGTCGTGCTTTATCAACCAAGTGCTGCACAATCGCTGTACCCTGCCCTTGACCTTGCCACCCAGCCTCAACACCGAGCGAGCGAATTTCCGCTAAACCAGAGTCATACACATAGAGTGATGCACAACCGGTCACCTCACCATGATGCTCTGCGACAGCAAACGAGCCAATATCTCGCACCAGTTCATTACGAGAACGAGGTAGGTTTTCACCCATGTTCGCCCAATAGGCCACCATGCCTTCCAACGCTTCAATATCCGTCAGACGAGCAGGACGAACCTTCACGATGGAAGTGTCACGCTGTGATAAACGCTTCTCAGCTTGGTCAACCGCGTAAGCCACTTGCTGTGGTGATACACCGCCTAGCGCGCTACGTTTTTCAAGACACGATTCAATGGTCAGGATGTCATACACATCCTCTTCAATCACCTCAGAGAACTCTTTCATCTCTGCGATGGTTAACTCTTCTAATGCGCAACCTTTAGCAATCGCCGCCACTACCGTCACACCAACAATATGGTGAGCTTCACGGAAAGGAATGCCTTTCGCTACTAGGTAATCAGCCAGTTCGGTTGAGTTCGCGTAGCCTTGTTTCGCTGCTTCAAGTGTACGTTCGCCGTTCACTTTAATGCCGTCAAAACAAAGAGCAGCCATCTCCATACAATCATTCCAAGTGTCTAAAGCGTCGAACAGACCTTCTTTATCTTCTTGCATGTCTTTGTTGTACGCCAAAGGCAGAGCTTTCACTGTCATCATCATTGCGGCTAATGAACCATAAACACGGCCAGTTTTGCCACGGATAAGTTCGAGCGCATCAGGGTTTTTCTTTTGTGGCATCAGAGAGGAACCTGACGTCACGGTATCCGCTAACTCGATGAAGTTCGATTCACCTGAGTTGTAGAAAATCATATCTTCAGCAAGACGTGAAAGGTGAAGCATTGAAATAGAAGCGATCGACATCAGCTCCATCACATGATCACGGTCAGAAACTGAATCTAGAGAGTTGCGCGTTGCACGACGGAAACCTAAGTTGTGAGCTAACTCTTCACGGTCCATCGGGTAAGCAGTTCCTGCAAGGGCACCAGAACCCAGCGGACATGTATCTAGACGCTTAATCGCATCATTCAAACGTGAGTAATCACGCTCAAGCATTTCAACGTAAGCCAAACACCAGTGAGCAAAAGTTACCGGCTGAGCACGTTGTAAGTGAGTGTAGCCAGGAAGCACGGTTTCTTGATGCTGAGAAGCGACATTCACCATTTGGCTTTGCAGACGATCAAGCGCTAGTAGCAGTTGGTTACCTTGTTGACGACACCATAGTTTAAGGTCGGTCGCCACTTGGTCATTACGAGAACGGCCAGTGTGAAGTTTTTTGCCCAAATCACCGACTTTACCGATAAGTTGTTGCTCAACCCAGCTGTGAATATCTTCTGCATCAGAACGTAAGATCTGTTCAGGATCTTCCATCACTTCAAGTTTTAGCTCGTTCAGTGCAAGCTCTAGTCTTTGCTGTTCTTCTTCTGTTAGAACGTTGACCGATTGTAGAGCCTTTGACCAGGCAATAGAGCCCACAATGTCTTGCTCAGCCAATCGGTAATCAAAACGAAGAGAATCGTTAAAATCTTTGAACCGGGTGTCTGCTGCTTGGGTAAATCTACCGCCCCATAATGCCATTGTGTATCTCCTAATTGCACAGTGCTCACTGTTTTTGCAAATGATAATTCTGATTAAGATTCAGTATTTTTCTGATGGTTTAAACTTACGGCAATTCAAAATGAAAATAAAGTATTAATTCATTATTTTCACATATTTATTCACCAAAGGCTCAATCCATTGATTATTTTCAGCGTGGAGCGCGAATTATATGCCATTCGACAGTAAAAACCGAAGCTGATTTATTAAACAAACAGAAAGCAAAAAGCCCATTCACTAATCAATAGTAAATGGGCTTAGCATAATGATGCCTGCTTACTGGCCTTCAATCTTTCGCTAAAGGCTAGCTCACTAACTCATTGTTCGGATTACTTTTGGCTATTCAGAGCACGGATACGGCTTGATAGCGAGTAAAGACGGATGAAGCCTTCAGCGTGGCTTTGGTCGTAAACTTCATCTTCACCAAAGGTTGCAAACTCTTCTGAGTACAGGCTGTTGTCAGAACGCTTCTGAGTCACGGTTGCATGGCCTTTGTAAAGTTTGATAACCACTTCACCATTCACGTCTTGTGCTAGCTCATCTGTTGCTGCAAGAATTGACTTACATAGCGGAGTGAACCAACGGCCATCGTATACAAGGTGAGAAGCTTTAACACCCAGCTCTTCACGGAATTCGAATGCCGCTTTATCAAGAACCAATTGCTCTACTGCACGTAGTGCTTCCATCATGATTGTGCCACCTGGAGTTTCGTAACAACCACGAGACTTCATACCAACAAGACGGTTCTCTACGATATCGATACGACCAACACCGTGTTTAGCACCCTTCTCGTTTAGGTAAACCAGCGCGTTGTATGGCGTCATTGTTTCGCCATCAACCGCAACCACTTCACCTTTTTCAACTTTAAGCGTCACTGTTTCAGATTCGTTTGGCGCTTGCTCTGGGTCTACAGTCCAAGCCCAGCAATCTTCATCAGGTGCGTTCCATGTGTTTTCTAGAACACCACCTTCTGTAGAGATATGCCATGCGTTTGCATCACGCGAGTAAATCTTGGTAAGAGAAGCCGTACAAGGGATGTTACGCTCTGCGAGGTAATCTAGACACTCTTCACGACTTACTAGATCCCATTCACGCCAAGGTGCAATTACGTGTAGGTCTGGTGCTAGTGCAGCAAATGCACCTTCAAAACGAACTTGGTCATTACCCTTACCTGTACAACCGTGACATAGAGCGTCTGCACCTACTTTACGTGCAACTTCAACCTGAGCTTTCGCAATGATTGGACGAGCCATTGAAGTACCTAACAAGTATTTACCTTCGTAGTAAGCACCTGTTTTAAGCGTTGGGTAGATGTAATCTGCCACCATCTCTTCTTTAAGGTCAGCGATGTAACACTCAGACGCACCAGAAGCTTTTGCTTTCTCTTCGATTCCAATCAGCTCTTCATCGCCTTGGCCTACATCAGCAACAAATGCGATAACTTCGCAGTCATAGTTCTCTTTCAACCATGGGATGATTACTGATGTATCTAGACCGCCAGAGTAGGCTACTACAACTTTCTTTACGTTAACTTTGCTCATTTTCTTTCTCCTAGTTTCCATACTGCACATGGCGGTCAGCGTTGGAAATCACTTTAATAATTATATATTTAATTTATTTATCTAAATTCTTTAAGTAGTCACTCGTAGTGAGGTCTACTGAGGTAAAAACTGTGTTCCTATGCTCTTACCTGCAAAAAGTTGTGTCAGCTTGTCTGGGTATCGCCAGGTTGCAACTTCAATTGGTCGTCCTAGGTCATTAGCCGCTTCTAGTGCAGCTTGTACTTTCACGATCATTCCATCGGTAATCACTTTACCTTTAATAAGGTCATCGGCTTGTTGCTGATTAAGGCTTGGAATCAGGTGGCCTTTACCATCCAATACCCCACTGACATCAGAAAGCAGTACCAGTTCAGCATCAAGCGCGCCAGCTACAGCTACAGCAGCTTGGTCTGCATTGACGTTCATCAGTTGGCCTTGCTCAGTCAAACCAATCGAGCTAATGATTGGCAGTGCGCCAGCATTAAGAATCGCTTGCAGGACGGTTGAGTCGCCCGGCTCCGCTTTTCCTACTGCACCCAATTCAGGGTTTAGCTCGCTGACTTTACATAGACCACCATCAGCTAGGCTCAAACCAACGGCGTTGATGCCGTCTTTAATCGCCTGACCTTGAAGCAATTTGTTGGCCGTGCCCGCTAGTGCACCAGCGATCACAGGAATCTGATCATAAGGAGTAACACGTAACCCTTCTTTCTTAACAGTTTCAAGGCTCAACTTATTCATCAAACCATCAACAAGGTAACCACCGCCGTGAACAATCACGATTGGTCGCTGTGCCTGCTGTTGGTAAGCTGAAATCGCACCAAATAACTTGCTAAGTGTTTCACCACAAGATAGCGCAGCGCCACCTAACTTTATGATTAATGGTTGATTATTAAGGCTCATATCTAGATTTCCTTACACTAACGCAGTTAATGGTACAAAACCATAACGTAAATTTAAACACTGCATCGCTTGACTAGATGCACCCTTTAATAAGTTATCAATCGCTGAAACAACGATGATGTGCTGACCTTGTACCTTCCAGCCTAAATCGCAGAAAGGTGTTTGTTCTACATCTTGAATTCTTGGCAATGTCTCTTCGAGTAATCTCACAGCTGGTTTACCTTGATAAGCTTGCTCGAAGGCCTCTTGTATCTGTTGTTCTGTCACACCGTCAGCCAGTTTCATGGTAATAGTCGCTAAAATGCCACGCTTAAAGTTGCCTAGGTGCGGGGTGAAAATCACATCACATCCTAGGTGTGCAGCCATTTCAGGTTGATGACGGTGGTTGAATACACCATAAGCTTGCAGGCTTACTTCGCAGAAGCTGTTGACCATACTCGCCTTGCGGCCTGCTCCAGTGACACCACTGGTCGCGTTAATCACTGGCCATTGATTTTCATCCAGTAACTTCGCTTCAACCAAAGGCTTAATCGCCAGTTGGGATGCGGTTGGGTAACAACCCGCGACTGCAACAAGCTGAGCCTCTTTGATTTCTTGTTCGTTCCATTCAGCTAAACCGTAAGCCGCTTTGTCTAGCCATTGTTCGTGTTGATGTTCAAAACCGTAAAACTCTTGATAGAAGTTTTCGCCTTTAACTCTGAATGCACCCGATAGGTCGAACACTTGGCAATCGTTCTCAAGGAAGATTGGCGCTAGGTCGTGACTTACCTCGTGTGCAGTGGCTAAGAAAACCACATCAGACTGTTTAGCCACTTCTTCCGGATTTGTTAAAGGTTGCACTGGCATATCAATCAGGCCAGCTAACTTACCGTGCAGTGCAGCGATAGGTTTGCCTGCGTCTACACTATTGGCTGAGACATATAAACCTGATAGCGTGAGCTCAGGGTGTCTATTTATCATTAGAGCCAGTTCTGCTCCTGTGTAGCCGCTTGCGCCAATGATCGTGGTTTTCAACATCTCAACACATCCATTCTTGAGGTAAGTTACATTTCAAATTTGACTATTCATACTTAATTTTTAGCTTTATTTGATTTCTTATGCATTAAATATGATTTAATATGTGTTTTACCGACTTATGGTTTTCCTGTCAATAGTAGAAGTGAAGTTATTATGCAATTACCGAGTTTTCTTGAGGTCTATAAAGGCCTAATTTCCACCGACTCCATTAGCTCCACCGATCCAAGCTGGGATCATGGCAACGAGAAAGTGATCGAAAAAATGGCTCAATGGTTTAAAGACGTAGGCTTTAGTGTTGAGGTGGTAGAGGTCGAACCCGGCAAGCATAATATGGTCGCAAAGATGGGTTCTGGCGAAGGGGGCTTATTGCTTGCAGGACACAGCGATACGGTGCCATTTGATGAAGGACGTTGGAATTTCGATCCTCACGCACTAACAGAACACAACAACCGCTTCTACGGATTAGGCACGGCCGATATGAAAGGCTTTTTCGCTTTCGTTTATGAAGCCGCGAAGAAGATGGATTGGAGCAAGCAAACCAAGCCGCTCTATGTATTAGCAACCTGTGACGAAGAAACCACTATGTTAGGTGCACGTCATTTCACTGAAAATGCGCCATTTAAACCGGACTACTGCATCATTGGTGAGCCAACCAGCCTCGTGCCGATTCGTGGTCATAAAGGCCATGTTGCCAATGCCGTGCGAGTAACGGGTAAGTCAGGCCACTCTTCTGACCCGGCATTAGGCGTCAACGCCATTGAGATCATGCATGAAGTGCTGTTTGCTTTAATGCAGCTGCGTGACAAGCTAATCAAAGAGTACCATCACCCAGGCTTTGCAATTCCAAGCCCTACTCTAAACCTTGGTCATATTCACGGTGGCGACAGCGCTAACCGTATCTGTGGCTGCTGTGAACTACACTATGACGTTCGTCCTTTGCCCGGTATTAGCTTAGATGGCTTAGATAACATGCTGCGCAGCGCACTTAAAGAAGTGGAAGCAAAATGGCCGGGCAGAATTGAGATTACTCCACTGCACGAACCTATTCCGGGTTACGAGTGTCAACACGATCACCCATTTATCGGTGGCATGGAATCGGTGTGTGAAACTGAATCGCAAACCGTGAACTACTGTACTGAAGCACCTTTCCTTCAAGAGTTATGCCCAACTTTAGTGTTAGGTCCAGGCTCAATTGACCAAGCTCACCAACCGGATGAGTTCTTAAGCTTCGATTTTATTGACCCAACAATTGATGTTCTGAGTAAATCGATCCGTAAATATTGTTTCTAGTTATTACTTCCCTTCCAATATTTTCGTATAAAAGCCACCCCAAAAGGTGGCTTTTATTCTGTTATCCCTGACACAGCCTGATCTTGTAATTAAATTTCACTTTTTCTCTAAGTTTTGAAAAATTTACTTCTCCCGCATTTTTAAACCTAATAATTGCAAACTTAGAATGCTTTATTTGACTAGATACAGCACTTTTCGCTAGATTGTGTACTTAACAAGGAACAATGGATGTAATTTTTTTACGAGGCAGGATGACAATGAACGAGAAATACGCCGCTCTCAAGAGTAACGTAAGCATGCTGGGACGCTTGCTAGGTAACACAATCCAAGATGCACATGGTGACGTTATCTTAGAGAAAGTGGAGACTATCCGTAAACTTTCCAAATCCGCCCGCGCAGGCAACAAAGCTGACCGTGACAGCCTAGTTGAAGAAATCAAAAACCTGCCGAACGAACAACTCACTCCTGTTGCTCGTGCATTTAACCAATTTCTCAACCTCACCAACATGGCAGAGCAATACCACACCATCTCTCGCCACTGTGAGGAGCATGTTTGCGAACCAGACGTGCTGCAATCTCTATTTTCTAAACTAAATCAAAATGACATCAGCAAGCTAGACGCGGCTCAAGCCGTTCGCGACCTGAACATTGAACTCGTTTTGACCGCTCACCCAACAGAAATCACTCGTCGAACCATGATCAACAAGCTGGTTAAGATCAACGAGTGTCTGTCTAAATTAGAATTAAGCGACCTATCACACAAAGAACGCGTGAAAACCGAACGTCGCCTAGAGCAGCTTATCGCTCAAGGTTGGCACTCTGATGTGATTCGTCAGCAACGCCCTACACCACTTGATGAAGCTAAGTGGGGCTTTGCGGTTGTAGAAAACTCTCTATGGGAAGCCGTGCCTGATTTCCTACGTGATATGGATGGCCGACTAAAAGGTTACCTTGGTGAAGGCCTACCAATCGATGCGCGCCCAGTTCACTTCTCATCTTGGATGGGTGGCGACCGCGATGGTAACCCATTCGTAACGCACACCATCACCAAAGAAGTACTGCGCCTATCTCGCTGGAAAGCCGCTGATCTTTACCTAGGTGATGTGAACGAGCTGATTACCGAACTGTCGATGACGAAGTGTAATGATGCCGTTCGTGAATTGGCTGGCGATGAGCACGAAGCTTACCGTGCAATCCTTAAGAGCCTACGCACTCTGCTGAACAACACGCTAGAAGTGCTTGACGCAAAACTGCATGATGCTGAAGTACCGAAGAAAGAAACACTGCAGAACATCGACCAACTTTGGACACCACTTTACGCGTGTTACCAATCGCTGCACGAATGTGGCATGGGCGTAATCGCGGATGGTTCTCTGCTTGATACCCTACGTCGCCTAAAAGCATTCGGTGTGCATTTAGTTCGTCTCGATGTTCGTCAAGAAAGTACACGTCACTCAGATGTCCTATCTGAACTGACTCGCTACCTAGGCATTGGCGATTACGACCAGTGGTGCGAGCAAGACAAAATTGCTTTCTTAACCAATGAATTAAGCTCAAAACGCCCACTGCTACCGCGCGACTGGGAGCCATCTGAACAGGTCAAAGAGGTTTTAGACACCTGTAAGGTCGTTGCTGCTCAACCTCGTGAAGCCTTTGGTGCTTACGTAATTTCTATGGCTCGTACAGCATCGGATGTGCTGGCTGTTCACTTGTTGCTGCAAGAATGTGGTTGCCCGTACCGCATGGACGTATGTCCATTGTTCGAAACGCTGGACGACTTGAACAACTCAGAAGCAGTAATGAAACAGCTAATGAGCATCGATTTGTACCGTGGCTTTATCCAGAACCACCAAATGGTGATGATCGGGTATTCTGACTCAGCAAAAGATGCCGGCGTAATGTCTGCAGGTTGGGCGCAATACGACGCAATGGACAAGCTGGTTAAGGTTTGTGAAGAAGAAGGCATTGAACTGACTCTATTCCACGGTCGTGGCGGTACAGTTGGTCGTGGTGGTGCGCCAGCGCACGCTGCACTTCTTTCTCAGCCACCTAAGAGTTTAAAAGGCGGCTTACGTGTAACAGAGCAAGGCGAAATGATCCGCTTTAAACTTGGCTTGCCAGATGTTGCCGTAAACAGTTTCAACCTATACGCAAGTGCGATTCTAGAAGCAAACCTTCTGCCGCCACCTGAGCCAAAGCAAGAGTGGCGCGATCTAATGGAAGTGCTTTCTCAAGTTTCTTGTGAGGCTTACCGCAACGTGGTTCGTGGCGAAGAGAAATTTGTACCTTACTTCCGTCAAGCGACACCTGAGCTAGAGCTCGGCAAACTGCCACTCGGTTCTCGCCCAGCAAAACGTAACCCGAACGGTGGCGTAGAAAGCTTACGTGCGATTCCATGGATCTTCTCTTGGAGCCAAAACCGTTTGGTACTTCCAGCATGGTTAGGTGCAGGTGAAGCAATCCAATACTCAGTCGATCAAGGCCATCAAGCGCTACTTGAAGAGATGTGTCGCGAATGGCCATTCTTCTCTACTCGTCTAGGTATGTTGGAAATGGTGTACTCGAAGTGCAACATGGAAATTGCGAAGTACTACGACCAACGTCTTGTTGATAAAGAACTACTGCCGTTAGGTGAGTTACTGCGTGAACAGCTGCAAAAAGACATCAAAGCGGTACTAAATGTAGAGAACAACGAGAACCTGATGCAGAGTGACCCTTGGGGACTTGAGTCAATTCGTCTACGTAACATCTATGTTGAGCCACTAAACATGCTTCAAGCGGAACTGCTTTACCGTACTCGTAAGTGTGAAACACCACCAGCAGAGCTAGAAGAAGCACTAATGGTGACGATTGCAGGTATTGCAGCAGGTATGCGAAACACTGGTTAATTAGTGATTCCTACTATAACCTGATCAGCATTTTCATCTACAAAAAGAACAAAAGGTCGCCATGTGCGGCCTTTTTATTTCGTCAGATAACAGCTAGTAAGTACTTTGTCAGTTTTTTGGGTTATTTTGTCCATGTATTCTACTTTATGCTTATTATTTAGATATACTACTGCTCCGCTGCGGAAACACTCCAAAAAAATAATCTGCAGCAACTTGACCTATAAACTGGTCAACCTAGGTGATAAACGGCTTTGTAAGGTGACATAACCAACCGCCGAGTTGGTGCTACTTAGACATAACCAATATAACGTGCCATTAGAAGCACACTTGTTGTCTAAGTATTTGTTTACTGTTTACCATTTGGATTTCAGACATGTCATTACCACACGTAATTCTAACCGTTTTAAGTACACGCGATGCTACTGGTTACGATATCACAAAAGAATTCTCTTCAAGCATTGGTTACTTCTGGAAAGCTAGCCACCAACAAGTTTACCGCGAGCTAAATAAAATGGCTCAGAACGACCAGGTAACTTGCGTGCTTGAGCCTCAAGAAGGCAAACCTGATCGTAAAGTTTACTCTATCACTGACGCAGGCCGTGGCGCGCTAGGTGAATGGTTTGAACAACCAACTGCACACCCAACCGTTCGTGACGAGTTCTCAGCTAAGCTAATGGCTTGTGCTGTACAACCTGCTGACGCTTACCGTGTACAACTTGCTGAGCTAGTTGAAGAGTCTCGCAAACTGGTTTCTCACTACAAAGAAATCGAAGCGGCTTACTACGCAACGCCATCTACACTAGACAAGCAAGCACGCCTTGAGCGTCTAACTCTTCGTCGTAACCTACTTATCCGTGAAGCATGGATTGTATGGGCGGACGAAGTACTGCTTGAACTTGGTGCTCTTGCTTAAGTTAAGCTAGAAAAGCAAAAGGCTTGAACTCTTAGAGTCCAAGCCTTTTTTGTATCTATCGGATTTGATATTTACAGCAAATAGCGCTTTAACAAGACTGAAGCTTAATTACAGCGCAGCAACTTGTGGGCGAACACCTAGAGTATGGCAAAGTGCGTAGGTCATTTCTGCACGGTTTAGCGTGTAGAAGTGGAAGTCTTTCACACCTTCACGGCTCAGCGTACGAACCATATCGATCGCTTGGCTCGCACCGACTAACTGGCGAGTCGTTGGATCATCATCCAAACCTTCGAATTGCTTCGCCATCCAGCCCGGTACTTTTACGTTATTCATCGCAGCGAAACGAGACGCTTGTTTGAAGTTAGAAACAGGTAAGATGCCCGGAACAATCTCAACATCCACACCAGCCGCTACACAACGGTCACGAAAGCGTAGGTAGCTTTCTACATCGAAGAAGAACTGAGTGATGGCACGGTTAGCACCGGCATCTACTTTACGCTTTAGGTTAATTAGATCAGATTGAGCGCTTTTTGCTTCAGGGTGAACCTCAGGGAATGCCGCCACTGAAATATCAAAGTCATGGCGAGATTTAAGCAGCTCGACTAGATCAGATGCGTACATCTCTGGCGCGCCGCCGCCTGCAGGAATGTCACCACGCAGCGCAACAATACTCTCGATACCATTTGCCCAGTAATCGTCGGCAATTTGAATCAGCTCTTCGCGACTCGCATCAATACATGTGAGGTGCGGTGCAGCCACTAGGCCAGTTTGGTTCTTAATTTCTTTAATGATTGAGTGGGTACGGTCACGTTCGCCCGAGTTTGCACCGTAAGTTACCGATACAAATTTTGGTTGAAGTGTTTTAAGACGGTGAACAGAGTTCCACAAGGTCTCTTCCATCTTCTCACTGCTTGGTGGAAAAAACTCAAATGACACATTGATGTTGTCAGAAAGCTCAGCGATATTCTGATTTAAAGCGTCGATATGACTAGCGTGTGTGTATCCCATCTTACTCTCCCTGTGGCAAAAGCAACCACTAAAACTCAAATCCTTAAACGACGTTTAGACGTCTATATGTCTGTAGAATGTATTGAATACGATTTAATGTCAACAGATCCATTATGAATTTTTCTCAAGTAGATCGTGAGCAAAACTCAAGTCGTTAGATGGGTCGCAAAGCAGAAATAATGTAGAAAAAAGGCTGACAAACACATCGTGCTTTCAGCCTTATTTATCTTAGTGAATAGTATGCTATTTAGACACTAAACCAACCGATCTGAAAATCAAAACAGGCTAGACATTCTGTTTAGGTCAGATTGAATTGCGCCAGCTGTGACTTCACGGCCTGCACCTGGGCCACGGATCACCAATGGATTATCTTTGTACCATTTGCTCTCAATCGCAAAGATATTATCGCAAGGCAACAGGTTCGCCAGAGCGTGCTCTTTAGACAGTGCTTCAACGCCTACGGTTGCCTTACCGTTCTTCTCCAAACGCGCTACGTAACGTAGAACTTTCTGTTGAGAGTGCGCTTTTTCCAAACGCTCAGCCAACTCTTCGCTTAGAATAGAAGCTTTATCGAAGAAGTCATCCACCGATAGCTCTTGCAGCTCTGCAGGTACGAGCGATTCGACTTTTACGTTTTCAGGTTCGATATCCAAACCCGATTCACGCGCCAGAATCACCAGCTTACGCATGACATCTGAGCCATCAAGGTCAGCTCTTGGGTCTGGTTCAGTCAGGCCTTGTTGCCACGCTAAATCGACTAACTCGCTGAATGGCACCGTGCCATCAAACTGTTGAAACAACCAAGATAAAGTGCCAGAGAAGATACCAGACAGCGCAATGATATCGTCACCGCTCTCACGCAGGTCTCGCACAGTGTGGTTGATAGGTAAACCAGCACCCACTGTCGCGTTGTACAGCCAGTGGCGGCTGATCTTAGCGAAAGCATCTTGTACCTGATGGTAATACTCGCTCGATGCAGATCCTGCCACCTTGTTAGCCGAGATCAGGTGGATACCTTGTTGTGCAATTTGCAGATACTTTGCTGCAAGCACAGGGCTTGCGGTGACATCGAGTACCACAGCTTCATCGTAACCCTGAATAGAACCTAAACGCTCTAGCCAGTCGTTACCATTGTTGGCAATCGCTTCATCATCAAAACGTTTACCAACTGAAGTCGCATCAATGCCTTGATCGTCGAACCAATAGGTTTGGCTATCAACCACCGCAACCAATTCAAAGTTCATTCCACGACGCTTTTCAAGTTCCGCTTTTTGCTCAGCAAACAGGCTTAACCAGCTTGAACCAATGTTGCCCTTACCACACAAAGCAATCGCAACACGCTTCTGCGCTTGGAACAGTTGAGAGTGAATACCTTTCACTAGGCTTGATGTTTCACTCTTACGAATCACGGCCACCAAGCTTAAGCCTGAGTTCGCTTCTGAAATGAACTCCACCGGTGAGCTCTTCAGCTGCTGGTAGAAACCGTAGCAATGGTTCGGGTTCTTAGTCACACCCGCACCCACTGCAGCAATCAGAGAAAAACCTTCTTTCAATTTAATCTCAGCTTCAATCGCGTGGTCTTGTAGATATTCTAATGCACCACCAGCGATCTCTTCCGTGTAAGCAAGGCGCAAGCAGTGTTGATCGGGTTCTAATTCATAAGCAAGCGGCTCTAATTGAGCACGCTTAAGCCCTTCAAGGACTTCACTCTCCAGACGGTCGAAATCATGGCCGTGACCAAAAGTCAGTTGCACGATAAGAACTTCATCCAAAGAAGTAATGATTTTTGCACCACGCCCCGATGCCAGTACTCGCTCTATCTGTGTAGAGCCCGCCTCCGGCTGGTAGCTGCAGCGCAAGCTGAGATCCATAGCACTTTGAGCGACAGGCTGTAGCGTTCGGCTGTGTAGCACTGGAGCCGCAAGACGAGCTAATTCACTGGCTTCATCAAGGCGAAGCAGAGGTAATAAGCACGCATCCGAAACCAAACGAGGGTCTGCGCTGTATACGCCCGCCACATCACTCCAGATTGTCACGCGTTCAACTTCAGCCAGAGCACCAATCACGGTTGCTGAGTAATCCGAACCGTTACGACCAAGCAGTACCGTTTCGCCTTCGCAGTTCTGAGCCATAAAGCCTGTAATTACCACGCGGCAATGTGCATGCTGCGCCAAGGCTTCTTTAATCAGAGGATAAGAGCGTGCGCGGTCAACTTCAGGTTGAGCACCCGCTTCTGCACGTAAAAAGGCACGCGCATCTTGAGCAACCGCTTGTAAGTCATGCTGGCATAACAACGTCGCCAACAAACGTGAAGACCAAACCTCACCATGACCCAGTACTTGTGCTTTTTGTGCTTCACTCAAGGGAGCCGTTAGCTCACCCAAAGCGGTAAATTCTTGTTGGATGGTTGCCGTTAGTTGCGAGGCGGCTTCACCTTCAAGCAGAGCCTCAATCAGTTCAAGTTGAAACTGACGAAGGGTTTGCAGGCATTCATGAGCAATACGACCATCTTTGTCGAGCGCTTCAACAAACTCAATTAAGCGGTTGGTTGTTTTGCCTGCGGCCGATACCACCACCAAGTCCGTCGCTGATGAATATTCTCTAAGAATGTTGACCACGCGTTGGTAACACTCAGGGTTCGCTAAACTGCTGCCACCAAATTTATGTAGCTGGCGAAAGGTTGCCATTATTAAACCTCCCCTTCAGCAATAAAGCGTTGTGTTTTTTCAAACGCTTGCTTGAGATCGTCGATTAGGTCTTCCGCATCTTCAAGGCCAACAGAAAGGCGCAGTAGTTGTTGAGAAACACCCGCTTCTGCCAATGCTTCTTCGCCCATCGCACGGTGAGTCATCGACGCAGGGTGACAAATCAGGCTTTCAACCCCACCCAGTGATTCAGCCAAAGAAAATAGCTCTAACTTATCTACAAAATATTTAAGTGCTTCAAAAGAGCCCGCAAACTCAAAGCTCAACATGGAACCAAAGCCCAACTGCTGTTTCTTCGCGATCTCGTGACCCGGGTGTTCAGGAAGGCTTGGGTGGTAAATAGTGCCCACCAGATCTTGTTGTTGCAGAGCCGTCAGAATTTCACGTGAACTCTCTTCGTGAACACGCATACGCGCACCTAGCGTACGAATACCACGTAGAGTCATGTAACTATCAAATGGTGTGCCGGTCGCACCAATACAGTTGCCCCACCATGCTAGCTCTTCAGCGTGCTCTTCAGTTTTCGTCACGACAACGCCACCAATAACATCTGAGTGTCCGTTGATGTATTTGGTGGTTGAGTGGATAACAAAATCAGCACCCAGCTCTAAAGGCTTTTGGAACACAGGCGTCAAAAACGTGTTATCGACAGCAACCAGAGCACCAACCTCTTTCGCTTTACGGCAAGTCTCTGCAATATCAACCACACGAACTAACGGGTTCGATGGCGTTTCTATTAAGATCAACTTTGGCTTGAGCGCGATCGCCGCATCCAACGCTGCTTGATCCGATTGATCAACGAACAAGACTTTGAAGTCACCTTTTAACGAGCGGGTATTAAATAGGCGGTAAGTACCACCGTAGCAGTCGTGTGGTGCGATAATAAGATCATCACCGCCTAAGAAAGCGGATACCCACAAGTTAAGTGCCGAAGTGCCACAGTTAGTTACCACTGCACCTTTGCCAGATTCAAGCTCAAACAATGCCGTTTCTAATAAACCACGGTTTGGGTTACCAGAACGGGTGTAATCGTACTTTGGCACTTCACCAAAAGCGGGAAACCCATAGTTAGTCGAAAGATAAATAGGTGGGACAACGGCATGGTGTTGCGTGTCTGACTCGATACCAGTACGTACTGCGATTGTTGCTGGCTTCCGGCTGCTCATAGGTGCTTCCTTACAAGTTTTGCGTCTGAGAATCACAGCGGCTTGTCGGCATTCTGCGGCTGTGTTAGATATATGTTATTCACTTTACTTTCATAAATGTGAGACGTCAACACTTCTGGACGTCTATATGTCTTTGCTTATGGCAGTAAATCCCGCTAAAATCACCACTATTAATTTATTCTAACAACTAAAGTGATGAAGGTACGCAATGGCCGACTGGAATGGTGAATACATAAGCCCATATGCTGAGCATGGAAAGAAAAGCGAACAAGTAAAAAAAATTACAGTTTCTATCCCTCTAAAAGTGTTAAAGGTTCTTACTGACGAGCGCACTCGCCGCCAGATTAATAACCTACGCCATGCAACAAACAGTGAGCTACTGTGCGAAGCCTTTCTACATGCGTACACAGGCCAACCACTGCCAACGGATGAAGATCTCCGTAAAGACCGTCCAGACGACATCCCGACTGAAGTGAAAAAGCTGATGACAGAGATGGGTATCGAATTCGAAGCGTTTGACGAAGAATAAAAACAACTCAGTCACTGCCTTCAATATTGATTCGCTATAGCTGAACCTTATTTGTCACATCACCCACTACTTTATCGGTAGCTGCTCTGTGAATGATAGACATAAAAAAAACCGACTCCTATGAGTCGGTTTTTTATTATTCTTTTTCGCTCAATAGAGCAACAGCTTTTAAGCTATTGAGCTATTGAGCTATTAAAGCATTAAGCCATATAGTTAGCAGGCATCTCAATACGAGCTACGCCAGATTCAACGGCCGCTACTGCAACCGCTTTTGCTACGCGAGGAAGTAGACGTGGATCCATTGGCTTAGGAATGATGTAGCCTTTGCCAAACTCCAGTGCAGTCTCACCGGCAGCGGCGAGTACTTCAGCCGGAACTTCTTCTTTCGCTAGTTCACGAATCGCTTTAACCGCAGCCAGCTTCATCTCATCATTGATTTCGCTCGCACGCACATCAAGCGCACCACGGAAAATGAATGGGAAACAAAGTACGTTGTTTACTTGGTTCGGGTAATCGCTACGGCCTGTACCCATGATAAGGTCAGAACGAACTTCATGAGCAAGCTCTGGCTTGATCTCTGGATCCGGGTTTGAACATGCAAACACAACAGGCTTATCAGCCATCAGCGTGAGTGCTTTAGCTGGTAGCAGGTTAGGACCCGATACGCCCAAGAACAGGTCAGCACCTTCGATAACATCTTCAAGCGTGCGCTTATCCGTATTATTTGCGAATAGCGCTTTGTATTCATTCAAGTCTTCACGACGAGTGTGGATCACACCTTTACGGTCAAGCATGTAGATCTTCTCACGCTGAGCGCCACACTTAATCAGCAGTTCCATACAAGCAACCGCCGCTGCGCCAGCACCCAAGCAAACGATCTTACACTCTTCAAGCTTCTTACCTTGAAGCTCAATCGCGTTCAGCATACCTGCAGCCGTTACAATTGCTGTACCGTGTTGGTCATCGTGGAAAACAGGGACATCACAACGCTCAATCAGGCGACGCTCAATCTCAAAACAGTCAGGTGCTTTGATGTCTTCTAGGTTAATACCACCGAATGTATCTGCGATATTCGCAACCGTATCAATGAACTCATCGATTGTGCGGTGTTTTACTTCAATATCGATAGAATCTAAACCAGCAAAACGCTTAAACAGTAGCGCTTTACCTTCCATAACAGGTTTAGAAGCAATAGGGCCAAGGTTACCTAGGCCAAGAATCGCTGTACCGTTAGAGATAACTGCAACCATGTTGCCTTTACCTGTGTACTTATAAACGTTATCAACGTTCTGTGCGATCTCGCGAACAGGCTCAGCCACGCCTGGGCTGTATGCAAGTGCTAGGTCTTCTGCAGAGTTTGCAGGCTTCGTCAGTTCTACGGCAATTTTGCCTGGAATTGGGAACTCATGGTAATCAAGAGCTTGCTGACGGAATTGTTCTTGAGGCGATAACGCTTGAGAGGATTGATCTTGGCGGCTGTCTTCAGACATAGGTGTAGGTTCCTAGGATATTATTATTTGGGGGATCTTGTTCATGTTAATAGATGTACTTCAAAGTTCCTAGGTGGTTAAAGCCTCTGTCTCATTAAAAAACGAGATTTCACTACTAATAAGACCAGTGAGCAGTTGAAATTACTGTCGCTTGTTGAACTTTCGAGCGGATTTCAAGAATGGAGTGTGGGGTGTAAGTTATGAAACAAAACTCAAGCGGGTTGCCTGTCGTTTCGAGAAGTTGATGGTTGAATAAGATTCAGCGTTTTCTTAAATTTCAGGCAACAAAAAAGGACACCGAAGTGTCCTTTTTATGTCTAAATAGCGAGAATTACTTCTTGCTAGAAAGAGCACCGAAACGCTTGTTGAAGCGATCAACACGGCCGCCAGTATCTACGATACGTTGCTTACCAGTGTAGAATGGGTGACATTTGTCACATACGTCTAGGTGGATAGATTCTTTTGCAAGCGTTGAGTTGAACTCAAATGTGTTGCCGCAAGAACAAGTTGCAGAAACTGCTTTGTATTCTGGGTGGATACCAGTTTTCATGGGATAACCTCAAGTAGGCCGTGTCGCTATACGATTCTAAGCCGCACACCACACGTAGTTAAAAAATAAAATAAAGACACCGCTGCATCACTAAACTGCGATAAAGCCATACCTTTAAGGCGCAGTATAGTAATGAATCTATAAGGCAGGATCAACTGATTTGATACATTTTTCACCAATAGCCTCTTTATTTCCTTTGTCGGCCTGAGATTTCGGACTCTCGTTATCTTCCCGCGTTAACTCGATACTCTCATCCAAACTGCTCCTCGAATTTAACGCCCTTATCCATTAGACTGTTCGCTCTCGTCAACTCAGATAAAGCTGTCCCTTTATGCGTCCAATGATTGCCCGCGTGGCACTGCCTGTTCCACTAGACAAGCAGTTCGATTACAAGATTCCTAACCACCTATTCCCGATTATTGGTGGACGAGTCTCTGTGCCTTTTGGACGACAAACCTTAACAGGTATTGTTACAGCTCTGGTTAACGAATCTGAATTCGAGCTAGACAAGCTCAAGCCCATTAAAGCCTTATTAGACAACCAACCCGTTTGGCCAGAATCGGTCTACTCACTCTTGGTATGGTGCAGCCAGTTCTATCAGTATCCACTGGGTGAAACCTTGGCTAATGCTCTACCAAGCGCTTTACGAAAAGGCAAAGCTGCCGACTTCGCAACGCTTGTCGAGTGGCAATTGACCCCATCAGGCAGAGATCAACTGATGCAAGGCTTTGGTCGTGCGGTTAAGCAAGCCAAAGTGATGCACATGCTTGAGCACGGCCCGGTTCCTCATCAAGAATTCATTGATGAAGAAGTCGGGAGCGCGGTGCTTAAAACGTTGGAAGAGAAAGGTTGGATTGAGTCGGTAGAGAAAAAGCCAAAGCGCCAACCGTGGCCAGTGGAACTTGAAAACGAACAAGACAAGCCGAAGCTCAATGCTGAACAAGCGATCGCGATTGCGACAGTAAATAGCCAAACCGATTTTAGTTGCTTCTTGCTAGAGGGGGTTACCGGCTCAGGTAAGACCGAAGTCTACCTGAATATGATCAAGCCGATTCTCGACCAAGGTAAACAAGCGTTAGTCTTGGTACCGGAAATAGGCCTCACTCCACAAACGATTAATCGCTTTAAGCGTCGTTTTAATGTGCCTGTTGAGGTGATTCATTCTGGATTAAACGATTCTGAACGACTGAATGCTTGGTTATCAGCGCGAGACAAAATAGCGGGCATTGTGATTGGTACGCGCTCGGCTCTGTTCACTCCCTTCGCTGATCTGGGAATTATCATTGTCGATGAAGAGCACGACGCCTCTTATAAGCAGCAAGATAGCCTACGCTACCACGCTCGTGATGTAGCCATCATGCGTGCTCATAAAGCGCAGATCCCGGTTGTGTTAGGCTCGGCGACTCCGGCCTTTGAAACGCTGCACAACGCTCAGATCGGTAAATACAGTTATCTCACCCTTACTTCACGTGCGGGTGTCGCGCTGCCGACCACCAATAAAGTGTTGGATGTGAAGGGTGAATATCTAGAAAGTGGCTTGTCTGCGTCGTTGATTGCTGAAATGCAAAGACACCTCAAAGCAGGCAACCAAGTGATGTTGTTTCTCAACCGTCGTGGGTTCTCTCCCGCACTGATGTGTCACGATTGTGGTTGGACAGCCGAATGTAAGCGCTGTGATGCCTACTACACCTATCACCAGTACAGTAATGAAATGCGCTGCCACCATTGTGGTTCGCAACAGCATATCGTGCACAATTGCCAAGGCTGTGGTTCAGCTAACTTGGTGACGGTGGGTGTAGGTACCGAACAGTTAGAGGCTCAACTTGGTCAGCTATTCCCTGAATACAAAACCATTCGTATTGACCGAGACAGCACCCGCCGCAAAGGCAGCTTAGAAAGCGCGCTAGAGTCGATTCGTAAAGGTGAATACCAAATTCTTATCGGTACACAGATGCTTGCTAAAGGTCACCACTTTCCTGACGTGACACTTGTGGCGTTATTGGATGTGGACGCGTCTTTATATAGTAGTGACTTCCGCGCCTCTGAACGGTTGGCGCAACTGTTTACTCAAGTCGCCGGTCGAGCAGGCCGTGCCAGTAAGCCGGGTGAGGTTATCTTACAAACTCACCATCCAGAACATGGCTTGTTACAAGCGTTGCTGCACAAAGACTATAACCACTTTGCCCAAACCGCATTGGCCGAGCGTAAACAAGCGATGCTGCCACCTTATACCTTTATGACTCTGTTTAGAGCGGAAGCCAATGACACACGTTTGGTGGAAGAGTTCTTGCGTCAGGTTCGTCATACATTAGAATCGCATCCGTTGTTTGACCAATATTGCATGGTTCTAGGTCCCACCCCAGCGCCACTGGCCAAGCGAGCGGGTAAATCACGCTGGCAGTTGATTCTACAAACTCAGACTCGTTCGTTAATGCAGAAGTTATTAATGAGTGCGAAGCCGGCAATTAATATGTTACCTGCTGCGAAAAAAGTCCGTTGGTCACTCGATATTGAGCCGCAAGATTTGAGCTAAACCTACTTGGGTTAAAACTAATGATAAGTTTGTTCACAAATATTTCATATTTCTCGTGAGCAACCTCACACTAGTCATGTGATTTTTGTTAATCTAGCCGTAACTTTACACGGATGAAACGAATAAAATATTGCAATAAAAAAAGTGTTAGCAACACTTTCATAATATCTATCCGATTGTATTAATTATTCACGCCTTAAATACTTAGGCGACAAAGGAACTTAAAAGAGGGTTTAATTTATGGCGACAATGAAGGATGTTGCCCAGCTAGCAGGCGTCTCAACGGCAACGGTATCACGTGCATTGATGAACCCTGAAAAAGTCTCGGTTTCGACTCGTAAACGAGTTGAGACAGCAGTACTTGAAGCTGGATACTCACCCAATACATTAGCTAGAAATTTACGTCGCAACGAATCAAAAACCATCATCACTATCGTTCCTGATATCTGTGACCCTTACTTCGCCGAAATCATTCGTGGTATCGAAGATGCCGCTGTAGAGAATGACTACCTCGTTCTACTGGGTGACAGTGGCCAACAAAAGAAGCGTGAGTCTTCATTTGTTAACTTGGTCTTCACAAAACAAGCAGACGGTATGCTACTGCTTGGCACTGATCATCCGTTTGATGTCAGTAAGCCTGAGCAAAAGAATTTACCGCCAATGGTTATGGCGTGTGAATTCGCACCTGAGCTTGAACTGCCAACGGTTCACATCGACAACCTAACCTCTGCATTTGAAGCCGTGAATTACCTCGCTCAGTTAGGTCATAAGCGCATCGCTCAGATCTCTGGACCAACGACTGCAACCCTGTGTAAGTTCCGTCAACAAGGCTACCAACAAGCATTGCGCCGCGCTGGAGTATCAATGAACCCAGCTTACAGCACTGTGGGCGATTTCACCTTTGAAGCTGGTGCGCAAGCGGTTCGTCAATTACTCGCACTTCCTGAACAACCTACAGCGATCTTCTGTCATAACGATGCGATGGCGATTGGTGCGATTCAAGAAGCGAAGAAGCTAGGTTTACGCGTTCCTCAAGACCTATCGATTGTTGGCTTCGATGACATCCAATTCGCTCAATACTGCGATCCACCGCTAACCACTATTTCTCAGCCTCGCTATGAGATTGGACGCCAAGCGATGTTGATGATGCTGGATCTATTGAAGGGCAACGATGTGCAAGCAGGTTCGCGTCTGCTTGAAGCTAAATTAGTCGTTAGAGGCAGCACCGCACCACCTCGAATGTAACCCTCAGAAATACCCTTATAAATCTGCGGCACATTTTGATGTGCCGCTTCCATTTCTGCACTATTATCCTCGCGCAATCTGGATTACCATGAGGACAGAATCAGCAACTATTGAATTGTCTTGTGGCTAATAGAGATTATGTAAAGCGCGGTCGTGGCACGAAAAAACCGACCAAGAAACAAGCCCCTCGCCGTAAACCTTGGCGCAGTGGTCTTTTGGCGATCCTCCTTGCCGGTGGTTTTGGTTATGGACTTTACTTATTGAGTAATGATCCTGAGCCGTCAGCACCAACACCTGTGGCTACCAAACCAAAACCTAAGCCAAAACCAGCGAAAGTGATTCCACCGCCTCCTGAAGAGAAGTGGGACTACGTTGAAACGCTGCCAAGCCGCGAGATTGAAGTTAAAGCCAAAGAGCAAGAGATCTCTAAGATCCCTTACGTGATGCAGTGTGGCGCTTACAAAACGTCAGCACAGGCAGAAACGCGCAAGTTAGATATTGCGTTCCAAGGCATCTCGAGTGAAATCCGTAAAAAAGACGGCAGTAGCTGGTACCGTGTGGTTCTAGGGCCATACAAGTTGAAGCGTGACGCCGAGCGCGATCGTCATAAGCTGCAACGGGCGAAAATCGAACCTTGCGCTATTTGGAAAGACACCGATTAGATTTAGATTTAGATTTAGATTTAGCGATAGTCGCAGTCTTACTTAATCTTAGCAAAAGCCGAAAACCAAACTCCGAAAGCCTCCCATTGTGGAGGTTTTCTTTTATTTACTCCCTTTAGTCAGTTTTCCTTACAACTTCCGCCGATAAGTTGCGCGACATCACTCGCCCTTCCTTGAATTATCCGAGCACCATCCTCATATACTTTTTATACCCAAAGATAAGAAATATTAAGAGGCCCTACTCGTGACTACCATTGTATCTGTACGTCGTAATAATAAAGTCGTCATCGCGGGTGATGGACAAGTATCTCTAGGCAATACTGTAATGAAGGGCAATGCCCGTAAAGTACGTCGCCTATACAACAACAAAGTACTGGCTGGTTTTGCTGGCGGTACGGCAGATGCTTTCACGCTATTCGAAAAATTTGAAAGCAAGCTGCAAATGCACCAAGGCCACCTGACCAAAGCTGCCGTTGAGCTGGCGAAGGATTGGCGTAGCGACCGTGCTCTACGTAAATTAGAAGCACTGCTAGCAGTCGCGGATGAAACCGCTTCGCTGATCATTACTGGTAACGGTGACGTCGTTCAACCAGAGAACGACCTGATTGCGATCGGTTCGGGCGGTAACTTCGCTCAAGCAGCAGCGACTGCACTATTAGAAAATACTGATTTAGATGCGCGTGAAATCGCAGAAAAGTCGCTGAACATTGCTGGCGATATCTGTGTATTCACCAACCATCACCACACTATTGAAGAACTAGAAAGCACCGTTGAGCTGCCAAAGCCAGAGTAACGACTGCTTCCATCAATAACGTTGTATTCAACAGTGATTAAAGAATTAAGGAAAAACCATGTCTGAGATGACTCCTCGCGAAATTGTTCACGAACTCAATCGCCACATTATCGGCCAAGACAACGCTAAGCGTTCAGTGGCTATCGCTCTACGTAACCGCTGGCGTCGTATGCAGCTTGAAGAAAGCCTGCGTGTTGAAGTTTCGCCAAAAAACATCCTGATGATTGGCCCAACGGGTGTGGGTAAAACTGAAATTGCTCGCCGTCTAGCGAAACTCGCTAATGCGCCGTTCATCAAGGTAGAAGCAACTAAGTTCACCGAAGTTGGCTACGTTGGTAAAGAAGTTGAGACCATCATCCGTGATCTAACGGACGTTGCGATCAAGATGACACATCAACAAGCGATGGAAAAAGTACAATACCGCGCTGAAGAGCAAGCTGAAGAACGTATTCTTGATGCCCTTCTACCACCAGCACGTGATGCTTGGGGTCAGAACGAGCAATCAACTGAAGACACCACCTCTTCAAACACTCGCCAAATTTTCCGCAAGAAACTGCGCGAAGGTAAGCTAGACGACAAAGAGATCGAAGTCGATGTAGCCGCACCGCAAATGGGCGTTGAAATCATGTCACCTCCTGGTATGGAAGAGATGACCAACCAGCTGCAAGGCATGTTCCAAAACCTAGCGGGCGACACCAAGAAAAAGCGTAAGATGAAAATCAAAGACGCATTCAAAGCACTGACTGAAGAAGAAGCTGCGAAGCTTGTGAACCAGGAAGAGCTAAAAGAGAGCGCAATCTTCAATGCTGAAAACAACGGCATCGTATTCATCGATGAGATCGACAAAATCTGTAAGCGTGGCGACAGCTCAGGCCCAGACGTATCTCGTGAAGGTGTTCAGCGCGACCTACTGCCTCTAATCGAAGGCAGCACAGTATCAACGAAGCACGGCATGGTTAAAACTGACCACATCTTGTTTATCACATCAGGTGCTTTCCAAGTAGCTAAGCCATCTGACCTGATCCCTGAACTGCAAGGTCGTCTACCAATCCGCGTAGAACTTGAAGCACTATCAGCACATGACTTCAAACGTATTCTTACTGAACCAAAGGCGTCACTGACAGAACAGTACATTGCCCTGATGAAAACAGAAGATGTCGGCATTGAGTTCACTGAAGATGGCATCAACCAAATTGCAGACGCAGCATGGCGTGTGAATGAAACCACTGAAAACATCGGTGCGCGTCGTCTACACACAGTCATGGAGCGCCTAATGGATGAAATTTCATTTGACGCAACAGACCGAGCAGGCAGTAAATTGCTGATTGATGAAGCTTATGTAATATCTAAGCTTGGCGAGCTCGTAGAAGACGAAGACCTAAGTCGCTTCATCCTGTAGCACACAAAACTCCAACTTATTGCTCTATCTCAAAGAAATAGCAGCTAATAAGCGAATTCAAGGCCCACTTTCGAGTGGGCTTTTTATTACCCGAAAAATGGGCGTATACTCAAATCACAGTTTGAAACGAAGACTTACAAAGAAATAGACCTACGATGAAACAATCTCTACTGATTTGGCTTGATGCCGCACGACCAAAAACTCTGCCTCTCGCACTCGTCTCTATTCTTACAGGAAGTAGTTTAGCGTTCGCCGGCGGTCAGTTTTCTCTATCAATAGCCCTACTGGCTTTTTTAACTGCCACCTTATTACAAATCCTGTCGAACCTAGCCAATGACTATGGCGACGCAGTAAAAGGCACAGACAACGAAAACCGTCTAGGGCCAACACGTGCAATGCAATCTGGTGCGGTGACTGCGAAAACCATGAAGCAAGCCATCATCCTCAACATCGTATTTACCATGCTCGCTGGGCTGATTCTTATTTTTCATGCCTTAACCTCGATTGAAAGCATCTTATCTTTCATCGCGTTAGGCGTATTAGCCATAATGGCTGCCATCGCTTACACCGTGGGCAATAAACCTTATGGTTATATTGGCCTTGGCGACTTATCGGTATTTATCTTCTTCGGTTTGTTAGGCGTTTCAGGCACATACTTCCTACACACTGGTCATGTTGAGCCAAGCCTATTTCTTCCGGCCTTAGGCTGTGGATTAATGGCGGTTGCGGTACTCAACATCAACAACATGCGTGATATAGAGAACGACAGTGAATGTGGTAAGCGCACCATGGCGGTTCGCCTAGGGCAACGCAAAGCCAAACACTATCATTTTGCACTGCTTGGGCTCGCCCTTGCTTCTTTCGCTATCTACCTACTGATTCAAGAAAAACCGGTCTGGATCAGCCTGCCGTTTTTATTGAGCATTGTTATTGTTTACAAACATGGCAAGGCCGTTTGGGAAACCGAAAAACCAGCGCAGATTGCACCAATGATGCCAGTGATTGTGAAATGCTCACTGGTCACTAACCTATTGTTTGCAGGGGTTGTCGTAGCTCAAACTCTATTGAGTTAAATGAGACTAATCATTGCAAAGGGATCAAGCACCGATATACTCAAAGTAAGCTCATTGTTCAAAAGGTATACTAATGGAATACAACACTTCAGCACTGTGCGACATATATTTGGATCAAGTTGATGTCGTGGAGCCCATGTTCAGCAACTTCGGTGGACGTGCATCCTTCGCAGGACAGATCACGACATTAAAGTGTTTTGAAGACAATGCTTTGATTCGCTCCGTATTAGAGCAAGATGGTCTGGGACGTGTGTTGTTAATCGATGGTGGCGGCTCACTACGCAAAGCGCTGATCGATGCTGAAATTGCCCTACTTGCTGAAGACAATGAGTGGGAAGGTATTGTGGTTTACGGTTGCGTTCGTGAAGTCGATGAGCTAGAAGACATGAACATTGGTATTCAGGCTTTGGCTTCTATCCCTGTTGGTGCGAGCCAAGAAGGTGTCGGCGAATTGGACGTACCGGTCAACTTTGGCAGCGTAACCTTCTTACCGGAGGATTACCTCTACGCTGACAACACCGGCATTATTCTTTCGGCAGAGCCTTTAGATGTAGAACTTGATCTGGATGTTGAAGAAGAAGAAGAGATCGAGTAACTCTCACTCAGCTTCAAATAATAAAACAAACCATAAGAACACGAAGCATAAGAATACAAACAAAAACGCCCGCTACTCAGTAGCGGGCGTTTTTTTAAATCTGAAGAGTCAATTACTCTACGTCATCCATTTTACCAAGAAGGTTACGGATGCGATCTTGCCACGCTGAATGCTCTTCCTGCATTTGCTGAGTTTTTTGCTCTAGCTCGTGACGGCTTTCTTTAAGCTCACCAGCTTCTGTTGCTAGTGCTTGTTTCTCTTCTTTAAGCTCTTCCACTTCCATTTGAAGAAGTGCAATTGTATCTACTGCTGTTTGAATTTTTGCTTCTAGCTGCTCTAGTACTTCAAAAGACATTCTGGCCTACCTTTAAGTTATCCGTTTGATGGTGAAGGTCTACTCCACTTATTTCCCCATTCTACTCAGCAGAGCAAGGATAAACACTCAATATATTCGATATTTTGCGCCATTCGATGAAAAAAACAGCGCTTTTTACCGAATATTGACGTGAATTATTACTACCGCGACAACAGACTGATTATTTTGATGAATATTACCTGTTTTCACCCGCAAATTGATCAAGAGCAATCCCCAAAAAACAAAAAGGCAAACGTTTCCTTTGGGATATGGTAAAATTCGCCGCGAAATTTCTATTCCCCTTTTGAAAATTTTGGAGTCCGCATGAAACGCGATTTAGCAATGTCATTCTCTCGTGTCACTGAAGGTGCAGCACTAGCTGGTTACAAGTGGCTTGGCCGCGGCGATAAAAACGCTGCAGATGGCGCTGCTGTAGAAGTAATGCGTAGCCTACTGAACAAAACCGAAATTAGCGGCGAGATCGTTATCGGCGAAGGTGAAATCGATGATGCACCAATGCTATACATCGGCGAAAACGTCGGTATTGGCGGTGATGCAGTAGATATCGCCGTTGACCCAATTGAAGGGACACGCATGACAGCAATGGGGCAATCAAATGCATTGGCTGTATTGGCTGCAGGCGAAAAAGGTAGCTTCCTAAAAGCACCTGACATGTACATGGAAAAATTGGTTGTTGGTCCTGGCGCAAAAGGCGTGATTGACCTAGAACTGCCACTGACAGAAAACCTAGAAAACATTGCGAAAGCACTAGGTAAAACACTCGATACACTGGTAGTAACCACACTGGCTAAGCCACGTCATGATCAAGTGATTGCCGACATGCAAGCGATGGGCGTTCGTGTATTCGCAGTGCCAGACGGTGATGTTGCTGCTTCTATCCTAACGTGTATGCCAGACAGTGAAGTCGACGTAATGTACTGCATCGGCGGCGCGCCTGAAGGCGTGGTTTCGGCTGCGGTTATTCGCGCACTCGACGGCGACATGCACGCACGTCTGCTTCCTCGTCATGAAGTAAAAGGCGATACAGAAGAGAACCGCAAGCACGGTGAGCTTGAACTAGAGCGTTGTGCTGAAATGGGCGTAACGGCGGGTATTGTGTTGAAAATGGAAGACATGGCTCGTAGCGACAACGTTGTGTTCTCTGCAACGGGTATTACTAAGGGTGACCTACTAGAAGGCATCACTCGTACAGGCAATATCGCAACCACAGAAACACTGCTTATCCGTGGTCGCTGCCGTACTATTCGTCGCATCAAGTCTATTCACTACCTAGAACGTAAAGACCCAGAAGTGATTGGTCACATCCTGTAAACCTAAACTAGGTTCAACAGAACACGCGAAGGCTGATACCAAGTATCAGCCTTTTGTTTTATTGGCCATCAATAACCTGTGCATTTCACCTACGCCATAGTAAATGGTTTGCTTTATAAACACCTTGCCTCATAATAGTAAGGTTCATTAGGTAGAGATAGTATGAAAACAAGCGACAAAATCTTACAGACCATTAAGCGTCAAGGCGCGGTAACCGCGAAACAACTGTCAGACGAATTTGGCATGACGACAATGGGTGCCAGACAGCACCTACAAAGTTTGGAAGATGACGGTATTCTTGCGTTTCATGATGTTAAAGTAAAAGTGGGTCGCCCGACTCGCCACTGGTCCCTGACTCAACAAGGCCATGGTCAATTTTCAGATCGACACGGTGAGCTCACCATTCAAGTGATCGATGCTGTCGAGAATCTGTTTGGTAAAGAGGGGTTAGCTAAGGTTGCGGCCGAGCGTGAACAACACACCCTTAAGCAATATCAAACCGCGCTGTCTGATTGTGACTCGCTGATCAGCAAGCTTAAAAAACTCACCCAGCTGCGTGAAGACGAAGGCTACATGGCTGAACTTCAAGAGCATGACGATCACTACATCTTGATCGAGAACCACTGCCCTATCTGCAAGGCTGCGACTCGCTGCCCTAGCCTGTGCCAATCTGAGCTCAATGTTTTCAAAGAATTACTCAAAGATGAATGTCATGTGAGCCGCACTGAACACATCATTACTGGCGAGCGTCGTTGTACTTATACCTTAACGCCAAGTTACTGATCCTGTCTCAATATTGAGAAAACACCAATAGATTAAAATTTGTACAAATTTCTTTCTTAAGCTTAAAGCATATGAAACATGCTTAATGCTAAGGAAGGAATCATGGCACATCCACAGCCCAATCAAAAACTGCCCCCTTTTGATGAACTGGTCCAACTCGCGAAAAGCGATCCGAAAGCATTCAATCAATTCAAACACGAGATGTGCGAACAGATGATTTGCTCAGCCTCAGAGACCATGCAAAACAGGCTTCGCGCTCAACAAAGTCATATCGATTTAGTCGTCAGCCGCTGCAAGAATCCACATCACGCTAATGTTGTTCTGATGCAAGAGCTGCGCTGTCAGGTCTGTAAATTCCAAGATGCACTCAAAGGCCGCTGCGATTTTGAAGAATCTCTGCCTGAAAATGTCGTGCCTTTCAGGCCAAATACAGAACCAAAAATGTACTGAAAGCTAAAATGTATTAGTGAAAAAAACGCATTAAAAACAAAATGCCTTAGAACAAAAAAGGGAGCGCAATACTCCCTTTTTACTGATGAATCATCCAATCTTTAAACGGGATCTTCACCGTAATCATTACGGCCTTCAGTGCCTTTCATCAAACCGCATTCTACCAAGATCCACAAACCACACACTAGTGCAGCAACCGTTGCCACCATGTGAATAGGCGATACTGGCTCTGTCGTAGTCGCAGCCATAGGTGATGCAAGTCGCCCGAGTACAAGCGGTACATTCAGCAATAGCCAGTAGTTAGACTTGTTGCGATCATGCCAGCGCTTAGCGGTAACAGCAAGATCTGGAATAACAAGTAATAGAAGGAAGATTGGTAACAGGAGATAGGAGTATGCTGGGAACAAAACCGAGATACCGGTGGCAAAACCAGTAATCGCGATATAGTAGAAAATATTCCAAATCCAGTAAGTCTTACGACCAATTCTCCCTTTGAAAGAGAGCAGTAAATCTTTCATCGACATCTTAAATACTCAAAAAATTAATACGCTACCAAAAAGTTAGCAGCAAATAGTCAGTTAATCACTTTCAGTTCGTTGATTATTTTTAGCTAGTTAATCACTTTCTGAAAGCAACTTTTATCCATATCCCTTATGTTGACCGTTAGGCTGCGGATATGGCTTGCCTGTTCTTGTAAGGTTTGCATCAACAAACGCGACAATTCTCTTTTCTGTTCTTCGGTACGCCCTGAAAGTAACTCGAAGCTAATATGAACAAAATCCACATTGTCCTCTTCATCACCGACCAGCCAGTTATGACAGCGCAGTGAACGAGACTTCACAGAAGGTACATCAAACAAACCACAGTTTAATGTAACTTGATGAAGGTCTTCCAGTAAACCTTGGATATTCACTCGCTCATCCACTGAATTTGAGTACTCTAGAACTAGATTCGGCATTATTACTTCCTATTGTTAACGCAATCGTTTGTCCCTTAATAGCAACTAACGACGAAAAATCCGAGAAGTTAGCTATTATTCTGTCTGCCGGATCACTGATATATGCTCAAAATCTACTCTGACCATTGAGTAAGATCCAAGAAAGTCATGACCACAGTCATGATCTGTTGATATTATTCTGTTATATTATTTCGTAATAAAGTTTACTTTTTTACATTCGATTTATTTAAATACTTTGGAGATATTCCTATGCGTCATCCTGTAGTTATGGGTAACTGGAAACTAAACGGCAGCAAAGAAATGGTTGTTGATCTACTAAACGGTCTTAACGCTGAACTTGAAGGCGTAACAGGCGTAGACGTAGCAGTTGCTCCACCAGCACTTTTCGTTGATCTTGCTGAACGTACGCTTACTGAAGCGGGCAGCGCGATCATCCTAGGTGCTCAAAACTCTGACCTAAACAACAGCGGTGCATTCACTGGCGACATGTCTCCAGCAATGCTTAAAGAGTTCGGCGCATCTCACATCATCATCGGTCACTCTGAGCGTCGTGAATACCACGCTGAGTCTGACGAATTCGTTGCTAAGAAATTCGCATTCCTAAAAGAGAACGGCCTAACTCCAGTTCTTTGTATCGGTGAGTCTGATGCACAAAACGAAGCAGGCGAAACTGTTGCTGTATGTGCTCGTCAACTTGACGCTGTTATCAACACTCAAGGTGTTGAAGCTCTTGAAGGCGCTATCATCGCTTACGAACCAATCTGGGCTATCGGTACTGGTAAAGCAGCTACAGCTGAAGATGCACAACGCATCCACGCTCAAATCCGTGCACACATCGCAGAGAAATCTGAAGACGTTGCTAAAAAAGTTGTTATCCAATACGGCGGTTCTGTTAAGCCAGAAAACGCAGCAGCTTACTTCGCACAACCAGACATCGACGGTGCTCTAGTTGGCGGCGCAGCGCTAGACGCGAAAAGCTTCGCAGCTATCGCTAAAGCAGCAGCTGAAGCAAAAGCTTAATTTAAACGTCACCGTTTAGATTAAATGAAAGGTCAACTTAGGTTGGCCTTTTTTATTGCCTATCGTTTGAGATTCAAGCTTTAAAGCCAAACAACAGGCACAAAAAAACCGCTGATAAATCAGCGGTTTTTAATACTTTTAAGCGAACGCTAAGCGTGGCTTAGAACAACTCTTCTGCAACGCGGAACAGCTCAGAACGGTCTGGGTTCTGCATGTTCTCGATACAGTCGATGATGTCGTGGTGAACAAGCGCTTCTTTCTCGATACCAACACAACGACCACCGTGGCCTTCTTGAAGAAGGTGAACAGCGTAGTTACCCATGCGAGAAGCCAGTACACGGTCAAATGCAGTCGGGCGACCACCACGTTGGATGTGACCAAGAACCGTTGCACGAGTTTCACGACCTGTTGAAGCTTCGATCTCTTTCGCTAGTTCATTCGCATCCATCATTAACTCAGTTAGAGCGATAATTGCGTGCTTCTTACCTTTCGCAATACCATCTTGGATATTGCTGATAAGCTGATCTTTATCTAGGCCAGTCTCAGGTGTGATGATGTACTCACAACCACCCGCGATTGCTGACATAAGCGTAAGGTCACCACAGTGACGGCCCATGATTTCAACAATAGAAATACGTTGGTGAGAAGAAGACGTGTCACGTAGACGGTCGATTGAATCGATAACAGTGTTAAGCGCTGTTAGGTAGCCGATTGTGTAGTCAGTACCCGCGATATCGTTATCGATTGTGCCTGGAAGACCGATACATGGGTAACCCATCTCAGTCAGTTTCTTAGCACCCATGTAAGAACCGTCACCACCGATAACAACGAGTGCTTCGATACCGTGCTTCTTAAGGTTCTCGATGCCTTTCTCACGAACAGCAACGTCTTTGAACTCAGGGAAACGTGCAGAACCTAAGAAAGTACCACCACGGTTGATCACGTCAGATACGCTTGAACGGTCAAGCTTTTCGATACGGTCTTCAACAAGGCCTTGGTAGCCATCGTAAATACCGTAAACTTCAATGCCAACTGATAGCGCAGTACGAACTACACCACGAACTGCTGCGTTCATGCCTGGAGCGTCACCACCACTGGTCAAAACACCGATCTTCTTAATCATGCTCACCCTCGATTTTTGGGAATCTATTATTCAATTCTTATTCTTGATGATTGTATATCAACAAGATTTTAAATCTATATTTGTGCGTTATGTTACATTTCCTCAACAGGAATAGCACTTAAATCGCGTAAAATTATGTAACATTTCTACTTCTGTAAGAGTATTACAGTTTTACTCAGTAACTTTGTTGATTCACATCAGAATCAACATTAATTGTTACTAAGGTGATTTTTGAATCACCGAAGAATTAGTAATTTTTACTCACTTTAGTTCAAAAGCCACCTACTTACCATTTGCCAACCCTTTTTAGCCCGCTTACCATGAGTGAAATTTCTGCTGCTTCTCGGGTCCAAATACGACCGAATACGGGTCTTGATGAATTAATACATCAGCATCAGGAAAAACGGAGATAAGCTTGTCTTCTACTTCGTCAGAAATGCGGTGCGCTTCAATAAGTGGGATATTATCTTCGAGTTCTAAATGCAATTGAATGAACCGAACAGGCCCTGAACGACGTGTTCTTAGTTGATGCACACCAAGCACACCTTCCACACTCAACGATGTCTCTTTTATCTGTTTTAATTCTTCATCTGGCAGCTTTCTATCAAGCAAAGATTGAATGGCTTCTGTTGCCATTTGGTAGGCACTGTAAAGAATGTAGATACCGATACCAATCGCGAATACCGAGTCCGCTTGACCAATGCCAAACCAGCTCAGTGCTAGCGCGAGCATGATCGCTGCATTCATATAAAGGTCGGATTGATAATGCAGTGAATCGGCGGCTATCGCTTGGCTGCCCGTTTTGCTGACAACATGTTTTTGGAATCGAACCAAACCAAAGGTCATTACGATCGCGAACAAGCTGACATAAATACCAATTTCAGGAGAGTTCAGCTCATGCGGTCGGAAGAAACGCTCAATACCATTAAGAATAAGGAAACAAGCGGAACCGGAAATAAACATTGCCTGCGCTAATGCAGCAAGAGACTCAGCCTTACCATGACCAAAGGTATGTTCTTTATCGGCAGGCTGAAGAGAGTAGCGAACCACCACTAGGTTGACGACAGAAGCGGCGATATCCAACAGCGAATCAACCACAGAAGCTAATAAACTGACTGAACCTGTCACCCACCACGCAGCAACCTTCACAACCAATAATATGGAGGCAATGATGGTGGCAGCCCAAGCGGCGAGCGTAACTAAACGTGCGTATTCTTGTTTCATAAATTGGCTATAAAGTGACTGATAGCACAAAGTATAACCCGCAAACAACCGATTGAATATGACAGCCATGATGTAATACATTCATTTTTAAAGATCAAAAAAGCGGCACTAGGCCGCTTTTTTCTAAACACTTTCAATCAATTCAGCTTTCTCAAGCCATGAATTACTTGTCTTTGTTCATGCGTTTTTCCATTTTGTCAGCACACTTCGCCATGCGCTCTTGTTGGATTTCTTTCAGCTGAGTCTTTTGCTCAGGCGTTAGTACGCTCATCATTTGGTGTTGCTTCTTAAGCATTGTTACGCGACGCTCTGTTTGCTTCTCAACCATTTGGCTTGCTAGGTCGTTTGCTGCAGCTTCATCAAAAGTATCAGCTAGAACTAGATCTTGAACTTTCTCGTGATGCGCTTTCATTTGCGCCATTTTATCTGCTTTGTTGCCTGAGTGTTTTGCTTTCATCTCAGCGCGGTTCGCTTCGCGCATCTCTTTTAGTTCTGTTTTTTGAGCATCCGTCAGGTCTAGTTGGCGCATCACTTTCTTATCGAAGCCACCACACTTACCGTGCATACCTTTGTGATCACCTTTATCACCACCGCCGTATGCAAACGCACTCGCTGTACCTAACATAAGTGGAAGTGCCGCAGCTACTAGTACAAGTTTCTTAGTCATTTTCATAATTGTTGCCTCGATTCGGTATAATAAGTCATGTATTGCGTCTGTTTCTCAGCGCTTAGATATAGATTAGTCTTTCCCTCGTAAAGTGACGTTTAGAAAGCGTAAAGAATCGTAAAGAGTGAAAGTTGACGAATAATTAGCAGTATTATTAACCTGTAAATAGTAGATAACCGATTAAGGCTTCCCAATGGCGAACATTCTTCTTATTGATGACGACACAGAACTAACCAGCTTACTTAAAGACATCCTGAGCTTTGAGGGCTTCACTGTTTCCGAAGCCAATGATGGCTATGCGGGGCTTGACGCTATCAATGATGAGATTGATCTGATTCTTTTGGATGTGATGATGCCGCGCCTTAACGGTATGGAAACGCTAAAGAAGCTGAGAGAAAACTGGGAAACACCAGTATTGATGCTGACTGCCAAAGGCGAAGAGATCGACCGTGTTATTGGCCTTGAACTTGGCGCAGATGATTATTTGCCAAAGCCGTTCAGTGACCGAGAACTGCTCGCTCGTATTCGTGCCATCTTGCGTCGAACACAGACTAACACCGCGCCTAAATCAGCCAGCGACATCATTCAATACCAAGACATCGAAGTCTTCCCTGGCAAGCAAGAGGCTTACTGTAATGGACAGATTATCGATCTCACCACCACAGAATTCGCTTTACTGAGCCATCTCATCCAAAACCCAGGACAAGTGATCACCAAAGAAGCACTGAGCTTGGATGTTTTAGGCAAAAGGCTGGCGGCGTTTGACCGTGCGATAGACATGCATATATCTAATCTGCGCAAGAAGATTCCAGAGCGCAGCGATGGTAAGTCTCGCATCAAAACCTTACGAGGCCGTGGCTACTTATTGGTAGAGGAAGATTAATGCGCATCCCTAAAATCACCAGCTTATATGGACGTATCTTTGCTATCTTTTGGTTCACCATGTTACTGGTACTTTTGTCGGTGCTGTCACTTCCCCATTTAGACCCTCGAGTGGCGCGAGATGTGCCCGCAGATCACCTAGATAAACTCGAGCGTATCGCTAAAATCACAGAGAAACGCTACGCCAAAGAACCTAATCTGGGCAAAATTGTGTTCCAACTTGAGGCACCACGTAGCCGCAAGGATTCTCGTGCTCGCATCTATTTAACCGACCTAGAAGGCGCTGTCCTTACGTCAAAAAGACATTCGGACTATAAGCTTAAGGCGATTCGCAACTTTGTTACCTCGATTGATAACCCTGAAGTACCAAAACAGAAACTATACGGACACTACATGGTGGCAGGGCCAGTACCTATCACACTCGCTGGTGAAGAATTACTGATGTATGCCGGAGTAAAATGGAACCAACCACCGCCATTTTTGCTACGACTGTTTGATAGACCTTTACAACTATTGCTTGCGGTAATGCTAGCAAGTACCCCGCTATTGCTATGGTTAGCTTGGGCATTGAGTCAACCCGCACGTAGGCTAGAGCGCGCAGCGCAACGCGTAGCAAAAGGGCAATTTGAGGTCGACCCTCAACTTGAAAAAGGCACCTCAGAATTCAGACAAGCGGGTGAAAGCTTTAACCAAATGGTGGAAGCGGTAAACCAGATGATTTCGGGGCAACAGCGACTACTTTCTGATATTTCACACGAACTGCGCTCGCCATTGACTCGTCTACGCATGGCCAATGCACTGGCAATTCGTAAGCAAGGTGAGAGCCAAGAATTAGAACGTATTGATACCGAAGCGCAGCGTTTGGAACAAATGATCAGTGAGCTACTGACGCTATCTCGTATGCAGGTCGACAGCCACATTACTCGTGAGGTTCAACCTATCTCGAGCTTATGGGAAGAGATCTTAAAAGATGCAGAGTTTGAAGCTGAACAGATGGGTAAATTACTGACGTTTTCAGAGATCCCAGAGCGTTCTATTTCGGGTAACCCTAAGCTGCTGATGAGTGCCTTGGACAATATTACGCGCAATGCTATCTACTACGGCAAAGACCAAGTGGATGTGCAATTCCATGTTGTCCAAGATCAGCTGACGATTTGCGTCAATGACAACGGTGATGGTGTACCGGAGGATGAACTGGATTCTATATTCAGACCTTTCTACCGAGTTTCAACAGCACGCGATCGTAATTCAGGTGGCACTGGACTTGGCCTGACGATTACAGAGAGTGCGATTCGCCAACACAGCGGAACCATCACTGCAAGCCGTAGCCAGCTCGGTGGATTACAACTCGAAATCACCCTGCCAATCTTGCCGGTATAACACCCCCACAAAGATCACAGTTGATAATGATTGCTATTATCATTATGGTAAATCCTCTAATTAAGGAGGATTTACCATGTCACACACTTTCCCTGCTTTACCCTACGCTTACGACGCCCTAGAACCTTACATTGATGCTAAGACGATGGAAGTGCATTACAGCAAGCACCATAGAACCTACTACGATAAGTTTGTTGCCGCTGTTTCTGGCAGCGAGCTAGAGCAACAGTCTCTGACCGAGATCTTCGCTAACATTTCTCAGCTCAGCCCTGCGGTTCGTAATAATGGTGGCGGTTACTACAATCACATCTTGTATTGGAACTGCATGTCGCAAGACGGTGGGGGTGAACCCACGGGCGAGCTTGGCGAGGCTATCAAAAGTACTTTCGCAGATTTCGAGACATTCCAAGATCAGTTCGCTCAAGCGGCAATCAATACCTTTGGTTCCGGCTTCGCTTGGCTAGTGGTGGAAGAAGGACAACTGAAGATCATCTCGACCTCAAATCAATGCATGGTGGAACGTAGTGAATTGGAATGCGGTATCTGAAAACTACGCGCAGGCACTAGCGAACCAAGCCTAAGCTGAGGGTGGCGAACTGTACTCACTCAGCTTGCCACCGTATACTCTGGCTATCTTTGATTATTCTTGTGAACCAACATGTTTGATATCGCTCTATACGAACCAGAAATCGCGCCCAATACGGGTAACATCATCCGCCTATCAGCTAACTGCGGCGCAAACCTGCACCTTATCGAGCCGCTTGGTTTTGATTTCGAAGAGAAGAAAGTTCGTCGTGCGGGTTTAGATTATCACGACCTCGCACGAGTAAAGCGTCACAAGAATCTAGAAGCCTTCCTTGAGTATCTAGAGAATGAACGTGAGGGTGACTACCGTATCTTTGCTTGTACGACCAAGACCACTGGCCACCACGTTGATGCGAAATTCCAACAAGGTGATGTACTGATGTTTGGCCCTGAGTCTCGCGGCCTGCCTGCTGAGTTCATCGAAAGTATGCCAATGGAGCAACGCATTCGTATTCCAATGATGCCAGAAGCACGTAGCTTGAACCTGTCTAACGCAGTGGCCATCATTGCGTTCGAAGCATGGCGACAAATGGGATTTGAAGGCGCGGTATAACCGAACGCTCAAGCTTATCTGTTATCTGTTATCTGTTATCTGTTATCTGTTATCTGTTATCAATAATAAACATTAAGTAACAGTAAGTAACAGTCGGCGACACGCAATAAAAAAGGCTCTTACCATTATCACTTTCTTGCGAAGGATAACGGTAAGAGCCTTTTCTGTTTGTCTCTCTATATAAAGAGACAAACCATTAATTTAAGCGGTTACGATCGTTGTCGTCGTCTTTCTTCTCAAACTCACCCTCAAAGGTGTTGCCGTCTTTTGATTGGTCAGATGGACCTGAATTGAATGGGTCTTGTCCAAATGGGCTCTGGCCAAAACCAGCTTGTCCACCCGCATGAAAACCACCAGACATATTGGTCACCACCATTTTTTCCATCATTTTCTTGGCAATCATCGCTCTTGGTGCTGGTAACAATACCAACATACCGAGTGCGTCCGTCATAAAACCCGGAGTCAGCAGTAAAACACCTGCAACCGCAAGCATTACGCCTTCAAGAATCTGTTGTGCTGGCATTTCGCCTTGTTGTAGTCGACCTTGCACAGACATAAGTGTCTGAATGCCTTGGCTACGAACCAGCGATGCACCCACAAATGCAGTGATCAAAACCAACGCGATAGTTGGCCACAATCCTAAGAAGCCACCAACTTGAATAAATAGCCCAATCTCAATGATGGGTACGAAGATAAAGAGTAATAATAAGATAGGAAACACACGCCCTCCTTTGTTACGTCCAGTTTACGCTGAAAGCCCTACCAATCTCAAATTTATCCTGTAAATAAGCGTGTTTATTGACCCGGAATAAGTTTGCTAAATATTGACGAAACAAAAACGAAAAAGGTGATCAACTTAATATTTTTATGCGCTAAGTACAGTATCATGTGCCACATAAGTCAGGACGGATTTATCAGCCCAATATTCTAGCGAACGGAGTATTTGCACACAGAATAGGCTAATAACTAACTATATAATCAGAATAATTCTCTAAGGATCCTGTTATGGCTACTCAATCAGAAGCTCAAGTTGAAGCTCCTCAAGCTACTCGTCTCGAAGAAGATCTATTAGGTCAACGTCATGTTCCGGCTGATGCTTACTACGGCATCCACACTCTACGCGCAGTTGAAAACTTCAACATCTCAAATGTAACGATCTCAGATGTACCTGAATTCGTTCGCGGTATGGTGATGACAAAGAAAGCAGCGGCTTTAGCAAACAAAGAGTTAGGTGTAATTCCAAGCGAAGTGGCTAAATACATCATCGAAGCTTGTGACCTCATTCTAGACACCGGTAAGTGCATGGATCAGTTCCCATCGGACGTTTTCCAAGGTGGTGCTGGTACTTCTGTAAACATGAACGCGAACGAAGTCGTTGCGAACGTGGCACTTGAACTTATGGGCAAAGAAAAAGGCCAATACGAGTTCATCAACCCAAATGACCATGTAAACCGCAGCCAATCTACAAACTGTGCTTACCCAACGGGCTTCCGCATCTCTGTTTACAACAGCGTTCGTAAACTGATCGATGCTATCGAATACCTAAAAGGTGCATTTGAGCTTAAGAGCCAAGAATTCAACACAATTTTGAAGATGGGTCGTACTCAACTTCAAGATGCTGTGCCTATGACGGTTGGCCAAGAGTTCCACGCTTGGGCTGTAACCATCAACGAAGAAATCAAAAACCTAGAATACACTTCAAAACTACTGCTTGAAGTTAACCTAGGCGCAACAGCTATCGGTACTGGTCTGAACGCAGCACCGGGTTACCAAGGCCTAGCAGTTAAGCACCTAGCAGAAGTAACTGGCCTAGAATGTGTAGCGGCTGAAGATCTTATCGAAGCAACGTCTGACTGTGGCGCATACGTAATGACGCACGGCGCACTTAAACGTCTAGCGGTTAAACTGTCTAAGATCTGTAACGACTTACGTCTTCTTTCTTCAGGTCCACGTACTGGCTTCAACGAGCTAAACCTACCTGAACTGCAAGCGGGTTCTTCAATCATGCCTGCTAAAGTAAACCCAGTTGTACCTGAAGTAGTAAACCAAGTTTGCTTTAAAGTTCTAGGTAACGACAACACGGTTTCTTTCGCAGCAGAAGGCGGTCAACTTCAACTGAACGTAATGGAACCTGTTATCGCACAAAGCATGTTTGAGTCTTTAGACATCCTAACAAACGCATGTGTGAACCTACGCGACAAGTGTGTAGACGGCATTACTGTGAACAAAGAAGTATGTGAATCTCACGTATTTAACTCTATCGGTATCGTTACTTATCTAAACCCATACATTGGCCACCACGAGGGTGACATTGTAGGTAAGATTTGTGCTGAAACAGGTAAGAGTGTTCGTGATGTAGTTCTAGAGCGCGGTTTATTGAGCGAAGAAGAACTTGATGACATTTTCTCTATTGAAAATCTGATGCATCCTCAGTATAAAGCTAAACGCTACGAATAACGGTAGCGAGAAAGGGCTCCAAACGGAGCCCTTTTTTAGGCTCCAATACGGTTAACCCTGCTGATCTTGTGGATTTCCGTTAGTTGCATTTTTGCTTAATTAAACCTAAACCATAGAACTATTATGTGAACATTCCAGTGGCGAATGTTCACATAATAAAATCTAAAATGAGGTGTTACTTATGATTGCAGTAGAACTATTTGTCGTCCTGCTCTTTATCTTTTTGGGGGCCAGAATTGGCGGTATCGGTATTGGTTTTGCCGGTGGTGCTGGTGTTATTGCCCTTTCATTAATTCTTGGTGTTCCAACAAGCCAATCTTTTATCCCGGTCGATGTAATTTTGATCATCATGTCGGTTATCACCGCAATTGCAGCAATGCAGGTTGCTGGCGGTATGGACTGGTTGGTACAAATTGCAGAAAACTTTTTGCGTAAACACCCTGAACGTATCACCTTTTACGCGCCGATTGTGACCTTTGTAATGACACTGATGGCGGGTACTGGTCACACAGCATTCTCTACGCTGCCTGTTATTGCAGAAGTAGCAAAAGGCCAAGGTGTTCGTCCTTCTCGTCCACTGTCTATCGCAGTTGTAGCCTCTCAAATTGCGATCACAGCTTCGCCTATTTCGGCAGCAGTTGTGGCTTTCGCAGCGATGCTGGCACCCTTTGGTGTCGATTACCTAACGCTATTGATGGTTTGTATTCCAACAACCTTCATCGCTTGTATGGTTGGTGCGGTTGTCGCGAACTACATGGGCAGCGAACTGAAAGACGATCCTATTTACCAAGAACGTCTAGAGAAAGGTCTAATCAAGCTAGCAACAGAAGAGAAACGCGAAATTCTACCAACAGCGAAGAAAGCGACTTACATCTTCCTTGCGGCGATTGGTTTTGTTGTTTGCTACGCAGCCGCTATCTCTAGCTCTGTTGGCCTAATTGAAAACCCAGCACTGGGCCGTAACGAAGCGATCATGTCTGTGATGCTGGCAGCAGCAGCGGCAATCGTGATGTTCACTAAGATTGATGCAGCGAAGATTTCTTCGGCTCCAACATTCCGTTCAGGTATGACAGCATGTGTTTGTGTACTTGGTGTGGCTTGGTTAGGTTCAACGTTTGTGAATGCACACGTTGCTGAAATCAAAGACGTTGCTGGTGCTCTACTTGCTGACTACCCTTGGATGCTGGCTCTTGTTCTGTTCTTCGCTTCTATGCTGCTTTACTCTCAAGGCGCAACAACGGTTGCACTGATGCCTGCAGCTCTAGCGATTGGCGTAGCACCACTAACAGCCGTGGCTTCTTTTGCTGCGGTAAGTGCACTGTTCGTACTTCCAACTTACCCTACGCTACTGGCAGCGGTTGAGATGGATGACACAGGTTCAACTCGTATTGGTAAGTACGTATTTAACCACCCATTCTTCATTCCTGGTGTGGCAACAATCAGTACAGCGGTAGCACTCGGCTTCGCATTCGGCGGTCTGTTTATCTAACACTCGCTGAAAAACCAAACCTAAAAGGAAGCTTCGGCTTCCTTTTTTCTTTTCTGCACAATGTGTTTATTTGATACGTATCAAATAAACATTATAAACCTAAAAATCCGAACAAAAATAAAGTTTGAATAAAATTCCAATAATATTCACGCCATTCATTAACAATGCCTGCCAACGCAACCACCCCTTGTTTTTCTATAATTCACATCGAATATTAATCCAAGCTAACTAACCAAAAAACCTTGCTCTTTTTCTAACGTTTTTCAGCCTATTCATTGGTCACTATTTTTGTGAACAATACCAAACTTAAATTCCGACGTAAGGAATAAAATAACCGCAGTTAAATTAAATCTAAATTCATTTGGATATATAAATATAAAGATGCTTATATTTAAAGTCGGTAACGTCATATAGATGCTCGCTCTATAAGGGCAAGAACTTTATATCGTTGAATGCTTTATAAATATCACTGTATTTACAATCTATAAACATTAGTCGCTAATTCACGTCAATTCTATTTAGGATGATGTAAGGAGATAGCCATGACGACTCAGACGATACCAAGCGAGAAAAAAAAGGGCGGCTTCTTTGCCAACTTTAAATTCCCTTCTGCCTACACCATTCTATTTATTCTAATTGCATTCGTAGCCCTGCTTACCTGGGTTGTTCCAGCAGGCCAATACGACCGAGCAATGAATGAAGAGTTAGGTCGAGAAGTACCGGTTACCGGAACCTATCAAGCAGTAGAAGGTAACCCTCAAGGTGTGATTGACGTACTACTCGCGCCTATTGACGGTTTCTACGACCACAATAGCTATGAAGCTGCAGCAATCGATGTTTCGCTGTTCATCTTAATCATTGGTGGCTTCTTAGGGCTAGTAACCAAAACTGGCGCCATCGATGCCGGTATCGAACGCGTCACCGCCCGCCTAGAAGGGCGAGAAGAGTTGATGATACCGATACTGATGGCATTGTTTGCTGCTGGCGGTACCGTCTACGGCATGGCGGAAGAATCACTGCCATTCTATACGCTACTAGTACCAGTAATGATGGCTGCACGCTTTGATCCTCTTGTTGCTGCTGCGACCGTACTGCTTGGCGCAGGGATTGGTGTGCTAGGGTCAACGATTAACCCATTCGCAACCGTGATCGCTGCCAACGCCTCTGGTATCCCATTTACTGACGGTATCGTGCTGCGTATTGCCATGCTCGTTATTGGTTGGATAATTTGTGTTGCCTACGTCATGCGTTACGCAAGAATGGTTCAAGCTGACCCAACAACATCGATTGTCTACGACAAATACGAAGAGAACAAAGCGCACTTCCTTGGTAACGCGAGCGACGAAAAACTTGATTTCACCACAACGCGTAAATTAATCCTCACTATTTTCGGTGGCTCTTTCGCTGTGATGATTTACGGTGTATCGGTTGCTGGCTGGTGGATGGCAGAGATCTCAGCGATGTTCTTAGCCGCGACAATCATTGTCGGTATTGTGGCTCGCATGAGCGAAGAAGAGTTTACCACTAGCTTCATTGATGGTGCCCGCGACCTACTTGGTGTAGCGCTTATCATCGGTATCGCGCGTGGTATCGTGGTCGTGATGGACCGCGGTATGATCACCGATACGATTCTGTTCTCTGCAGAACAAATGGTGACGGGGCTTTCTTCAGTTATCTTTATTAACGTAATGTTCTTCTTAGAGATTTTGTTGTCCTTCTTAGTGCCGTCAACGTCTGGTTTAGCCGTACTCACCATGCCAATCATGGCACCACTGGCCGACTTTGCTGGCGTAGGTCGTGACCTTGTGATCACCGCTTACCAATCAGCATCTGGCTTGGTGAACCTAATCACCCCGACCTCTGCGGTTGTGATGGGTGGCTTGGCGATTGCCCGCGTCCCTTATGTTCGCTGGGTTAAATGGGTAATGCCATTAGTCGGTATCTTAATGGTGTTCTGCATCGTTGTACTAAGTATTGGTGCGCTTATCTAACTTAAAGCACTTCACTCCGTTCTCATCCAAAGCCGCTTCCATAGCGGCTTCCATAGCGGCTTTTTTTATTGCTATCTAATCCAACTCCAACCCAATCACCAAAACAACCTGCCGAGCTGCACACGCTTCATTTAACGCCTCTCTATGACCTATCTCAGTAGCAAAGCTTAAACAAGCAAAAACCACTTGCGACAAAGAGTAAGCCAACGTTTAAACATCAAGGTTAAAGCTAATAAATCGCCAACTATTCTTCGCTCTTATATTTATACAAATATTTAGTCATTTATTAGCGTTAATTATATTTAAAGTAATTTAAACAGTAATAACCAAAGAGGAAATAGTAGTGATTTTTATAGGAAACCGGCTTAAAAAACCCAATTATAAAATGTGACCACAATAGCTTTATTCGCATTTATTTTGTTAACAACTAATTAATTCCACATCCAAAATTAAATATCTAAATAAAAACATTGCATACTTCCAATCTAAGCTCATTCTTATCAATAAAACCATTTTGCATATAATCCCTCACAAATTGGATTCTAGCTAGGTGAATGAAAAAAGCATGCATAATATTCCCAAGGAGTTAACTATTTAGAAAAGACTGACAATAGTTGAAAGTGCATAAAGTTTGTTAAAACCCTTGATTTTAAAGGGCTGCGGGATAAAAAACGATTTGTGATAGATCTCTAAGAATACCTGACTAGCAGGCGTAATATTAATTCCAGACAAGAGATATGAATAAAATAATTCATTCTTCTCAACTGAAAATAAATAATTACTCTTAGCAATAAAAGTAATTCAAATATATAAGAGAGAGACGATCATGAGTAAGTTCTATGTAGGTTCTGAAATAGGTCAATTACGCCGCGTTCTAGTTCACCGCCCAAGACGCGCACTGACTCACCTAACCCCCTCTAACTGTCACGATTTGCTGTTTGATGACGTACTGGCTGTTGAGCGTGCAGGTAAAGAGCATGACGCATTTACTCAAACGCTACGTGATCAAGGTGTTGAGGTTCTTCTTCTTACTGACTTGCTAGCCGACACACTAGCCGTGCCAGAAGCGAAAGATTGGCTACTAAGCTGCCAAGTATCTGATTACCGTTTGGGTAAAACATTCGCCAATGATGTGCGCTGCTACTTAGGCGATTTACCAAACCTAGAGTTAGCAAAAATCCTAACGGGCGGTTTGTCTTACGCTGAGATGCCAATGAAATCATCTTCAATGATGCAAGGCATGCACGCACCAACCGACTTCATTATCGAGCCACTACCAAACCACCTATTTACTCGCGATACATCTTGCTGGGTATATGGCGGTGTATCTATCAACCCAATGGCGAAACCAGCTCGTCAACGTGAAACAAACCACGTTCGTGCTATTTACCGTTGGCACCCAACATTCGCAGGCCAAGACTTCATTAAATACTTCGGCGATGAAGAAAAAATCAATTACGACAACTCAACGATTGAAGGTGGTGACGTTCTTGTACTTGGTCGTGGCGCGGTGCTTATCGGTATGTCCGAGCGTACAACAGCACAAGGTGTTGAACACTTAGCATCTAGCCTATTCAAACACGGTCAAGCGACACAAGTTATCGCAATGCAGCTACCAAAACACCGTTCTTGCATGCACTTAGACACAGTAATGACTCACATGAACGAAGATACGTTCTCTGTTTACCCTGAAGTGGTAAGTAAAGACGTGCAGTGCTGGAACCTAACTGGCGATGAGTCTGGCGCTGTAAAAGTGAAAGAAGAAGGCTACTTCGTAACGGCTATCGAAAAAGCACTTGGCGTAGACAAGCTAAACCTAATCACAACCGGTGGCGACAACTTCCATGCAGAACGTGAACAGTGGAACGATGCAAACAACGTTCTAACGGTTAAACCTGGCGTCGTTATTGGCTACGAAGGCAACACCTACACCAACGAAAAATACGACAAAGCAGGCATCACGGTTCTTCCGATTCCAGGAGACGAACTTGGTCGCGGTCGCGGTGGCGCACGCTGCATGAGCTGCCCAATTGAGCGTGATGGTATCTAATCACTAAGACGAAAACGGCCAAGTTGAACGATCTTAAATAATCTCAGCTTGGCCAGAATGAGAGAACACAATTATGACCAAGCAAACTGTTGTTGTTGCACTCGGCGGTAACGCCCTACTTCGTCGCGGTGAGCCGTTAGAAGCCGATGTTCAACGCCGTAATATTGAAACCGCGGTTAAAACCATCTCTGAAATCGCGAAAGTGTACAACGTAGTTCTAGTACACGGTAATGGCCCACAAGTTGGCCTACTTGCTCTGCAAGGTTTGGAATACAAAAAAGTAAACCCGTATCCGCTGGATGTATTGGGCAGTGAAACTCAAGGCATGATCGGCTACATGCTGATGCAAGAGTTCAAGAACTACCTGCCTGACCGCAACATCTCGTGCATGTTGACGCAAATGACGGTTGATCCAAACGATCCAGCATTTGCGGATCCAACGAAGCCGATTGGCCCGATCTACGAAGAAGCAGAAGCGCGTGAGTTGGCGGAGAAATTCCACTGGATAGTAAAACCTGACGGCCAACATTTCCGTCGCGTGGTACCAAGCCCACGCCCTACCGGCATTGTTGAGCACGAAGCGATCACCCAACTTATCGATGCAGGCCACCTAGTGATTTGTACTGGCGGTGGTGGCATCCCAGTGAAAAAAGAGAATGGCAAATTAGTGGGTGTTGAAGCGGTTATCGACAAAGACATGTCAGCGGCTTTCTTAGCGAAACAACTGGATGCGGATGCGCTGCTTATTTTGACCGATGCTGAAGCTGTGTACCTTGATTGGGGCAAACCAACTCAGCATGCACTGCGCAGCACCACACCAAGCGAACTGGCGAAGTTTACATTTGATGCAGGCTCAATGGGGCCAAAAATTGAAGCATCGTGCGAATTCATTCAACAAGGCGGCAAAGTAGTAGGTATCGGTGCACTCGAAGATGGTTTGCAAATCTTGCAAGGCCAAGCGGGCACCAATATCACCAAAGGTTAACGCACTAGCGAGCTTTATCATCTTGAAAAACTTAAAGCTTGAGAACCTTAAAGCTTAAGAAGCTGAAACCTTGAGAGCTTTTAAAGCTTGCGAAAACAGAATTAAACGAAACAAACAGAACCGAACAAATTTAACTAAAAAATTGAATCGCGCTTTCTTGAATTTTCTTTCCCTGTAACAAGAAAGCGCCTAAATCTAAGAAGGAATACATCATGGCTTTTAACCTACGCAATCGTAACTTCCTAAAACTACTAGATTTCACTCCACGCGAAATTCAACACTTGTTAGATCTTTCTATGGAGCTAAAAAAAGCGAAGTACAACGGTTACGAACAGCCAACACTGACTGGCAAAAACATTGCGCTTATCTTTGAGAAAACATCCACTCGTACTCGCTGTGCATTTGAAGTTGCCGCATTCGACCAAGGTGCTCGAGTGTCTTACTTAGGCCCATCTGGCTCTCAAATTGGCCACAAAGAATCAATGAAAGATACCGCTCGCGTTCTTGGCCGTATGTACGATGGCATTGAATACCGCGGCTTCGGTCAAGAAATCGTTGAAGAGCTAGGCGCTTACGCTGGTGTACCGGTATGGAATGGTCTGACTGACGAATTCCACCCAACACAGATCCTTGCTGACTTCCTAACCATGACGGAATACGGCCGTGGTAAACAATTGCATGAAATCAGCTTTGCTTACCTAGGTGATGCTCGCAACAACATGGGTAACTCTCTGATGGTTGGCGCTGCGAAAATGGGCATGGACATTCGCCTTGTTGCTCCAAAACAATTCTGGCCACAAGAAGAGCTATTGGCTCAATGTCGTGAAATCGCAGAACACACGGGCGGCAAAATCACGCTAACAGAAGATGTTCAAGAAGGCGTGCAAGGTTGTGACTTCCTATACACCGATGTTTGGGTATCAATGGGCGAAGCAAAAGAAGCATGGGCTGAGCGTATTAACCTAATGATGCCTTACCAAGTCAACATGGACATGATCAAGGCAACAGGCAACCCACATGTGAAATTCATGCACTGCCTACCTGCTTTCCACGGCGAAGATACCACAGTAGGCAAACAGCTTGCTTCTGAATATCCGCAGCTTAAAGATGGCGTAGAAGTGACAGATGAAGTGGTCGAGTCTGAATTCTCTATCGTGTTCGATGAAGCAGAAAACCGCATGCACACCATCAAAGCAGTCATGGTTGCGACGTTAGGCAGCTAAGAAGTTAATAAATTAAGAAATTAAGAAATTAAGCAATTAAGCAATTAAGCAGTTAAGCACTCACTTGTTCGCAAGACGTTAATAAGTTAAGTGCAATGACAGGGAAATGCGGGTGGCGTTCTTGGGATTTTGACCTTGGATAAAGCTCGCATTTTTTTTCATGTAGTTGAATAGATTATTACCTAAAAAAGCCTGAGATTCTCAGTTCCAACAAAGGCTTAAATGGAAGCTTAAAACGGATGTTATTTCGCATAAAAATCCATTAAATGAATACTTTACAGAAAGTATTGCATGGCCTTTTTATCTGAGTATAATCCTCCGCAATTTGTCTTAAGAGAGCAAAAAATGAACCGCAATTTTGTCGCACATGATTGTCAACCAATACGCCTTAGAATGGCGTTGGTGTCATTTTTATTTTGCTCTATTGATCGTTTCGAAGCCTCCTATTTTTAGGGGGCTTTTTTTTGTCCGCAATTTGACTGTATGCATAGAAAAAGGAAGACCCGTTATGGCGCATTCGTTATTTAACAAGCACATCATCTCCATTCCAGAGCTATCTCGTAATGAACTGGAGCTTATCGTCGATACTGCCGCAAGACTCAAAGCAGAGCCAAATCCAGAGCTGCTGAAAAATAAGGTTGTCGCGAGTTGCTTTTTTGAACCTTCAACTCGAACTCGCCTTTCATTTGAAACCGCAGTTCAACGCCTTGGCGGCACCGTCATCGGCTTTGATAATGGCGGAAACACATCGCTGGCTAAAAAAGGCGAAACACTTGCCGATTCGGTGCAGGTCATTTCTTCTTACGTTGATGCCTTTGTGATGCGTCACCCACAAGAAGGCGCAGCACGTTTAGCCTCTGAATTCTCTAACGGTGTGCCAATTGTGAATGGTGGCGACGGTGCGAACCAACACCCAACGCAGACCTTGTTGGATCTATTCTCGATTTACGAAACGCAAGGCACGCTCGATAACCTCAATGTGGCATTCGTTGGTGACCTAAAATATGGCCGCACCGTGCACTCATTGACGCAAGCACTCTCAAAATTCAATAACGTGCGTTTCTTCTTTATCGCGCCAGAAGTGTTAGCGATGCCTGATTACATCTGTGAAGAATTGGAAGAGATGGGGATCCAATACAGCACCCACAGCAGCATTGAAGAAGTGGTGCCTGAACTGGATGTGCTGTACATGACTCGCGTACAGAAAGAGCGCTTTGACGCGTCAGAATACGCGCACATGAAATCGGCTTACATTCTGACGGCCGATACGCTGAAAGACGCTCGCCAAAACATGAAGGTACTTCACCCACTGCCACGCGTCGACGAAATCACAACTGACGTCGATAAAACGCCACACGCTTACTACTTCGAACAAGCCGAAAACGGTGTGTATGCACGTGAAGCTTTATTAGCCCTAGTTCTAAACGACACTTTATAAGCAGGAGATACAGTCATGGTTAAACAAACTCAGCTACAAGTAGAAGCGATCCGTAATGGCAGCGTGATTGACCACATCCCTGCTCATCTTGGGATTAAAATTCTCAAACTGTTCAAGCTGCATAAAACAGAACAACGCATCACGATGGGGTTAAACCTGCCATCATCAGCGCTCGGCAACAAAGACCTAATCAAGATTGAGAACATCTTTCTGACCAAGGAACAAGCCAACCAATTGGCTCTATACGCTCCACAAGCGACAGTGAATCAGATTGAAGAGTACAAAGTGGTCAACAAGCTAACACTTGTGCTGCCAGAACAAATCAACAGTGTGTTCGCTTGCCCAAATAGCAACTGTATTTCGCACGGTGAACCTGTCGAAAGTAGCTTTAAAGTGCAGCTAAAACACGAAAACGTACAGCTAAAATGTCACTACTGTGAAAAAGTATTCTCTCGCGAGATCATGAGTGAAATTCGCTAACCCTTAGCGCTATTACCTCCGCAACAAAAACCCTTAATAATTCATGGATATTTATTCCCAACACGGAATAAATATCCATTTAACCAAAGAATAAAACTCCGCAACAAAAGCAATTGACCAGAATTTTGTTTGGTGATCGCCTTCAAAAAGATAACTATCCTTTAGTGTTAGACTCAATGAATAGATGATCATACATCTCGCATACCCTCCCTCTTATTTCGGGGTTCATCGGTAAGCTCTAATTAACAATCGTACTCTACGGCTTGGGAGTGCGTTCTGCGCTATGGACAAGCGATATCAACACGTTGACCTTAAGGAGTTGTTCATGAACCAAATCACTGAGCACGGTTGCTTGTATTCAGCTGAAGATAAAACACTGACTGCCGCGTGCAAACGCTTACTACAACAACAAAGCTTCTCGACCCAGAATCAACTGCGCGAGAAACTCGTCGACATTGGCTATACAGGTATCAGCCAATCGACCGTCTCTCGCATTTTGTCACAGCTTGGCGTTGTCAAAATTCAGAATGCCTGTGGTAAAAAGGTTTACTGCATCACGGTTGAAAGCGCGCCTGTGCGTGTCGATGCCTCAATCTCATCACAAATCGAATTAATTACTCACAACCAAGCGATGGTGATCGTAAAAACAAACCCTGGTTGCGCACAGTTGGTCGCAAGATTAGTCGATATCGACCCACATACCGAGATTATCGGTACGGTTGGCGGCAATGACACCGTGCTAATTATCCCGAAAGACACGATGAACATTGATGCTTGCGAACAAGTAGTAAGAGCACGCTTGGGTGTTGCCTAAATGTCTTATTGGCAAGGGCAGTTCACTGCAGTTGCGCTGCTAACCCTCTCTCGATTGCCTAAGAAAGTGGCTCACCCGCCCTAGCGGATATTTGCTGGTCGATGAAACTAATCACAAACTATTACGGTCTGATTGAGTTAAGATACCTTCAACTCCATTTTGATGACTAAATAGTATGCGACGACTTGCCACATTACTTTTTGTTTGTGTTTCCCTGTTCACCCAGCCTGCGTGGGCGCTTTTTGGAAACGACAACGCCGAGCCAAGCTTCGGAGGCAATAACAACGGTTTTGTCCCTGTAGACCAAGCTTTCCCTTTCAATTACTACCAGCAAGACGGCAAGGTCCTTCTCGACTGGCAAGTAAAAGAGGGCTACTACCTCTATCAACATAGCCTCTCGTTCACTGGCCAAAATCTCGCTATCGGCAATGTTGAAATGGAAGATGGCCAACCACACCAAGATGAATTCTTCGGTGAGGTGAGCATTTATACTCAGCCGTTATTCGTGCAAGTTCCGCTACAGAGTTACCAAGATGGCTCACAGCTGATCGTTAAGTATCAAGGTTGTGCAGATGCTGGTTTCTGCTACCCACCAGAAACTCGAGTAATCGACATTGAACCGTTTACTTCGACGAATCCTGGGGATATAAAAAGCAGTGATGTGCAAAACAGTGGTGATGCCCAAAACAGCAGTGCCTCACAAGGTTCTTCTGCTGCAGCTGGTGAAGCGGACAGTTCAGTACAACCCTCTTCTTCTACAGCTGACGCAGCAAGCAATGCCACTCAACCAACCAATGCTCCCGTTTCAAAAGAAGCAGGCTTAGCCGATAAGCTCGGTGACAGTTGGTGGACTCCATTACTATTCTTAGCACTCGGTGTTGGCTTAGCCTTTACGCCGTGCGTTCTGCCAATGTACCCAATTCTGACAGGTATCGTCTTGGGTGGCGGCAAGCTCAGCCAAGGCCGCGCGTTAATGCTGTCGTTCATTTATGTGCAAGGCATGGCGTTAACCTACACCTTATTAGGTTTAGTGGTTGCTTCAGCAGGCATGCAGTTTCAAGCGGCCATGCAACACCCTTACGTACTGATCGCGCTGAGTGTTTTGTTCGTAGCTTTGGCGATATCGATGTTTGGCGTTTATAACCTACAACTACCAAGCAGCATCCAAACCTGGCTCAACAATCAAAGCAACAAACAACAAGGTGGCAATACCTTGGGCGTGTTCGCGATGGGCGCTATCTCGGGCTTGGTGTGTTCACCTTGTACCACCGCGCCACTGTCCGGTGCGCTGCTGTATGTCGCTCAAAGTGGTGACCTATTAACGGGTGCGATTGCTCTGTATGCGTTAGCGATGGGTATGGGTATCCCGCTGATCTTGGTTGCGGTATTTGGTAATAAGCTACTGCCAAAAGCAGGCAGCTGGATGGATAAGGTGAAGATCGTATTCGGCTTTATCTTGCTGGCAGCGCCTATCTTCCTACTAGAGCGAATTATTCCTGAATTATGGGCAACCGTGCTTTGGTCTGGATTAGGCTTCATCGCCTTTGGTTGGCTTTACCACAGCAAGAATGCACTGCCATTCGGCGGCTGGAAGCAAAGCGCTGTTGGTATCATCGCGATGCTCGGCCTATTCGCTTCTGCGCAACCTGCGTTGAATTACTGGTTTGCAGAAAAGAGCGTGGTGGTTGAACAGCAAATCCAATTTGCGCGCGTCAACACGGTTGAAGAATTAGAAATCCAGCTCATCGAAGCGAAGAAACTCGGTAAGCCCGTGATGCTCGACTTCTACGCCGATTGGTGTGTGGCCTGTAAAGAGTTTGAGAAGTACACCTTCCACCAAGCTGATGTTGAGAACAAGCTTTCTGATTTCGTCCTGCTTCAGGCTGACGTAACGAGAAACATGCCTCAAGACATTGAACTGCTTAAACAATTACAGGTACTCGGTTTGCCAACCATAGAGTTCTGGGATGGCGAGGGTAACCATGTTCCAAATGCTCGTGTTACGGGTTTTATGGCTGCCGATGTATTCTTAAAACACATGCAAGACCACCAGCTATAACGGCAATATTCGCCGGAATATCTGCCTAAACGAAAGCCGCACTGCCCCTCCGTAACGAGATGGCAGTGCGGCTTTTTTGCTATTCCGAGTAACGCTTTCTTATTCCGGGGATAAAAGTCGATATGGTTCAGACTTTTAATGCATAAATATTGTCCACATACTCAATCAGGATGATAATAAATATTAACTAAATTGTTAAAAGTATGAACGTCATGGACTCGACCTATACCATCATCATTGCTGATGACCATCCTCTTTTTCGCAACGCCCTGTTTCAGTCAGTTCATATGGCGATCAGTGGTGCGAACCTGCTTGAGGCTGATTCCCTCGATGCCTTACTGACTCTGCTAAAGAAAGAGGATGAACCAGACCTGTTGCTTCTCGACCTTAAGATGCCGGGTGCAAACGGGATGTCTGGCCTAATTCAACTGCGTGCTGAATACCCAGATTTACCAATTGTGGTGATCTCTGCCAGCGAGGATGCCAGCGTTGTCACTCAAGTGAAGAGCCACGGTGCCTTTGGCTTTATTCCTAAATCGAGTGATATGCGTGAATTGGTCAGCGCACTCAATCAAGTGCTGAATGGCGACCCGTTCTTCCCTGAAGGGCTGATCACCAACAATGCAGCCTGTAGCGACCTTGCGGAAAAGCTTTCCACATTGACGCCTCAACAATACAAAGTGTTAGGAATGCTATCGGACGGCCTACTGAACAAGCAAATTGCGTACGAATTGAATGTTTCGGAAGCGACCATCAAGGCGCATATGACAGCCATCTTCCGTAAACTGGATGTGAAAAACCGAACTCAAGCAGTTATCTTGCTACAAGAAATCCACAATTAAGCTTCGTTTACATCCTCTTCTAAAGTCGTCTTAGGCAAACATAAACCCAGCTTGACGACTTTATGATCATCTATATCTGCAACCACCCAAGTGATGTCATGCCACTCGAAGCTGTCGCCTAATACCGGGTGTGCCCCAAGCTCTTGATCAACCAATTGTTTTAGCGTCATTTCTCGCTCTTCTTCCGAGCCAAGTTCAATACCATAACAATCGCTTACCGCAGCGACCGATAACCCAACATCTAAGAAGAAGTCACCAAAGAATCGAGCGGCTTCTTCTGCCAAAGGTGCCTCACTGAAGAGCTCACTTAGGCTACCTAGGTCTTTATCTTGACCAAGTACACAGAGAATATCGTTCGCCTCTAATATGGTACTGCCCGATGGGTGAAGCAAGGCATCTTGTCGAAACAGTGCGGTAATGCGTGTCCCTTCTGGCATCGATAAACGCTTGAGCGGTTCACCGACACACCACTTTTCCTCTTTCAGCTTGTAGACAAACATCTCCCATTCACTGGTCGGATAAATCTCGATACCGGTGCGAGAAATCGGTGTTGGCGTTGGCGGTAGAGTCACTTTAGCGAGTCTTGCGACTTTCATTAAGCTGCCGCCTTGAACAATCAGTGAAACCATAACCACGAAGAAGGCGATATTGAAATACAGCTGAGCATTTGGCAGGCCAGCCATCATCGGGAAAACCGCCAAAATGATCGGAACTGCACCACGTAAACCGACCCAAGAGACAAACCAGCGCTCCTTGGTGGTAAAGCTTCTGAACGGCAACAACCCCAACCAAACCGACACTGGACGAGCAAACAAAATCATACCGAAAGCCAGTGCTAACGCAGGAAGTGCAATGTCCATTAAGGTCGATGGTGTCACCAATAAACCCAACACCAAGAACATCACGATCTGACTTAGCCACGTCATACCGTCTAAGACATTAAGAATAGAGTGTCGAGAACGCGTTGGACGATTACCAATGAACAGACCGACTAGGTAAATCGATAATATGCCACTACCACCAAGCATGTTAGAGAACGCAAACAGAGCCACGCCCCCACTGAGTACCAGAATGGAATAAAGGCCATCAGCCAGTTGTACTCGATTGATTAAGCTCCATAGAACCCAGCCGCCGCCGATACCAACAAGAGTACCGATACCAAACTGCATCGCAAAGCTTTGCAGTAGGAAGTTCATTCCCATCTCAGCATCAGGGTTACCTAACAGCGCAATTAAGGTCACCGTCAGGAAGACCGCCATTGGGTCGTTAGTGCCTGATTCGATCTCTAGAGTTGAACCCACACGCTCATTGAGACTCTGCCCTTTCAGCAAAGAGAATACCGCTGCCGCATCGGTTGAACCAACAATCGCCCCGACCAAGATGCCCTGCATTAATGACAAGTCAAACAGCCAAGCCGCCATTAATCCGGTTAAGGTTGCTGTACATGCGACACCTATCGTCGCCAGCGAGAGCGAAGGCCAGAAAGCGACCTTGAAGCTCGCCACCTTGGTTCGCATACCGCCATCCAACAGAATCACGGCAAGCGCAAGGTTACTCACCAAGTAGGTCAGTGAGTAATCATCGAAATGAATATTACCGGGTCCATCTTCACCCGCTAACATACCAACGAACAAAAAGATCAAAAGAATAGGAACGCCCAATCGAGAGGACACTTGTGAGAAAAGCACGCTGATGGCGATGAGTACGGCACCAGTCAAGAATAAGTGGTTAATGGTTATTGCGTCCAATTCGTTCCCCCAAAGAATAAAATCCGAGCTTTAAGCCTGTTGATCTTTTGCCACTAGCTTGTTGATCTTCTGCCGTTTAGCAAGGCACGGTCGGTGAAAGTGCCGTAGTTACTATAACAAACTTATGTTTCGCTTCGTGTCATAAGCAGGGCTAAATACCGTTTCTCGGTCATTTAGTTGTTAAATTTTATGACTCGCAGTCTAATTCATCCCTTTTTGTTAGACCTTTGGCTAATTTAACAATACTGTAACATCACATTTTTCTATGGTTATGTCTCCTAGCTCCCATATTTCAGTACATTAGCGCTAATACCATCCCGACTAAAGTTGCACAGATCCCTTGACTTATCCTTGCTACATTCTAAATCGTAACATTACGTTAACACGCTATTTTACAAAACGGTTTCACAAAAACGGTTTCTACGAAAACGGAATAAAGGAGAAGGCAATGGCGTTCGAATCTACGGAACATGCTCAAGCCTACTGGAAGGAAAACTTGGGAATAATGGGAACACTACTCGCAATATGGTTTGTGGTGTCTTACGGCGCTGGCATCTTATTTGTGGATGTCCTCAATACCATTCAATTTGGCGGATTTAAGCTAGGTTTTTGGTTCGCTCAACAAGGTTCAATTTATACCTTCGTGGCGTTGATATTTATTTACGTTGTTCGCATGAATAAGCTGGACAAAAAATACAACGTACAGGAAGACTAGAGGCTAGAACATGGATATTCAAACTTGGACGTTTATTCTCGTCGGTATTACTTTCGCAGTATATATCGGCATCGCAATCTGGGCTCGCGCTGGAACAACCAGTGAATTCTACGTTGCTGGCGGCGGCGTACACCCAGTAGCAAACGGCATGGCAACCGCCGCTGACTGGATGTCGGCAGCATCATTCATCTCAATGGCAGGTATCATCTCATTCGTTGGTTACGACGGTGCGGTTTACCTAATGGGTTGGACAGGTGGTTACGTACTACTTGCGCTATGTTTAGCACCTTACCTACGTAAGTTCGGTCAGTTTACGGTTCCTGATTTCATCGGTGAACGTTACTACTCGAAAACAGCACGTATGGTAGCGGTATTCTGTGCAATCTTCGTATCATTTACGTACGTTGCAGGCCAGATGCGTGGTGTTGGCGTTGTATTCTCTCGTTTCCTAGAAGTTGATATTAACCTAGGCATCATCATTGGTATGGGTATTGTGTTCTTCTACGCAGTGCTTGGTGGCATGAAAGGCATCACTTATACACAGGTAGCTCAATTCTGTGTCCTCATTTTCGCCTTCCTTGTTCCAGCAATCTTTACCTCAATCATGATGACGGGTAACCCACTTCCACAAGTTGGTATGGGTTCAACGCTATCAGGCACGGATGTTTACCTTCTTGATAAACTGGATGGCCTAACCGAAGAGCTCGGATTTACCGCCTATACCGAAGGTAACAAGAGCATGGTGGATGTATTCTTTATCTGTGCAGCTCTAATGGTCGGTACTGCGGGTCTTCCACACGTAATCATTCGCTTCTTCACAGTACCAAAAGTACGTGATGCTCGTATCTCAGCGGGTTGGGCACTACTATTCATCTCATTGCTATACACAACAGCACCCGGCGTTGCAGCGTTCGCTCGTGTAAACATGATTGAAACGATTAACGGTCCTGACATGCAAGGTGTCGCAGCAGTAGACGCACCAAGCTGGTATAAAAACTGGGAAAGCACTGGCCTAGTAGGTTGGGAAGATAAGAACGGCGATGGCAAAATGTTCTACTCGGGCGATGAACGCAACGAGATGAAGATTAACCGTGACATCATCGTACTGGCTTCTCCAGAGCTAGCAAAACTACCTAACTGGGTTGTAGCACTACTTGCAGCCGGTGGCCTAGCAGCCGCACTATCAACAGCCGCAGGTCTACTATTGGTAATCTCAACGTCGATTTCACATGACTTGTTGAAGAAAGGCTTTAGACCAAACATGACCGACAAGCAGGAGCTATTAGCCGCTCGTTTGGCTGCCATGGTCGCGATTGTTGGCGCAGGTTACTTGGGTATTAACCCACCAGGCTTCGTAGCTCAGGTAGTAGCGTTTGCCTTCGGCTTAGCCGCAGCATCCTTCTTCCCAGCGATTATCCTAGGTATCTTCTACAAGAAGATGAACAAGGAAGGCGCTATTGCAGGTATGTTGTCAGGTATTGCCTTCACAGCAAGCTACATCATCTACTTCAAGTTCATTAACCCAGCAGCAAGCACACCGGAAAATTGGTGGTTTGGTATCAGCCCAGAAGGCATCGGTACGCTAGGTATGTGTCTAAACTTTGTAGTATCAATTGCAGTGAACAAAGTGACCGCTGAAGTTCCTGAAGATGTACAAGAGATGGTTGAGTCTATCCGTTATCCTAAAGGTGCAGGTGAAGCTCACGACCACTAAGAAGCTCGCGACTTAGTGACTAGGATAATAAGCACTTAGAAAATGAATCAGTACTTACATTGTAGGGATTAGGTACTAACTCAAGAAAGCCGATACTTTATGTATCGGCTTTTTCTTTTTCCCTGCCATTTTATAAAAAGACTAAAGAAAGGGTTGTTTTTAAATTATCATTTGATAATAATTATCATTAACATCCATTAAAGAGATGCAAATGATGATGAAAGAGCAGCAGGTTCTCTATTCAAGATTTTACAAAGCACAGGATCGCTTTGCTTCATTAGAGCAAGTTCAAGGTAACGAACCGTTTGTGATTCGAGACTATATCGAATGCGCACTCACGCTGTCGGCTTACTATGAAAAGCATGCCGCTCAAGAAAATATCTTGTTGTGTGAACTGTACCTGCGCCAAGTTTTCTTTCATTTAATTGAAGCGATTGAGTCTCCTGACCACAGTTTCGCCTTTCGTCATATCTGCCTAGACTCTATTCACTCGCCACTATTTTATTTAAAACGCCACTACCGCCAGCAACCGCACGGCCAAGCGCGTTTTTTGAATATCAGCCAGACACTACAACAAGTCCAAGCCCCACTTGGCTAACAAGGATAGAACATGACCCAAGAATTTCGGATTGAGAAAGACAGCATGGGCGAAGTTAAAGTCCCTATCGATGCGCTATACCAGGCACAAACTCAACGTGCCGCGGATAACTTCGCGTTTAGCTCGCACAAGATGCCAACCAGCTTTATTCAAGCACTGGCGTTAATTAAGCAAGCCGCCGCCGATACCAACGCTCAATTAGGCTTATTAGAAGGTGATATTGCCAAGGCAATTGCCGAAGCCAGCCAAGAGATCATCGATGGTAAACATCTCGATCAATTCCCGATTGATGTTTACCAAACCGGTTCTGGTACCAGCTCCAACATGAATGCCAACGAAGTCATTGCCACGCTCGCTTCAAGAAGCTTACAAGGCGACGTGAACCCCAATGATCACGTCAACATGGGTCAAAGCAGTAACGATGTCGTGCCAACGGCGATCCAAGTGAGCGTTGCTTTGATGACAGAAAACAAATTGTTGCCTGCATTAACTCACCTTTCTGCAGCACTTACCGTTAAACAGCAAGAGCTTGCTGAGGTAGTAAAAACAGGTCGTACTCACCTAATGGATGCGATGCCGATTACCTTTGCTCAAGAGCTTGGTGGTTGGAAGTTCCAGATTGAACACGCTAAGCAAGCCATTGAAAGCAGCTTGCCAGCAATCAAGTCGCTTGCTCAAGGTGGCACAGCGGTAGGTACGGGGATCAATGCTGACCCACGCTTTGCCGATAAGTTTGCAAGTAACCTGTCTCAATCAACAAAGATCAGTTTTACCTCGAGTGAAAACTTCTTTTTTAACCTCAGCAGCCAAGACGCGATCGTTGCGTTTTCTGGTCAGCTTAAAACTGCAGCAGTTGCGATCCTCAAGATCTCAAACGATCTTCGCTGGATGAACTCAGGCCCGCTGGCTGGCTTAGGGGAAATTGAGTTACAAGCGCTGCAACCGGGCTCGTCTATCATGCCAGGAAAGGTCAACCCTGTGATTCCAGAGGCTGCAGCCATGGCAGCAGCGCAAGTGATTGGTAATGACACCACGATCACGATTGCTGGCCAATCGGGTAACTTCCAATTGAATGTGATGCTGCCGGTTATTGCTCATAACGTTCTAGAAAGCATAGAACTATTAGCCAACAGCTCAGTCGCACTGGCTGATAAAGCAATTGCTACCTTCACGGTGCGCCAAGACAATCTCGATTTAGCACTGTCAAAGAACCCAATTCTAGTGACGGCGCTCAACCCTGTGATTGGCTACCTAAAAGCAGCAGATATTGCCAAGAAGGCCTACAAAGAAGGTTTACCGATTCTTGATGTGGCAGAAAGAGAAACCGATCTTAGCCGAGAAGAACTCAGCAAACTGCTCAACCCAACCACACTGACGCAGGGTGGTATTGCTGGTTAGTTAGCTAGTTATTTATCTATCTATCTATCTATCTATCTAGTTAGTTAAAAAGCGAATAGGCATTAACAATTCTTACTGAAACAAAAAAGGCCTCATCCGAGGCCTTTTCTACATCCGTTCATTAATTAGAAATTCGAGCTGATTATTCCTAATTAACTCACCCGATTTAGAACTGCTCTGAGTTTTAGCGGCTTGACGGGTTTAGCTATAAAGCTGAAGCTATTGGCTTTTATTGCTGCCAGCATGTCATCGGTTCTATCAGCACTGATGATGACCCCTTCAAAAGAGTCCCCAAGGCGTAAACGACACTGCTGCAGGACTTCGAGTCCGGTTCGGCCATTATCCAAACGGTAATCAGAGAAAATCACATCCGGCTGCCAATCATCATCTAGGCACTTCAAGCTTTCGACTAGATCAACGGCTGTCTTAACCTCACAACCCCAACGACCAATCAAGTTCTCCATACCGACTAAAATCTCTCGTTCATTATCGACACACAATATTTTCAAGTGCTCGATATCACTGGTCGCCATTGGCGTCGAAGCTTGCACAACCGGAGCCACTTTTTCCGCCCGAGCCAAGGTGATAGAAAAGACACTGCCTTGCCCCGGCCATGAGCGCATCGATATTTGATGACCAAGCACATGGGCAATACCTTTGGAGATGGCTAATCCTAGCCCTAACCCCTGATCAGCACGCACTTGGCTACCACGAGTAAATTCTTCGAAGATCTCTTGTTGCTTGTCTTCATCGATACCGGTTCCGTTATCCCACACATCAATTCTAACCTGACCATTCACTCGTCTCGCACCCAGTACGACTTTCCCTTCCGGGTTGTAACGAAACGCATTGGTCAAAAAGTTCTGAATCACTCGTCTTAATAATTTAGGGTCAGAATGAATGAACAATGACGATGGGATCATTTGAAACTGGATTTTTTGTTGTATCGCTAAAGCGCTAAATTCCGCATTCAAATTGGTTAGTACATCATGCACGGCAATCGCATGAATGTTGGTTTCTAACTTGCCGGATTCCAAGCGCGAGATATCCAATAAATCACCAATCAGATCTTCAGCCGCACCAAGCGCACTTTCGATATGAGAAGAAAGCTGTTTGACCTCTTGTTCTTTGGCTACCTCAGATAGAGAAGAAGCAAACAAGCGAGCAGCATTTAATGGCTGCATCAAATCGTGACTCACAGCCGCAAGAAAACGACTCTTGGATTGTGATTCTTGATCAGAGATTTGCGTCGCCTTTACCAAGCGATGGTTAAGCTTCTCGAGTTCTTGAGTTCGTTCATGCACTCTCGATTCCAAGCTTTCGTTAGCATCTTTTAGCGCTTGCTCTGCTTGTCGGAATACCGTGATGTCGGTAAAGCTCATCACAAAGCCACCACTTGGCATCGGGTTACCTTGCACTTCAATCACTCGACCATCAGGACGAATACGAGAAGAAGTATGTCGGGTGCCTTGTTCAAGGTGATAAACACGGCGGCGAACGTGATCTTCCGGGTCGCCAGGACCACACAAACCTTGCTCAGCATTGTGACGAATCACATCTGAAATGGGTCGACCAACCTGAATCAAGCCAGCAGGGAACTCAAACAGTTCTAAGTAACGTTGATTCCACGCCACCAGCCTCATTTGTTTGTCTATTACGGCAATGCCTTGACCAATATGTTCAATCGCGCCTTGCAGTAAACCACGGCTGAAGTCGTACAATTCCGAGGCTTCATCAACGATGGTCGCCACTTCTTCAAGTTGCATGTTTCTGCCCTGTAAAGCAGAAGTGAGTACTAACTTAGCAGACGAAGCACCGAATACACCGGCGAGTACGCGCTCTGCGTGTCTAATCAGGCTTGCTGGAGCTTGTTGATTGGGAAGTAACGGCTGGCCGTGTTGCTGCCAATAGCTGTGTAAGGCGCTTTTCGCTCGCTTGCGACCCACAAAACGCGATGCCAACATCTCTAATTCTGCGACTGTCACACGGTTTTGATAGAGGCTGATGTTCTCATTTTCAGGCAGTGGTGTACCAACAAATGCTGCCGATTGTAAGCGCTCACTTAGGCTTGGTCTGGTCGTCATTGAGACCACGGCATAGCACAAGGTATTGAGTAAAATACTCAGCACTATGCCCCAATTTGAGCTGCTAACATCCCAACTTCTCAGCAGTTCTGGCGGCGTGATAATCCACAGCAGTAAGTTACTGTCGCTATCGCCCGCTAGCATGCTGGTTTGACTCATCAAGGTAATCAGCCAGATCACCGAACCGACAAGCAAACCGACATAGACACCCTTTCGGTTTCCGGGACGCCAGTACAATCCACCAATTAATGCAGGTGCGAACTGAGCAATCGCAGCAAAAGAAAGAAAGCCAATAGCCGACAATGAATGGATAGTATCGAGGGCCTGATAAAACAACCAAGCACCAAGTAACAGCAGCAAAATTAACCCACGTCGAATCACCAGTAACAGGCCAGAAAAATGTCGATGTGTTCTTTGGGTTAGACGCATACGACGCAGCAGCAATGGCATCACTAAATCATTCGACACCATGATCGCTAATGCGATGGTCGATACAATCACCATGCCACTCGCCGCCGAAGTACCTCCGAGGAAAGCTAACAAAGCAATGTGATTCGCACCTTCTGCCATTGGCACGCTGATAACGTAAGTATCAGCCGGCATGTCAGTGAGCAACCCTTGTCCTGCCCAAGCAATTGGCAGCACGAACAGTCCCATCAAAATCAGGTAAAGCGGAAACAGCCAGCGAGCAGTATGCAAATCTTGAGGACGTTCGTTCTCAACCACCATGGTGTGAAATTGGCGCGGCAGACAGACAATCGCCAACATGGTTAAAACGGTATGAATAATTAAGGTCGGAATATTCGGCGATTCATAGGTGGAAGCCGCCACATCAAGCAGGTCGATTTTGTCACTGCTCACCGCCAGGTACATGATGAACAAGCCAACAATCAAAAATGCCGCGAGCTTAACAATGGATTCAAACGCTACAGCCATCATCATGCCACGGTGGTGTTCAGTGTTATCGATGTGTCGCGTGCCAAACAACATCGTAAAAATGGCCAATGCACCGACCACAAACCAAGAGACGTGATAGTCCTGATAACCAAAATCAGTGGCTAGGTTTGGCGCAACAATATCCAACCCCATGGTAATACCGCGCAACTGCAGGGCGATATACGGAAGAATACCAACCACAGCGATAATGGTCACCGCCACCGCTAAGCCTTGAGATTTTCCATAACGAGCCGCGATAAAGTCGGCAATAGAGGTGATGTGTTCACGCTTGGCGATGAGGATCAGCCGAGCTAAGATCCGCCATCCCAACGTGAAAACCAAAATAGGGGCGAGGTAGATGGGCAAGAAGGACCATGGGTTATTGCTCGCCTGCCCGACCGTTCCATAAAAGGTCCAAGAGGTACAATACACCGCAATAGAAAGGCTATAGATCCATGGACGCCAGCGTGATAGCCAACGAACTTGCCTGTCTCCATACCAAGCGATCAAAAACAACACGCCCAAATAGGCTAAAGAGACTGGAATTACTATCCATCCTTGCATTAAAAACCCTTTTTCATCCATAAAAAACCTCTCCATAAGGGAGAGGTTTCATTTAACTAGGGAAGTGCGTTTAACTCAATCGCATCGCTTAAATTCTGTGCTTTAGGCTTTAATTCTGAGCATCAGATTGAGCTGAGGCTGTTTGATTAACCTCAACCACTGAGCTTCTTTCATCGACCTTAATAAACAAGGCAAGTGCTCCCATTGCGGCCATACCCCAGAAGATATTGGCACCCCAAAGCTCATATCCCCAACCACTTAAGGTTGTCATCAATGCGATAAATGCACCCAATGGAATCGCATTATAGAGAGCTTGTAGCGCAACCATCTTGTTCTGTTCTTCAGATTGGATATATTGAATCGCTGCGATGTGTGCCATAGCAAACGTCACACCATGCAGCAGTTGCACCATAACCAGTGCGAAAATCGCTGTGGTAGAAGCGGTAATACCCCAACGAGCCATTACCCCGATTGCCGCTACCACGAACAGAGTACGCAGTGACCAACCAGAGAATAAGCGCTTACTTAACGCAAATACGGCCACCTCAGCGACAACACCAAGGCTCCACAAATAACCGATGATCGCTTCTGAGTGACCGGCTTCTTTCCAATAAATTGCACTAAAGCTGTAGTAAGCCGCATGGCTACCTTGCAACAGTGCCATCAAGGCTAAAAATTTCACCACTGATGACTCGCGCAGTAACTCACCTAGTTTTGGTCGCACCGCTTGTTGCTCAGATTGTGTTACTGGCATCACATTGGGATTTCTCATCGCAAGAATCAACGACAGCAACACACCGGCAAGCGCAGTATACAAAATCATGTCAGTGCCGAATTCAGCCACTAGATAACCAACCACGGTTGAACCCGCGATAAAAGCAACCGAACCCCAAAGGCGAGTTCGGCCGTAGTCGAGCATCTTAAGACGACTGTAATGGTTAGCCATTGCGTCAGAAAGAGGAATGATCGGCCCACAACACAGATTAAACAGTACCGTTGCCAGCAACATCAGTATAAAACTGCCACCCGTAAAAAAGTGGAAGCCGACAAACAACAGCGCGGCGAAACTCAAACAGCGTAAAGCTGGCATCAAGTGTTCAACTTTATGGATACGTGGCGTAATCACTAAGTTGGCCACACAACGCGTCGCAAAGCCGATACCAATCAATACACCAATATCACCAGCAGACACGCCTTGGTCTTCAAACCACAGCGCCCAAAATGGCAAGTACACGCCATACGCAAAAAAGAAACCAAGAAAATACTGAGAGATCCAGCCATAGGGTGAAGGGCTAAACATAAATAACCTATAAAGTGTGCGGAAAAAGGCAGCACCAATTATGCCTATCTCGCATACGATGAAAAAGGGAATTATTACTGGGATAGTATTCCTATATTCAATTTACTTGGATATCGCATTTCAACGAGATATCTCAGGCTCATCGATACCCATACTCTCATTTAGACTAAAGTCGTCTGGAGCTTCGCTGGTATTTTGTCAGACTGATTAAAGACTCCCATTTTCTTCTTGTGATGCTTATGCCTGACAAATTTAATATGCAGCACCCACCCTTCGATAGCCTGTCCGACACAGAACAGCTGAAGCTGCGCTCTTCATTAGACGTGGTGTATTACCGCTCTCAAGAAGTAATCCTGGAAGCCGATAGGCCGAGCCGACACCTGCACATTTTGATCAAAGGGGCTGTTGAAGAGCGTGCGAGCAGTGATGGCGAGATTTACGCACACTATGCCAATGACGATATTTTTGATGTCCGAAGCCAGTTTGAACCTCACACCAAACACCAATACATCGCGCTCGAAGATACATTAAGTTATCTGCTACCCACCGAGATTTTTCTCGAGCTTTACCACGCTAATGGCCAATTCGCCGCCTACTTTGATAGCAACCTATCAACACGTAAAGCACTGATCGAAGCCGCCCAACAGCAGCAGAATCTAGCCGAGTTCATATTGACCAAAGTGGATGGCTCTATCTATCACCCACCACTGATACTTGAACCGAACCAACCTATCAACCAAGTCACTCAAACCCTTAAAGAACGAGGGTTGGACTCAGCTCTCGTTCATTTGGAACATGATGATCCAAAAGCTTTTGGATCATCATGTTCCTTACCGTATGGAATCGTCACTCGAACCAATTTATTGCATGCTGTGATGCTCGATAATTTCCCACTGGATGCGCCCGTCGGCAAGATCGCGACGTTTCCGGTGATGCACGTAAATCAAGGCGACTTCTTATTTAACGCCATGATTACCATGACCAGAAATCGGGTAAAAAGGTTGATGGTTTGTGATGGTCTAAATGCGGTTGGCATGGTGGATATGACACAGATCCTCAGTGCATTCTCCACTCACTCTCACGTTCTTACTTTGCGTATTGCGCGAGCCACCAGCATTGAAGAATTGGCAATGGCTTCTAACAAACAGCGTCAACTGGTCGAGAGCTTGCTCAGTAACGGGATTCGCACACGCTTTATCATGGAGCTGATTTCTGCGGTTAATGAACAGATCATAGAGAAGGCTTTTGAGTTGGTGATCCCACCTGCACTGCATAATCATTGCTGCCTAATCGTGTTGGGTTCCGAAGGCCGTGGAGAACAAATTCTCAAAACCGATCAAGACAACGCGCTAATAATTCAAGATGGCTTGGAGTGGCATCAATGCCAAAGTGCCATGAACGATCTCACCCACACACTGCAGCAATTGGGCTATCCACTCTGCCCGGGCAATGTGATGGTCAACAACCCGAAATGGGTACATTCAGAAAAAGAGTGGAAACAAACGCTCACCCGTTGGGTAAAAAAAGCCACGCCAGACACTGTAATGGATATTGCTATCATGGCGGATGCACACGCCGTTGCGGGTAACAGAGAGTTATTAAAACCAGTAAAACAACACCTCAGTGATTTGATGCTCGGACAGGAATTGATTCTGACTGAATTCTGCCGCCCTGCTCTGAACTTCTCGGTTCCCCTCACCCTGTTTGGCAATGTAAAAAAATCCAAATCAGGGCTCGATATCAAACAAGGCGGCATTTTCCCTATCGTGCATGGTGTGAGAGCGCTTTGTCTTGAGCATGGTGTCACGGTCAACAACACCTTCGAACGCATTGAGCAACTGGTCAGCAAGAAGGTATTAGAGCAAAGCACCGCAGACAATCTCAGTGAAGCTCTCAAACAATTCTTTAAGTGGCGCTTGGCCCAAAGGCTTTCTCAGCAGCACAGCAGCAACAAGATCAACGTCAAACTGATGGAGCGAGCAGATAGAGATCTGCTTCGTCATAGCCTACATGTAGTGAAGAAATTCAAGCAATGGCTCGGCTACCACTATCAGATAAGAGATTAGGCGGCTGAACGATGAATAGATTGGTTCGTTATTACTGGCATCACAAGCTCAAAGGCTCTCCTTACCAGCCTCTGTTTGCTACGCCTACACATAATGAATATGTATCGCTCGATTGTGAAACCACCAGCCTCGACCCTAATCAGGCGGAATTAGTCACTATTGCCGCGACAAAAATCATAGGTAACCGAATCATAACCAGCCAACCTTTTGAAGTTCGACTCAGAGCACCTCAGTCACTCGATTGCAATTCCATCAAAATCCACCGCATTCGCCATCAAGATCTAAAGCACGGTATAGAAGAGAAACAAGCCCTAATTGAGCTACTGAACTTCATCGGAAATCGTCCTTTAGTCGGCTATCACATCCGCTATGATAAAAAGATTCTCGACCGTGCCTGTTTAAAACAGCTTGGATTTCCACTGCCTAACCGATTAGTCGAAGTGAGCCAGCTCTACCAAGACAAACTCGAAAGGCAGCTACCCAATGCCTATTTTGACCTCAGTATCGATGCCATCTGTCGTCAGCTCGATTTACCTATCCCGGTCAATAAACATGATGCATTACAAGACGCTATCTCCGCGGCGCTGATTTTTGTTCGCCTAAAGCACGGCGACTTACCGCGCTTCAACTCTTCGTATACCTAATTCAACAACTGCCTTTCCACATAGAGAGCAATCTCTCAAAAATGAACTTAACTCGCTATTTTTTAAGTGAAAAGCGGCGTCTCATCCTAAAGTCTAATTGTGGAAATCGCCGTCCTAGCCGAGAGTGATAGCACAACGACGGTTCTGTAATAGACCTAGAAACTGAACACAAAGGAAGTTGCCAGTTCATTAGGAATGTAGGCACAAGGAGAGATGCAATGAGTGAAGCCCACGTTTATCCGGTAAAAGAAAATATTAAATCAACCACACACGCGGATAATGACACTTACCTAGCCATGTACCAGCAATCTGTTTCTGATCCTGAAGGCTTTTGGGGTGAACACGGAAAAATCGTTGATTGGATTAAGCCTTTCACACAGGTAAAAAACACCTCTTTCGACCCTGGCCACATTGATATTCGCTGGTTTGAAGATGGCACGCTTAACGTTTCGGCTAACTGTATCGACCGCCACCTTGCTGAGCGCGGTGATGAAGTCGCTATCATCTGGGAAGGCGATGACCCTGCTGATGACAAAACGCTAACTTTTAATGAACTACACAAAGAAGTGTGCCTGTTTTCAAATGCTCTGAAAGAGCAAGGCGTACGTAAAGGCGATGTGGTTTGTTTATACATGCCAATGGTTCCAGAAGCTGCAGTTGCCATGCTGGCATGTACCCGTATCGGTGCGGTTCACACAGTCGTATTTGGTGGTTTCTCACCAGAAGCTCTGTCTGGTCGTATTATCGATTCAAATTCTAAAGTCGTGATCACTGCCGATGAAGGCGTGCGTGGCGGCCGTGCGGTGCCACTGAAGAAAAACGTCGATGAAGCACTGACTAACCCTGAAGTGAAGAACATCGAGAAAGTTGTGGTATTCAAACGCACCGGCGGTGATGTTGCTTGGCACGAACACCGCGATGTGTGGTGGCATGATGCTATCGCAAATGTATCGGCAGATTGCCCACCAGAAGAGATGAACGCAGAAGACCCACTATTCATCCTTTATACGTCAGGCTCTACAGGTAAACCTAAAGGTGTTATGCACACCACAGGTGGCTACCTTGTTTATGCAGCCATGACCTTCAAATACGTATTCGACTACCAAGAAGGCGAAACCTTCTGGTGTACAGCGGATGTAGGCTGGATTACCGGTCACACTTACCTTGTTTACGGGCCGCTTGCCAATGGCGCAAAAACAATCCTATTCGAAGGCGTGCCTAATTACCCGAACACCAGCCGTATGAGTGAAGTGGTCGATAAGCATCAAGTTAATATTCTTTATACTGCACCAACAGCGATTCGCGCTTTGATGGCGAAAGGCAATGAAGCGGTTGAAGGTACTTCTCGTGACAGCCTAAGAGTCATGGGTTCGGTAGGTGAACCTATCAACCCTGAAGCGTGGGAGTGGTACTACAAAACAATTGGTAATGAGCAGTCTCCGATTGTCGATACATGGTGGCAAACAGAAACGGGCGGTATCTTAATCTCACCACTGCCGGGCGCAACAGACCTAAAACCGGGGTCAGCGACTCGTCCATTCTTCGGTGTGCAGCCCGCACTAGTTGATAACATGGGTAACATCATTGAGGGTGCAACAGACGGCAACCTTGTGATTCTTGACTCTTGGCCGGGACAAATGCGTACAGTACATGGCGATCATGACCGTTTCGAACAGACTTACTTCTCAACCTTTAAAGGCATGTACTTCACTAGTGATGGTGCTCGTCGTGATGAAGACGGTTACTACTGGATTACTGGCCGTGTCGATGACGTGCTTAACGTATCTGGTCACCGTATGGGTACCGCTGAGATTGAATCCGCTCTAGTGGCGTTTGATAAGATTGCTGAGGCCGCGATTGTCGGTATTCCTCATGATATTAAAGGCCAAGCCATTTACGCTTACATCACGTTGAATGATGGTGAGTTCCCAACTGCAGAGCTTCATAAAGAAGTAAAAGACTGGGTACGTAAAGAGATTGGTCCTATCGCAACGCCAGATGTCCTGCATTGGACAGACTCTCTGCCAAAAACTCGTTCGGGTAAGATCATGCGTCGTATCCTGCGTAAAATTGCCACCGGCGATACTGGAAACCTAGGTGATACCTCGACACTGGCCGACCCAAGTGTGGTTGATAAACTGATTGCTGAGAAAGCTGAACTGGCATAAGCAACCCGTCACATTAGCTAATCACTGTTTAAAACAGACCATAACGAAACCGTCACCTATGTGGCGGTTTTTTTATGGCCGATCTTGATCTCAAATATCTTCGATAAAATTAAAGCCATCGTGGTTTTTTGTTAAGTTGATAACAATTCCATGCTGTACTTATAGGAGATTAGACCAGTAAATTGCTGCGATTTGCGCTGAATTAGCTATAATCTGGTTCTAATTTTTAAATTTGGGTTTTTCTTACTGGAAATTAACCCCAAATTTTCAATAAAATGGCAACATTCACATTCGTAAACACGATAAAGGAAGATAGCCCCACAATGTCTACAAAGTTTCGCATTCTAGTTTTAAATGGCCCAAACCTTAACCTGTTAGGCCTTAGAGAGCCTGCACACTACGGTTCTCAAACACTTGACCAGATTATTAGCTCATTGACCGAGCAAGCGAAAACACAAGATGTTGAGCTGTCTCACTTACAGTCAAATCGTGAGTATGAACTGATTGAAGCTATCCATAGTGCTTATCAAAATGTTGATTTCATTATTATCAACCCAGCGGCCTTTACACATACCAGTGTGGCGTTGCGTGATGCACTACTTGGTGTTGCTATCCCATTTATTGAGGTTCACCTATCGAATGTTCACGCACGTGAATCATTCCGTCACCACTCTTACCTATCTGATAAAGCAGAAGGTGTGATTTGTGGCTTAGGTGCCCAAGGTTATCAATTTGCTTTGACGGCTGCGCTCAACAAGCTCAACGCAAAGTAAATAAAAACAACGAACTATTACTAACCTACTCAGTCAAAGAGTAAGTTCAATCAACAGATAAAGAGAAAGAAACAATGGATATTCGCAAAATCAAAAAGCTAATCGAATTGGTTGAAGAGTCTGGTATTTCTGAGCTAGAAATCTCTGAAGGTGAAGAGTCAGTACGAATCAGTCGTAACAGCCCTGTATCTGCAGCACCGATTCAATATGCAGCGGCTCCAGCTCCTGTAGCGGCAGCACCTGCGGCGGCTCCTGTAGCAGCAGAGCCAGCAGCTCCTGCAGTTCCAGCTGGTCACCAAGTTCTTTCTCCAATGGTTGGTACTTTCTACGGCGCTCCAAGCCCAGATGCAAAACCATTCGTTAAGGTTGGTCAATCTGTAACTGCTGGCGAAACGCTATGTATCGTTGAAGCAATGAAAATGATGAACCAAATCGAAGCTGATAAATCTGGTGTTGTAACGGCTATCCTAGTTGAAGACGGTCAACCAGTAGAATTCGACCAAGCTCTAGTAATTATCGAATAATAGAGAGCACTCATTATGTTAGATAAATTAGTAATCGCGAACCGTGGTGAAATTGCACTGCGTATTCTGCGAGCATGTAAAGAGCTTGGCATCAAAACGGTAGCGGTTCACTCAACAGCTGACCGCGATCTTAAGCACGTACTGCTTGCTGACGAAACCATTTGTATCGGTCCAGCTCGTGGTATCGATAGCTACCTAAACATCCCTCGTATCATCAGCGCAGCTGAAGTAACGGGTGCAGTAGCTGTTCACCCTGGCTACGGCTTCCTATCTGAAAATGCAGATTTTGCAGAACAGGTAGAGCGCAGTGGTTTTATCTTCGTTGGCCCTAAAGCTGAAACCATTCGCATGATGGGTGACAAGGTGTCAGCTATCACGTCAATGAAGAAAGCTGGCGTACCTTGTGTACCGGGTTCTGACGGCCCTCTTGATGATGATGAAGTGAAAAACAAAGCGCACGCTAAGCGCATTGGTTTCCCTGTAATCATCAAGGCATCTGGCGGCGGCGGCGGTCGTGGTATGCGTGTTGTTCGTACTGAAAAAGAACTAACAGAAGCTATCGCAATGACTCGTGCTGAAGCAAAAGCATGTTTCAATAACGACATGGTTTACATGGAAAAATTCCTAGAAAACCCACGTCACATTGAAGTACAAGTGCTTGCAGATGGTCAAGGCAATGCTATCCACCTAGGTGAGCGTGACTGTTCAATGCAGCGTCGTCACCAGAAAGTTGTGGAAGAAGCGCCAGCACCGGGTATCACTGAAGAGATGCGTAAGTACATCGGTGACCGTTGTACTCGTGCATGTCTTGAGATTGGTTACCGCGGCGCAGGTACATTTGAATTCCTATACGAGAACGGTGAGTTCTACTTCATCGAAATGAACACTCGTATCCAGGTTGAGCACACGATTACTGAAATGGTAACTGGTATCGACTTAGTGAAAGAGCAACTTCGCATTGCTGCTGGTCAGCCTCTATCATTCACACAGGATGATATTAAGCTGCGCGGCCACTCAATCGAATGTCGTATCAACGCGGAAGATCCAGTTCGTTTCTTACCATCTCCAGGTAAGATCACGCGCTTCCATGCTCCAGGTGGTATGGGTGTTCGTTGGGAATCTCACATCTATACTGGCTACACAGTACCACCACACTACGATTCAATGATCGGCAAGCTGATCACTTACGGTGAGAACCGTGACGTAGCGATTGCACGTATGAAGAACGCACTAGCAGAAATGATTGTTGAAGGTATCAACGTCAATACTGAGCTGCAATTAGCGATTATGAACGACGAAAACTTCCAACACGGTGGGGCAAACATCCACTACCTTGAGAAGAAGCTTGGTCTGCAATAGAAGCTAGCCTTCCGTAATGAGTTCTCTATAGAACACTAAAAAATGCTCACTTCGGTGAGCATTTTTGTTTTTAGTGCTCCGGAAAAGGCAAGCTAAAATCCCCATGATAATGCGTGGGGTTTTGATGAATTTGCTCATATTTTCTGCTAGACTCCCCATCCAATTTTTCTCATATAGAAGATGCAGCCATGCCTTGGATTCAAATCAAGCTTAATGCGACCAATGAAAATGCCGAACAAATCGGCGACATGTTAATGGAAGAGACTGGTGCTCTTTCTGTAACTTTCCTGGATGCACAAGATACCCCTGTATTTGAGCCTCTGCCGGGTGAAACTCGCCTTTGGGGTGATACTGACATTCTCGCGCTTTACGACGCTGAGACTGATACTGGTGTCGTTCTAGCGCAGATTAAAGCAAGCAACATGTTCCCTGCAGACTTTGCTCATAAAGTAGAGCAAATTGAAGACAAGGATTGGGAACGTGAATGGATGGACAACTTCCACCCAATGAAGTTTGGTGAGCGTTTATGGATCTGCCCTAGCTGGCGCGATATCCCTGAACCTGACGCTGTAAACGTAATGCTGGATCCCGGTCTTGCATTTGGTACAGGTACTCACCCGACAACGGCATTGTGTCTTGAGTGGCTTGAAGGCTTAGACCTTACAGGCAAAACCGTGATCGATTTCGGTTGTGGTTCAGGCATCCTAGCGATCGCTGCGATCAAACTTGGCGCGGCAAAAGTTATCGGGATCGACATTGATCCTCAAGCCCTGCTTGCATCAAAAGACAACGCACAACGCAATGGCGTGGCAGAGCAACTAGAAGTGTTCTTACCACAAGATCAACCGGAAGGTTTACTTGCTGACGTTGTTGTTGCCAACATCCTTGCAGGCCCATTACGCGACCTTTCCGGCATCATTAAAGGCCTAGTTAAGCCAAATGGTGTACTTGCGATGTCGGGTGTTTTAGATACACAAGCGGAAGATGTTGCGACTTATTATCGTGATGAGCTTCACATTGATCCGATCATTGAACAACAAGAATGGTGTCGAATCTCAGGTCAGAAGCAAGGCTAGGTAAGACTTTGAGCGCTAATTGACTGAAATTTAAACAAATTACAAAAACAAATTGTAAATGCTCAAATATTAGTCTTTTCACGCAGCGAAAAAATGCGTAAAATGCGCGCCCTTGCTGGTACAGAACTGTGATGACATTTTTGAAAATCGGAAATTATCAACTTAAGAACAATCTAATCGTCGCTCCTATGGCTGGCGTAACGGATAGACCATTCCGTGAGTTGTGTCTTCGTTACGGTGCGGGGATGGCAGTCAGTGAAATGATGTCCTCCAATCCTAAAGTTTGGAAAACGTCAAAGTCTCAGCAGCGTATGGTACATGAAGGCGAATCGGGCATTCGTTCAGTACAAATCGCTGGTGCAGATCCACAGCTTATGGCCGAGGCTGCTCAATTTAATGTCGATAACGGTGCGCAAATCATCGATATCAACATGGGATGTCCAGCCAAAAAAGTGAATAAGAAGCTTGCGGGCTCAGCCCTACTGCAGCATCCAGAACTCATTGAAGATATTCTGAAAGCGGTGGTAAATGCTGTCGACGTTCCAGTAACGTTGAAAACGCGCACAGGCTGGGACACAGACAACAGAAACTGTGTTCAAATCGCGAAAATAGCCGAAGACTGCGGCATACAAGCTCTTGCCCTTCATGGGAGAACTCGCGCTTGTATGTACAAAGGTGAGGCAGAATACAAACACATTAAAGCAGCGAAACAAGCAGTATCTATTCCGGTTATCGCTAACGGTGATATCGATAGCCCGGAAAAAGCGAAGTTTGTGCTGGAGTACACCGGTGCTGATGCTTTAATGATAGGTCGACCTGCCCAAGGACGTCCTTGGATTTTTAACGAAATCCTACACTATTTGGAAAACGGCACCACGATGGACCCGCTCCCGATTTCGGAAGTGAAAGACATCATGCTTGGTCATGTGAACGCTCTACATGAGTTTTATGGCGAGTTTTTAGGCCCCCGAATTGCTCGTAAGCATGTGGGTTGGTACCTAAAAGAACATGAACAAGCGAGTGAGTTTCGCCGTACCTTCAACGCATTCGAAGCAGGTGATCTGCAGCTTGAAGCGCTAGAAGGTTTTTTTGATAACGTTGCACCATAATTACGAGAAGAGCTAGACCGAATATGTTCGAACAAAATCTGACTTCAGAAGCATTGACAGTAACTACAGTTACATCACAAGACCAAATCACGCAGAAACCACTACGTGACTCAGTTAAAGCATCATTGAAAAATTACCTTGCTCAATTAAACGGTCAAGAAGTCAGCGAGTTATACGAATTAGTATTAGCTGAAGTTGAACAGCCACTACTAGACACTATCATGCAGTACACTCGCGGTAACCAAACTCGCGCAGCAACCATGATGGGTATTAACCGCGGTACTCTTCGCAAGAAACTTAAAAAATACGGCATGAACTAATCGTTCTTTCGTAATTTATTGAATGGAAAGCCAAGCTCATTTTTTGAGTTTGGCTTTTTTTTGGCTTGTCGAACCGTAATAGGTGGCTGATTACTATCCAGTGCGACAGCAGCGCTCTTTATCAACGTTTGCTGAATCCAAGGCTGCCAGAATAGAACAATGGCTTGCATCGTCGTCTACGTGGCCACAACACGCATCATTGATCTTTTTAAGTGCAGTGCGAATCTTGGTTAACTCAGTAATCTTCTCATCGATCATCTCTAGTTTTGCTGAGGTAATTGATTTCACTTCAGCGCAACTGTGCTGTGTGGCTTCGAGACGAATCTCAAGCAATTCTTTAATCTCGTCCAGACTCAGTCCCAACGCTTTAGATTTGAGAATAAACGTCACCTGTTTCTGGTTATTTTCATCATATAGGCGATAACCCGACTCACTGCGACTGGCTGGCGCGATCAGGTTATTCTTCTCATAAAATCGTAAGGTATCGGCTGTCACACCGCATCGTTTCGCTAATTCACCGATCTGAAACATGTTTTTTCCTACTGTTCCGTCCATTCCACAATTAACCTTATCGTTACTTTTCAGGCTGAAATGGCACTTTTCATAATTAATTTTGAGATGCCAAACGATTGCGCGAGCTTTTTTGTAATAAATTAGTTAGAATCTGCGCCATCAAATTTGGAGTTGGTTATCTTATAGCTTAATCATAAGACTAACCCAAAAGGTCTTTACCAAAACTGGCCAATATTTTATCTCTTACTGGTATCTAAGATAATCCACGCTAAGAAGATAGAAACAAGTTCTTTTTTGGCAAATATCTTTATTTTAACCCCATGAATTTGAGGAAGATGGAAGCATGAATAACGCTCGTCCAATTCGCCGCGCTCTCATCAGCGTATCAGACAAAACTGGTATCGTTGAATTTGCACAAGCTCTTGCTAACCGTGGTGTAGATATTCTATCTACCGGTGGCACTGCTCGCCTGCTTGCTGAAAAAGGCATCTCTGTTACAGAAGTATCTGACTACACTGGTTTCCCAGAAATGATGGATGGCCGTGTTAAGACTCTGCACCCAAAAGTTCATGGTGGTGTTCTAGGCCGTCGTGGCCAAGATGATGACGTGATGGAAACTCACGGTATCAACCCTATCGATATGGTTGTTGTAAACCTATACCCATTCGCAGAAACCGTTGCTAAAGAAGGTTGTACCCTTGCTGACGCTGTTGAGAATATCGACATCGGTGGCCCAACAATGGTTCGCTCTGCGGCTAAAAACCACAAAGACGTAGCGATCGTTGTAAACGCACACGACTACGAGCGCGTTGTCACTGAAATGGACGCTAACGAGAAATCTCTAACCCTAGAGACTCGCTTCGACCTCGCTATCGCAGCATTCGAACACACGGCTTCTTACGACGGCATGATCGCTAACTACTTCGGCACTATGGTTCCATCATACGGTGAGAACAAAGAAGGTGACGAAGAAAGTAAATTTCCTCGCACGTTCAACCAACAGTTCGAGAAGAAGCAAGACATGCGCTACGGTGAGAACAGCCACCAAGCAGCAGCTTTCTACGTTGAAGCAAACCCTGAAGAAGCGTCTGTATCTACAGCTCGTCAAATCCAAGGTAAAGCACTTTCTTACAACAACATCGCTGACACTGACGCAGCACTTGAGTGTGTGAAAGAGTTCGACCAGCCAGCATGTGTAATTGTTAAGCACGCTAACCCATGTGGTGTTGCACTAGGTGAAGACATCCTAGAAGCTTACGACCGCGCATTCAAAACAGACCCAACGTCTGCATTTGGCGGCATCATCGCTTTCAACCGTGAACTAGACGCAGCAACAGCAACGGCTATCACTGAGCGTCAATTCGTTGAAGTTATCATTGCACCATCTGTTTCTGCTGAAGCAGTAGCAATCGTAGCGGCTAAGAAAAACCTTCGCCTGCTTGAGTGTGGTGAGTGGACAACTAAGACAACTGGTTTTGACGTGAAACGCGTTAACGGTGGTTTGCTAGTGCAAGACCGCGACCAAGGCATGGTTTCTGAGGATGACCTAACCGTCGTTTCTAAGCGCCAACCTACAGCGGAAGAACTAAAAGACGCGCTATTCTGCTGGAAAGTAGCGAAGTACGTTAAATCTAACGCTATCGTTTACTCGAAAGGCGACATGACGATTGGTGTGGGCGCTGGCCAAATGAGCCGCGTTTACTCTGCAAAAATCGCAGGCATCAAAGCAGCAGACGAAGGTCTACAGGTTGAAGGTTGTGTGATGGCATCAGATGCATTCTTCCCATTCCGTGACGGTATCGACGCGGCAGCAGAAGCTGGCATCAAGTGTGTTATCCAACCGGGCGGCTCTATGCGTGATGACGAAGTTATCGCTGCAGCAGACGAACACGGCATGGCGATGATCTTTACGGGCATGCGTCACTTCCGCCACTAATTTCCTCTTCGTATTTGGCACTGTGGCGTCGTTAGCTGCTTTCGCCCACCCCGGTCACATAGCGGACTATGCTCCCGGGGATGGGCTCAATTGCTGCCTAGCCACATCACCAACTACTTTGAGCAAAACTTATAATTTTATTTTTTAAATATTCCGATATTTGAAATACGTAGAGCAAGTCAGTGACTTTAGTTCAAGGACAACACGCGGAGCTTATGACCATAAGTGAGCATGTTTGACACAGAAATAAAGGCTCTGAAGCAGCTATAAGGATTTTAAAACATGAATGTATTGATTATCGGTGCCGGCGGTCGTGAGCATGCACTTGGTTGGAAAGCGGCACAAAACCCAAACGTTGAAACAGTATTCATTGCTCCAGGTAACGCAGGTACTGCACTTGAGCCGAAACTAGAGAACGTAAACATCGGCGTTGAAGACATCGCTGGTTTAGTCGCGTTTGCTCAAGATAAAAAAATCGAACTGACTATCGTGGGCCCTGAAGCACCATTGGTTATCGGTGTGGTTGATGCATTCCGCGAAGTTGGCCTACCAATCTTTGGCCCAACTCAAGCGGCAGCACAGCTTGAAGGCTCTAAAGCATTCACTAAAGACTTCCTAGCTCGTCATGATATCCCAACAGGTTACTACTCAAACTTCACTGAGATTGAGCCAGCTATCGCTTACGTTCGCGAGCAAGGCGCTCCTATCGTAGTGAAAGCTGACGGTCTTGCGGCAGGTAAAGGCGTTATCGTTGCGATGACACTTGAAGAAGCTGAAGACGCAATCAAAGACATGCTAGCAGGCAACGCATTTGGCGAAGCAGGCAGCCGCGTGGTGATTGAAGAATTCCTTGAAGGCGAAGAAGCAAGCTTCATCGTAATGGTTGATGGTTCTAGCGTACTTCCTATGGCTACCAGCCAAGATCACAAACGTGTTGGCGACAAAGACACAGGGCCTAACACGGGCGGCATGGGTGCTTACTCTCCTGCGCCGGTTGTAACTCCAGAAATCCACAACCGTATCCTTGAAGAAGTTATCTACCCAACGGTACGTGGCATGGACGCGGAAGGCGCACCTTACACAGGTTTCCTTTACGCTGGCCTAATGATCGATGCTGACGGCACACCTAAAGTTATCGAATACAACTGCCGCTTCGGCGATCCAGAAACGCAACCTATCATGATGCGTATGGAGTCAGACCTTGTTGAACTTTGCCTAATGGCTATCGACGAGAAGCTCGACGAAGCAGAATCGAAGTGGGATCCACGCGCTTCAATCGGTGTTGTTCTTGCGGCTGGCGGTTACCCTGCTGACTACGCAAAAGGTGACGTTATTTCACTACCAACAAGCGACGTTGAAGGCCAAAAGGTTTTCCACGCGGGTACGACAAATAATGAAGCTGGCGACGTTGTGACAAACGGCGGTCGTGTACTTTGTGCAACAGCACTGGGCAATACGGTTTCTGAGGCTCAAGAGCGCGCTTACGCGTTGACGAAGCAAGTTAGCTGGAATGGTATGTTCCACCGCAATGACATTGGTTACCGTGCGATTGCGCGCGAACAAGAGCAGTAAACAATCTTGTTGCTCGCTTAGATTCGAGCGACAGCAAGTGAATAACAGAAAAAGGCGCCTCAATAGGCGCCTTTTTATTATCTCATTTATACCAATTCCATTAA
>NZ_CAWNBB010000069.1:348-2789 GCF_963872585.1 Vibrio sp. 10N.222.47.A9 | reverse complement strand
GCCAGGGAAAACTCATCTCAAGGCTCGCTTCCCGCTTAGATGCTTTCAGCGGTTATCGATTCCGAACTTAGCTACCGGGCAATGCCATTGGCATGACAACCCGAACACCAGAGGTTCGTCCACTCCGGTCCTCTCGTACTAGGAGCAGCCCCTTTCAATTTTCCAACGCCCACGGCAGATAGGGACCGAACTGTCTCACGACGTTCTAAACCCAGCTCGCGTACCACTTTAAATGGCGAACAGCCATACCCTTGGGACCGACTTCAGCCCCAGGATGTGATGAGCCGACATCGAGGTGCCAAACACCGCCGTCGATATGAACTCTTGGGCGGTATCAGCCTGTTATCCCCGGAGTACCTTTTATCCGTTGAGCGATGGCCCTTCCATTCAGAACCACCGGATCACTATGACCTGCTTTCGCACCTGCTCGAATTGTCATTCTCGCAGTCAAGCGGGCTTATGCCATTGCACTAACCACACGATGTCCAACCGTGTTTAGCCCACCTTCGTGCTCCTCCGTTACTCTTTGGGAGGAGACCGCCCCAGTCAAACTACCCACCAGGCACTGTCCGTAATCCCGATTCAGGGACCAACGTTAGAACATCAAAACTACAAGGGTGGTATTTCAAGGACGACTCCATCACATCTAGCGACGCAATTTCATAGTCTCCCACCTATCCTACACATGTAGGTTCAATGTTCAGTGCCAAGCTGTAGTAAAGGTTCACGGGGTCTTTCCGTCTAGCCGCGGGTACACTGCATCTTCACAGCGATTTCAATTTCACTGAGTCTCGGGTGGAGACAGCGTGGCCATCATTACGCCATTCGTGCAGGTCGGAACTTACCCGACAAGGAATTTCGCTACCTTAGGACCGTTATAGTTACGGCCGCCGTTTACCGGGGCTTCGATCAAGAGCTTCGACCGAAGTCTAACCCCATCAATTAACCTTCCGGCACCGGGCAGGCGTCACACCGTATACGTCATCTTACGATTTTGCACAGTGCTGTGTTTTTAATAAACAGTTGCAGCCACCTGGTATCTGCGACTCTCGTCTGCTCCATCCGCAAGGGACTTCACTGATAAGAGCGTACCTTCTCCCGAAGTTACGGTACCATTTTGCCTAGTTCCTTCACCCGAGTTCTCTCAAGCGCCTTGGTATTCTCTACCCGACCACCTGTGTCGGTTTGGGGTACGATTCCTTACAATCTGAAGCTTAGAGGCTTTTCCTGGAAGCATGGCATCAATGACTTCACTACCGTAGTAGCTCGACATCGTATCTCAGCGTTAAGAAAGTCCGGATTTACCTAAACTTTCCGCCTACATACTTGAACCTGGACAACCGTCGCCAGGCCCACCTAGCCTTCTCCGTCCCCCCATCGCAATTGTAAGAAGTACGGGAATATTAACCCGTTTCCCATCGACTACGCCTTTCGGCCTCGCCTTAGGAGTCGACTTACCCTGCCCCGATTAACGTTGGACAGGAACCCTTGGTCTTCCGGCGAGGGAGTTTTTCACTCCCTTTATCGTTACTCATGTCAGCATTCGCACTTCTGATACCTCCAGCAGCCCTTACAGACCACCTTCAACGGCTTACAGAACGCTCCCCTACCCCACATACCCTAAGGTACGTAGCCGCAGCTTCGGTGTATAGCTTAGCCCCGTTACATCTTCCGCGCAGGCCGACTCGACCAGTGAGCTATTACGCTTTCTTTAAATGATGGCTGCTTCTAAGCCAACATCCTGGCTGTCTGAGCCTTCCCACATCGTTTCCCACTTAGCTATACTTTGGGACCTTAGCTGGCGGTCTGGGTTGTTTCCCTCTCCACGACGGACGTTAGCACCCGCCGTGTGTCTCCCGGATAGTACTTACTGGTATTCGGAGTTTGCAAAGGGTTGGTAAGTCGGGATGACCCCCTAGCCTTAACAGTGCTCTACCCCCAGTAGTATTCGTCCGAGGCGCTACCTAAATAGCTTTCGGGGAGAACCAGCTATCTCCAGGTTTGATTGGCCTTTCACCCCTAGCCACAAGTCATCCGCTAATTTTTCAACATTAGTCGGTTCGGTCCTCCAGTTGATGTTACTCAACCTTCAACCTGCCCATGGCTAGATCACCTGGTTTCGGGTCTAATCCTAGCAACTGTACGCCCAGTTAAGACTCGGTTTCCCTACGGCTCCCCTAAACGGTTAACCTTGCTACTAAAATTAAGTCGCTGACCCATTATACAAAAGGTACGCAGTCACACCACGAAGGTGCTCCTACTGCTTGTACGTACACGGTTTCAGGTTCTATTTCACTCCCCTCACAGGGGTTCTTTTCGCCTTTCCCTCACGGTACTGGTTCACTATCGGTCAGTCAGTAGTATTTAGCCTTGGAGGATGGTCCCCCCATATTCAGACAGGATATCACGTGTCCCGCCCTACTCGTTTTCACTGATTATGA
>NZ_CAWNBB010000069.1:0-299 GCF_963872585.1 Vibrio sp. 10N.222.47.A9 | reverse complement strand
TCATTAAAAGCTTAAGGGCTAATCCAATTTCGCTCGCCGCTACTTTCGGAATCTCGGTTGATTTCTCTTCCTCGGGGTACTTAGATGTTTCAGTTCCCCCGGTTTGCCTCCTGTTGCTATGTATTCACAACAGGATACTTGCTTATGCAAGTGGGTTTCCCCATTCAGGAATCCCAGACTCAAAAGGTTATTACTACCTAATCTGGGCTTATCGCAAGTTATTACGCCTTTCATCGCCTCTGACTGCCAAGGCATCCACCGTGTACGCTTAGTCACTTAACCATACAACCCGAAAGGGT
>NZ_CAWNBB010000068.1:0-999 GCF_963872585.1 Vibrio sp. 10N.222.47.A9 | reverse complement strand
TTTAATTACGCAACAAAGCCATTAATAAGCTAAATGAGTCCAACACGATTGTCATTTCAAATAAGTATTTGCAATTAAAAGTTGAGGAACTTCGCCTGACTCACGAGCACAAAGAAAAGAAACAAACAGAGAAAGAAGAACAGGCTGAAATTAAGGCTCAAATGCGTGAAGAAGCGAAGATTGAAGCTGAGATCAAGAAAGCGGAACAAGAAGCCATCAAAGAAGAAGCACGCTTTTCTAAAGCCCTTGTGACCGCTAGAAAACAGCTTGAGTCAGCGAATGACGAAGCCCGTAGTAAACTGGAAGAACAGATCGCACAGCTACAGTCTGATCTTGAAGCCGCAGAGCAAAAGCATCAACGTGCACAGAGTATGGCAGAGCAAACCAAGCAAGGTCACGTTTATGATATTAGTAATATTGGCTCGTTTGGAGAAAATGTTTATAAGATTGGTATGACCCGCCGGCTCGAACCAATGGATCGGGTCAAGGAGTTGGGTGATGCTTCAGTACCATTCAGTTTTGATGTCCACGCCATGATTCACACCACTGACGCACCTTCTCTTGAGAAAGAGTTGCATCGCGTATTCGATAATGACCGTCTGAACATGGTGAATAGGCGTAAAGAGTTTTTCCAAGTGGACCTATCTGACATCAAGAAAGCTGTTAAGAACTTCGATATTGATGATGCTGAGTTCATCGAAACGGCTGTAGCACAGGACTTCAATGAAACTAAAGCCATACGCAAGCAAGCTGAGTTGAAAGAAGCAATCGAGCTTGGTGCTATCACCGATTTAACTAAGACGAAGGAACCTGAATTTGCTGAAAGCATTTAAAGTGTACTAATTCAGCCCTGATCTGACAGTTACCCATTTTTGACTCGGTGCCTATCAGATTTAATCTGGGCTAGATTTTTAAGCCCAGATTGATTTCCCATCTTCCAGCTAGCTAATTCAGTTAGTACAGATCTACCCCAAAACGTATATGGAATCCACGTATTTA
>NZ_CAWNBB010000067.1:0-7070 GCF_963872585.1 Vibrio sp. 10N.222.47.A9 | reverse complement strand
ATAACTCAGAAATGCCCCAAAGTGAGCCAGAGAGGGATTGAACTCAGTTTCAAACCCTGCAACTTGCCTTACTTTTCCTCACGTCTAGAGATCCAACAATGTAGCTAAACTTTCTAATCTACAACAGACTGACCTTCAATCACACTTAAGCACGAATATGTTGTTCAACTATTTCTAAGCTATTGAGTAATAGATAACAAAAGGAAAGTTTTTGATTGACTACGTGCTTTGAATCGGGAGCAATGTGGTGCTTGACGTTTTTCAACTGGAAATTAGACCATAACTGAATTATATCATAATTTTCAGTTGGTTAGATATGGTGCTTGAGATATGCTGAATACATCAATTCGTGCTGGCACGATAATAAAATGTTATATGCTTATGGAGCAATGAATAGAGTGAGAAATATAAATGACAGAAAAAACAAGTGAAAGTACAGTTCAGGTTCAACATGTACAAGGAAATGTCAGTTCATCAATTAGTGGTAACGTCAATCGAACGTTAGCTTCACGTCCCATGATTCTCGTTGGTACGATGTTGATATTAGTATCTACGTTTTGACTTTTCGGTCTAGGCTCAATTCGTGAAATTTCTCAATTTCATCAAATAATGGGTATTGTACTAACAGCTTTAGGTGTTGCATTAGTTGTTTTTGACGAGTTGTTCGTAAAAAACTCAACATCGTCTCTATCTGCCAATCGAATTATGCAACGAAAGCTAGCTCAACTTGAGATTGAAATTGCTAAAGAAAAAAGCAGAACAAATGAAGAAAGTATTTCAGCAGAAGATTATAAAAACGTACTAAACGAAGTTAAATCAGATGTAAGCGAGAAACTGACATCAGATTTAATTAGTAGTTTTAAAGCTGAAGTTAATTCATATGACGCTTTCGAGCAGACACAGAAAGCAAGCTATCAGTTTAGAGCGCGTGTAGAAAGTGAAATTCGAACGTTATCTAGCCGAGCAAATGTTAATTTGTTCATTGGTAGTGTGACGACAGTTTTAGGAATTAGCGTACTCGCATACATGTTAGTCGTTGGTGGCTTTGTATATGATGCAGACAATTCCATGACTGGCAATATATTAACGGATTACATTTTATACTACATACCAAGACTTTCAGTTGTTCTGTTTATTGAAGTATTTTCATACTTTTTTCTTCGTTTGTACCGTGCAAACCTTAACGATATGAAGTACTTCCAGAACGAACTTACTAACATAGAGAGTAAGTTGACCGCATTGAATATAGCAGTACATGGTGACGATAATGCTTTAAAAGCGACAGTGGTTGAAAGCTTGTTAGCGACAGAACGCAATTTTGTGCTTAAAAAAGGTGAAACAACCATTGATTTAGAAGTAAGTAAAATGGAAGCTCAAAAGTCAGCTGAAACCACAAGAATACTTCAGGCTGCACTCAAAGAAACACGTACGCTTTTGAGAGCAAGGAAGTAACGCATACAAACATTTAACAAAGCGCTGCTTCCGGAAAAACTTTCAGCTGCACTCTAAACTTGCTGCCAAGTCCGACATTAGTGTTAATCATGGAGTATCGAATGAATCAAAAATCGTTGTTAATCATTGTCTCAGTGATTCTTGTGCTTCCAATGGTGGCGTACATCTATCAATTTGGAATTGGTTTTTGGCAATCACCATCAGAGTGGTCATACTTAGGCGGCTATATTGGCGGTATTTATACTCCAATTTTGGCGTTACTAACGTTGACAGTTTTGTGTGTGCAAATATACCTTCAGGTTCTACAACATCGCCAACATATGGTCAGCTTGCAAGAGAAAGAGCTAAGCGATTATCTAAACCAGTTGAATATGGAGCTAGATAAAAAGATTGAGGATGACTTAACCTTACGCCAGATTCTGCTTAATGTTCTAAATGACAAAAACGTTGACGATATAAGTTCAATGAATTTGAGCTTAATTTTTAGTCTCAATCAAAATCATCATAAGCTGTATTCAATGTGGTGTGGCGTAAGGGCTTGCTTAAAAGATATAGAAAATCACTCAAAGATTAAGCACTATGAATCTAGTCACTATTCAGTACAAAAAAATAAAATCATCGCTTATATGAGCCCTCAAGTTTGTAGCTCACTTGATAAATTCAACTATGCAATGCATCTAGCCTTACAACAAATTACGGGGAGCGGGATAGATGATAGTGCAATGCAATATGAGTTTTGGAAAGACAAGGCGCAGCCCTGAAAGCCCTAAAGAATGATTTTCAACGCGCTGTACTTTCGATTTGGTTGAGTTTAGTGACCATGGTGTTTGTTCTAGAGAAAGTGGTCGTGGGTGCTACCTATCAGGGTATTTTCCACACTTGAATTAATTTATAAATGGCTAAATTAGCAAGGTCGCTAAAATACTTCTGTCCAGAGGCTTCATAGACCTGAAGTTTTACTCGTGGCACTTTTCTCAAAAAGTGCCAGCTAGCTCAGATCTGCCCCATTATTGGTTTCGCCAAAACACCCACGCTCTCAGCTGGGTGAATTTTGACCAAGTATAACTAATCTGACACCCAAAACTCACAAAGTACGAAAAAATGGGGGGCCGAGTGCAGTTCTTGACTTAAATGAACTCGCTGGTTTTTGCTCTGTAAGTCGCTCTGAAGTCGTTATAAACTTATAAGATGGCATAGAATCATATCGCCTTGATTAACCGTCTAAAATCTTCGCTAAGAGCGTTTGACTTGCTTTAAGGGCTGTTTCTGAGCACAAACTCACGGAGTTTACATAATAGGAATAATGAACACCAATTTTATGGTCATCATGTCACTGCTCGTTTTGCATAAAACGGAGTATGGTTAGATTCATGAGGATTCTAGAGAGAAAAATTATGGCGCAAGCCAGACTTTGAAGTTAGTCGCAGAACTTTAATCACTATTCTCGATAAGTCGTGATATGGACTTAGACTTGAAGTTGGCTACATGGCATAGAGGCTAAGATGGAAAAGGCGAAATTCATTCAAAAGCACCTCATTGAAAAGGGTGTACCAGCAGATTTAACCAAGCCAACAACTTTTATTTGGTCTAAATACAAAGACCCGTCCCAAAAACCACTAGTTTTTCAGTCTCCTATAAGAATACTAATAACAAATAGTTTGTTCATGGGAGGGTTGTGGGGGGCGCTAATGTGGATATTATTTTGGCATTCAGAGCCTGACCATTGGATAACCTATCTTATCGCATCATCCCTATTTGGTATTTGTATGGGACTTATTAACGTGTTTCGCACCATTAAGGCACGAAAGCTCTTGGGTGAAACAAATTGGGGGAATTGGTGTAAGCAAAACTACCAGTAACGCGCCATAACAAGCGTTTAAAAGACAAGCATAGAATATAGATTTCGTTGTGTATAAGTGGTCGATTTAACGTAACGGCACTTAATCCGCACCTAAACTAATCCAACCTTCTTGCTAGTGCGATGAGTAAAATCGCACTAGCTCTTCCCAACAACTTTGCAATACCTTTGATTATTCATAGTTTTCTAAATTAGCACAGGCACTGGCAAGCTTTTGTCCCAAACCATTTTTATAAGCCCATTAACACCGCTTTGAAACGAGAAGCTAGTTCATAGCATTCAGATTTATCTCGGACATTAGTGAAACTTAAAATGATTCCTGGTTCGCACGGCGATGAAGCCCATTGCGATAATCCGTGGGCAAATAAACCAGACTCAATCATTTGGTTAGCTAATGTGAGATCATTAATGGATCTATTGTTGAGTCTCACAATCAAATTCATTCCACCGGGTTGTGAGTTGATGGTGATTGCGGGGCCTAAAACGTCTTGAAATACCGCTGTCATCATATCGCGGCGTTCTTTATAGAGTTTTCTCATGCGTTGAATATGACGTGAGAGGTGGCCTTCTTGTATGAAGGAGAGTACCGAGGCTTGAGTTAGCGCTGATACATTCCCTGCAAAAAATTCTGATGATTGTTCAAAGGCAGCTACTTGGCTTTGTGGTACGACAATGTACGCCATGCGTAAACTTGGGAACATAACCTTACTGAATGTTCCAGAATAAATCACTCTATCTTGTGTATCGATGCTCTTTAAGGCCGGTAAAGGGAGCCCTGTATGTCTATATTCACCATCATAGTCATCTTCAATGATCCAGCGTTTATTGCTTTCCGCCCAATTGAGTAACGCTTGCCTACGTTCTAAAGAAAGGGATACACAAGTTGGGCTTTGATGAGCGGGAGTCACCACAACTACATCAGCTTTTGATTTGGGGTCAAAGATAATGCCGTCTTCATCAATCGGCATTGGGAGTGGGGTTAAACTGTTGTTCAACAGCAGTTGACGCGTCAGAGGATAACCGGGATCTTCCATGGCTACCGAAGCGTGTTTTTTTAATAACACATGGCAAATCCAATTAATGGAATTTACATATCCTGAAGTAATAAACACTTGTGAGGGCTCACATTGAATACCACGTGATAACTGTAAATATTGAGCGATAGCAATTCTAAGTTGTGGGTTACCATAAACTGATGGGTAAGCGAGATCATCAGTTGTCATATTTCTCGTGCACCTTGCGGTCATTCGAGCCCAGACTTGTTTTGGAAATTCATCCAAAGCTGGAATGCCTAATTGGAATGGTAAAATTTGGGATAATTTTATTTCTGGTTGAAATCCGGGTTGGCGTGAGGCAGATTGTTTTTTTAGTATTCGCGGTTGAGTATGCAACTTATCACTTACGAGTGTTCCTGCTTGCCCTTTTGATTCGATATAGCCTTCTGCTTTTAACCGAGCATACCCTTCCTCGACCGTTCCTCTTGATACGCCCATCTCTTTTGCTAATGTTCGAGCAGAAGGAATCCGTTCACCAGGCTTCAATGTACCTTGTAAAATAGCGTCATGAATTCGTTGGTAAACTTGTTTGTAAGCTAATACTTTAGTCATCAACATTTCCGCCTGTTATGGATTTAAAACATGGTCTATAAAAATAGTTAATTTATGGCACTTATTGTACTCCATATTGGACAGTATTATACCCACCTTAGTTGTGAATCTAAATTGGTTAATGATCTCGATAATAAGCATTTGAGAAAAATATGAACGTACTTTTGGTTAACGCGAGCCCACAGAAAAATCAAGCATCTACGCAGCTTATTGCCCAAGCTATGGTGAACACTTTAGCGGATAGTTCTGAGGTTAAAATTGATACTCTCGACGCAACAAAATTGCCTCATATTGATCAACGTTATGTGCAAGTTTTATGTGGTGCAGCAAGCTCACAGACTCAATCAGCCAGTCTAGACTTGTCAGATGAGCTCATTGCTTCTCTTGAGAAAGCAGATCTAGTGATCATTACATCTCCAATGCATAACTATACTTTACCTTCTAGCCTGAAATGTTGGCTAGACCATGTGGTTCGTGCGGGGAAAACCTTTGAAATCACAAGCACCGGAAAGCAGCCATTATTAGAAGATAAACCGGTTTATATATTGATTTCATCAGGAGGGGTATTTTCTGGTGAACAGGCTTACCAACCAGATTTTTTCACGCCATATATGAAAGAGATCCTTTCGACAATAGGATTAACTAAGTTGCACTTCTTTTCTATCGAAGGAACGGCAGGTGATCAACAGGTTGTCGAGCAACAAATACAAAAAATTCAAAAACAAGTATGTGAACATTTAAGTTTGAATGTTTGATGCTTCTTTAATTTTTTCTGGTTTTTATTCTTGTATCTAGCGCAAAGCAGTACAAACACGAGAAGTCAGAAATTTTCTAAATTTTCAATATAAATAGGATAATGTTATGTCAATACGATTGTTTCATTGGATGAAAACACCATTAATAACATTGGTATGCTCACTTGCTTTTATGCAGCTGGCTCATGCAACCGATGATTACTCTGCTGATGGTGAACGTAGAGCAAAATCAGCGGGTGAAGGCTTGGTTGGTACAGCCGCTCCTCAAATGACAGTAAAAACGATTGATGGCAAAGTGATCGATTTAGCGGAAGTGTATGGTAAGAAACCGGTATACATTAAGTTCTGGGCAACATGGTGTGTTCCTTGTCGTGAACAAATGCCTGGATTTGAAGAGATTTACAAGAAATATGGCGACCAAGTTCAAGTAATCGCGGTTAATACTGGTATCAGCGATAATGTAAAATCGGTAACGGCGTTTCGTAAAAAAATGGGCTTAACCATGCCAATTACCATTGATAATGGTGAATTAGCACGTGCTTTCCATTTGCGTGTTACACCTCAACATTTGTTGATAGATAAAAACGGCAAGTTCGCTTATTTTGGTCATGTTGATGACAAAGAATTCCACCAAGCGTTAGATAAAGTGGTAGCAGAAAAAGCAAGTCAAAAAGCGGTGAAAAATCCAACCTTCGTTGATGATAATTCAGGCTATCAAGTCGGTGATAAAGTGTCAGACATGACGTTCACCACCATTGATAACACCAATATTGATGTGAAATTTAATACCACAACTAGCAAAAAAGTCGGCGTGGTTTTCTTCGGCCCTTGGTGTGAATGGTACTTAGAAGAAACCGAACCAACGACGTCTAAAGCGTGTACTCAAGTGCGTGAATTATTAGAGAAAAAATCAAAATTATCAGAAGTACAATGGGTGACAGTATCGACGAACTTATGGTCTTCAGTGAATGATCTTAATGATTACCGTAAAAGTTATGGCACCACGCTACCGATCGTGTTTGACCAAGATGGTTCGTTATTCAAACAGTTTGGCGTGAACCAAGTTCCAACCATCACCTTAATCGAACCAGATGGTAAAGTGGCCGTGAAGTCCTCCATTCAAGATGATGACTTTAATCAGGCACTAGAAACTATTTCATCATTTAAATAACTGGCAGCTTGTCAATAAACGATGGCTTTGACTAGCATCGCTTTTAACCATGTAATGCTATTTAAAAATAGGCGCGCAATGACATCATCTTTACTACGTTCATTGAAAGAATGGACAGCTTGTTTTAACTCGGTCGATTCATGTAAACCGAGCACTTTTTTAAAGAAAACACTTTTGTTGGTTCTTTTAGCATGTTCATCACATGTAATGGGCTTTGTTGCGTAATT
>NZ_CAWNBB010000066.1:0-22653 GCF_963872585.1 Vibrio sp. 10N.222.47.A9 | reverse complement strand
CATCCCGGTTACTCGAATCTCTCATCTGCTCTTATATCTTTTCGCATCTCGGTTACTCGAATCTCGCATCTGCTCTTATATCTTTTCGCATCTCGGTTACCCGAATCTCGCATCTGCTCTTATATCTTTTCGCATCTCGCTTACCCGCATCTCTCATCTGCTTTTTTAGGCTCTTCGCATCTCGATTACTCGCATCCCGCATCTGCTTTCCCCCTAACACGAAGCGCAAAGCAATACCCTGAAATACCACCCATGATGTTCCCCAAGGCTAAACCGATAAACAACCCTTCGACACCATCAATTTGGCTGCCTATCCACGCGAATGGCAAGGTAAACACAAACAAACGCATGAAGCTCCATTGGAAGGCTTTAAGTGGTTGATGCATGGCATTCATGCCGCTGATCAGCATCATCACAATGCCTTGGAAGCCATAGCTAAAGGGTACAACTAACAGGTAATGCCACAAAATGCCTCGTACGGATTCTTCTTGAGAGAACAGGGCGGCCAAAGGAATGCTTAGCGGCACCATCATTAAGAAAATCAAACCTTGGAACATCACAGCAAAACGCATGCTTAGAAATAGTGCCTTAAAACTGCGTTGAGGGTTGTTTGCGCCAAAGTTCTGCGCCATGAAAGGCGTAAGGGCAGAGGTCAGAGACATCAACACAATGATCAGAATGGATTCAATACGCTGGGCAGCACCATAAGCAGCAACGGCTTCGGTTCCTTGTTTGGCCAACATCATCATTATGATGGCACCCGCTAATGGATTAAGTGCATTGGACAGCGCAGCAGGAGTGCCGATGGTGAGTATTTGATGCCAATCGCTAAGGATGCTTTTGATGTTGGGTAAAGCCAGAAGCTTCTCTCGTTTAATCAATATGTACAGCGAGCAACACAGAGCGCCAAACCAACTGAAACCACTGGCAATTGCAGCACCTTGAATCCCTAATTCAGGGAAGGGGCCGTATCCAAAAATGAGCAAAGGGTCGAGAACGCCGTTGATTAACCCTGCCAACATCATGATTTTAGCGGGCGTTTTGGTATCGCCACTGGCACGAATGGCACTGTTGCCTGCCATTGGGATCACTAATAGGGGAATGGTGACATACCAGATCAGCATGTACTCAGAAATGAGAGGCAGTAACTCCGCTTCGGCACCCAACAAGGTAAATAAAGGTTCGAGTGAGATAATGCCAACGGCGGAAGCGCAACAGACCAGAAGTAGTGCGAGTAATAATCCATGGCAGGTAAATCTCGCCGCATTTTGCGCGCAGCCTTGGCCAAGCAACCGCCCAATACACGTCGAAAGGCCTATACCTATCCCCATGGTGATGCAGTTAATCGCAAAGGTGATTGGGAAGGTAAAGCTCACCGCTGCAAGGGCTTGTGTACCCAGTAATGATATAAAGAAGGTATCGACGAGGTTAAACATCAAGATCGACACCATACCGAATATGGTCGGTATGGTCATGGTACGCAATGTACTCTCAATTGGGGCGGTTAATAGCCCGTGCTTATCTTGCATGTAAAACGCCGATAGAAACCAAAAGCGTAGGATAAACAGATGCGGGCGGGAAGGGAAGAAAAGCAGATGCGGGATGTGAAAGAGCAGATACGAGTAAACGAGATTCGGGATGCGAAGAGCTTGAAGAGCAGATACAAAGAGTTAGATGAGGGTAACGGGATTCGAGATGCGAAAGGCAAAAACCAAGAAGGCAATTCTCTTGTCTTCCGCTCTTCGTTACTCGTTTACCCGCATCCCGTATCTGCCTTTAAGCTCTTCGCTACTCGTTTACCCGCATCTGCTCTTATCTTTAAGCTCTTCGCATCTCGTTTACTCGCATCCCATATCTGCCCCTTAGATCACAATTTTTATCTTTTCCCCCTTGGGTTCTTCCACATCGCCCCAACATATTGGGTAACCCCATGCCAATCGTGGCAACTATCAAATTAAATGGAAATTATCAGGAGATCCGACCGATGAATATCCGTCCTCTACACGACCGAGTTATCGTTGAGCGCCAAGAAGTTGAATCTAAATCTGCTGGTGGCATCGTTCTAACTGGTTCTGCCGCTGAAAAATCAACGCGCGGTACTATTCTAGCTGTTGGCAAAGGCCGCATTTTAGAAAATGGTTCAGTACAACCATTGGACGTTAAAGTTGGCGATACTGTTATCTTTTCTGAAGGCTACGGCACTAAAACTGAAAAGATCGACGGCAAAGAAGTTCTGATCATGTCTGAAAACGACATCATGGCGATCGTTGAGTAATCCGCGCCACACATTGAACTGATTTAATAAAGAATTTTAAAGGAAATTAAGATGGCTGCTAAAGACGTTAAATTTGGTAACGACGCACGTATTAAAATGCTAGAAGGTGTAAACGTTCTGGCTGACGCAGTAAAAGTAACGCTAGGTCCTAAAGGCCGTAACGTTGTTCTAGACAAATCATTTGGCGCACCAACAATCACTAAAGATGGTGTTTCAGTTGCACGTGAAATCGAACTTGAAGACAAGTTCCAAAACATGGGCGCACAAATGGTTAAAGAAGTGGCTTCGCAAGCGAATGACGCGGCGGGCGACGGAACAACAACAGCAACAGTATTGGCTCAGTCTATTATCGCTGAAGGCCTAAAAGCGGTTGCTGCTGGCATGAACCCAATGGATCTTAAGCGCGGTATCGACAAAGCGGTTATCGCGGCTGTTGAAGAGCTGAAGAACCTTTCTGTTCCTTGTTCAGACACGAAAGCTATCGCGCAAGTCGGTACTATCTCTGCGAACTCTGATTCGACAGTAGGTAACATCATTGCTGAAGCGATGGAAAAAGTAGGTCGTGATGGCGTTATCACGGTTGAAGAAGGTCAGGCTCTACAAGACGAGCTAGACGTAGTTGAAGGTATGCAATTCGACCGCGGTTACCTATCTCCTTACTTCATCAACAACCAAGAAGCCGGTTCTGTTGATCTAGATAGCCCGTTCATTCTTCTTATCGACAAGAAAGTGTCTAACATTCGTGAACTTCTTCCGACTCTAGAAGCGGTTGCTAAGGCATCTCGTCCACTTCTTATCATCGCTGAAGATGTAGAAGGCGAAGCGCTAGCAACTCTTGTTGTGAACAACATGCGTGGCATCGTTAAAGTAGCGGCTGTTAAAGCTCCTGGTTTCGGCGACCGTCGTAAATCTATGCTGCAAGACATCGCTATCCTAACGGGCGGCACGGTTATCTCTGAAGAGATCGGCCTAGACCTTGAGAAAGTAACGCTAGAAGACCTAGGTCAAGCTAAGCGCATTACGATCACTAAAGAAAACTCAACCATCATCGATGGTGCGGGTGATGAAGTGATGATCAAAGGTCGTGTTTCTCAAATTCGTCAACAAATCGAAGATGCAACGTCTGACTACGACAAAGAAAAACTTCAAGAGCGTGTAGCTAAACTAGCTGGCGGTGTTGCAGTAATCAAAGTTGGCGCTGCGACTGAAGTTGAGATGAAAGAGAAGAAAGACCGCGTAGAAGATGCACTTCACGCAACTCGCGCTGCTGTTGAAGAAGGTGTGGTTGCTGGTGGTGGTGTTGCACTTATCCGCGCTGCGTCTAAAGTTGCTGGCCTTGAAGGCGACAACGAAGAGCAAAACGTAGGTATCCGCGTTGCACTACGTGCAATGGAAGCGCCTATCCGTCAAATCACGACCAATGCTGGTGATGAAGAATCTGTTGTTGCTAACAATGTTCGTGCTGGCGAAGGTAACTACGGTTACAACGCGGCTACTGGCGAATACGGCGACATGATTGCTATGGGTATCCTAGATCCAACTAAGGTAACTCGTTCTGCACTTCAGTTCGCAGCATCAGTTGCTGGTCTTATGATCACAACAGAAGCTATGATCACTGACAAGCCACAAGATTCTGGCCCTGCAATGCCTGATATGGGTGGCATGGGCGGTATGGGTGGCATGGGCGGCATGATGTAATCATCCCCTTTCTCGTAACAGAGAAAGCCATACATAAGCTTTAGAAAACGGAGACTTCGGTCTCCGTTTTTTTTTGCTCTTCGCATCTCGTTTACTCGCATCCCGCATCTTCCTTTGATCTGCTTTTCCATTGCTCTTTATGATTTTGCGTCTTATATTCAACAGTACAGTTATGACATTGATCTAACATGGATAGCTGTTGAATAATGGATAATAAATGCTTGATTGAAAATGGATTAATCAAGTCAACAATAAGTCAGTGGAGACTCCCCAATGAAAAAATTACTTTCAGTACTTGCTGTGTCTGCAGCAGTAATGGCACCGGCGGCATTTGCTTCTTCGCCTGTTATGTTTTCAACGATCAACGGCTTCAATGCTCCGGATTCTGATGCGGTTGGTGGTGTACGCTTGGCTTTGCTTCACGGACAAGTGAACGACGTTAAAGGTGTCGACCTTGCGGTTGTGGGTATGTCAGAAACACAAACCACGACGGGTGTGAACCTGGGTATTTTTGGTGCGCATAAAGTAAACCAAGAAATGACCGGTGCTTCTTTGGGTATATTCAACTGGAACCCAGGAAAAACAACAGGTTTGAACTTGGGTGCAGTGAACATCACCAATGATGTGAAAGGCGCGAACGTGAGCTTCGTCAACTACTCAGAAGGTAACACTATGGTTGATGTGGGTGCTGCGAACCTTTCAGAAGTGTCGACGGTTCAGGTTGGTATCTTCAACAAAACCAACAAAATCGAAGGCGTGCAAATTGGCTTGATTAACTGTGCTGATAACGGTTTCTTCCCGTGCTTCCCGATTGTAAACTTTGCTAAATAAAGCGGTCGTTTAGCCTTTGGTTCTACTATTGGCGACTTTTAGTTAGCGAATTCGCTTTTTAGTTACGCATACGCGATTAAAGACTAAGTATATCAACGCCTAAACCACTGTTTAGGCGTTATTACATTCAATTCTACGTCTACGATAAACTTCTCCAACTATCCAATAAGCATTCTGTTTTATATTTGTTGTTGCGATGTTCTGATTTATAAGTACAATGTGCGATAAATTCCCAACGATGATTTATATGCTTTGATTAATCCCCATACCGTCGATTTTAAAAAGGCTTTTTTAAGTCTAACCGCCAGTTTTTTAGTAGTTTTGAGCTTGTTGCTCGTTGATTCAGCGGAAGAATCAGATAAACAGTATGGAATCGAAAACCAAGGCGTGACACGCTCTTTAGCGGAGCTCACACAGATCATTAATGCGCTTGAGTACAACATCACTGCGCTCTACCCACTGCATGGTGACACCTACGTATTCTCGCATGAGAAAAAGATCGAAGATGAAACGTGCTATTTCACCAGTGAAGAGCAACATGCCCCTCGCTTTGACTTTATGTTCTCTGGCCCTCGCGAGATGTGCGACCCGAAATCGGACCTTTATACCGAGGCGGGTAAGCGCTTGTTCATCGCGCCGACCATGGCTTACTTTGCCAATACCATAGAGACCATCTCTGCGATCTACTTTATTTCGAAAGAGAAGTTTATTATCTCTTCCCCCTCCGATATTGCCCAATATATGAAAGGCGATACGTTCGACTCTGTCGTAAATAGCCGACCATATTGGATTAATACGATTCGCTTTGGCTTAGCTCAGGGGCAAGATCAGGTAGTGTATACCGGCCAATACGATGATTACTTAACAGGTAAGAAAGTGGTGACCTTAACCAAAGGGATCTACGTTAATGGTGAGTTTAAAGGGGTATTGGGTGTCGATGGCTATGTCTCTAACCTCGTATCGAACCCTACCCATGGTTATAAAGTCACCAGTACTCGAGGCGCAAACAAGTACGGGTTTATGGACTTTACCTATTCCAAGCCTCTCTATGTTGATGACATTAACACCCAGCTATACCTGAGCATTGAAGAAGATAAGATAGAGCACTTTCTGCATGTATTGGCGATGGAGAAGATTCAGCTTTCGATACTGTTGGTTTTGTATTTACTCTCGGTTTTATGGCTATGGCGTTTTTATACAAGACAAGAACACCAGCGTTTGAATGACCTAGCAATGCGCGATCCATTAACGGGCTTACTGAATCGACGTGGCTTTGAAGCTCGATTACTGGCTCAGGATGAACAGCCGATTATTGGTGTTGGTGTGTTTGATATCGATGATTTCAAAGTGGTTAATGATCAGTATGGCCACAAAACGGGGGACGAGGTGATTTGCCATGTTGCTCAGTTGATGCTGAACAGCGTTAGGCAGCAAGATATCGTGGCACGGTTTGGTGGTGAAGAGTTTGTTGTCGCGATCACGGGTGAATCCTCAGAGCTGCTTTCATCGATCTTTGAACGAATTCAAAACGACATTAGCCTACAGAGTTATCGATGCCCAACAGGTGACAAGGTGAATATCTCAGTGTCTGGTGGCGCGACGCTCTACTCTCTGTATAAGTTCGACAGTGTCGGGCACTTGTGGGAAAACCAGAGTATTCGTTCGTCTGATGAGCAGCTCTATAAGGCCAAGGCTGCTGGTAAGAACCAGGTGTGTATTCAGGTGTATTAAGCGCTTTCGTAAAAACTCAAAGCCTAGTCGTTTGACTAGGCTTCTTTTTTGTCTCTAAGGAATTGTGTCTAGTAGATTTCATTCAAGGTGAGAGGCTACTTCTTCACGCGACCTTTTCGCATCCACTTCTGATGCACACCACGGCGTAGGCTCTGGAAGCTATTTTCCACTTTGTCGACGCCAAGCAGGATAACCAGCGCCATTAGCGTGATGATGACAGACTGAGAGAGATGCCCTAAGGCAATCATCATGCCTAATGCAGCGAGTACCCAGATAATCGCAGCTGAAGTCACGCCATGAATCTTGCCATCCAATGTCATCATGACCCCTGCACCAAGGAATCCAACACCCGTAATGATCTGGCCAAGCACACGAGCTTGATCGAGCGTGTTGGGGGATAGGCTAATCGCCATGGTGAGAAAGAAATAGGTACCACTGATGATCAGAATCGATGTTCGGATTCCGACGGGTTTACCGCGTGTTTGCCTTTCGATTCCGATTAAAGAACCGCATAACATGCATGCTGCGAGGCCTGCCCAGCTAAAGGGGGCAAGGTTGAGAGTTTGTTCTATAAATTGTGACATATCACCCCTCCTAAGAATTTAGAATAGAGCCGAGTATGCTAATAATAGACCGGACGATCGAACAAAAAATTTTTGTCTTAACGACTGATAGAGGTGACTTAAAAGCTAGCAGCCGTTTGTCGTTAATTCAAAGCTAGGTGCAGAGGAAGAGGTTGCTTCGTTGTAAAGTAAGAAGCAGTCTTCCGAAGATTTCTTCTTACTTTTGGTCATGAAACGAATCCATGGTATTTCTTTAGAAGTATTATGGAAATACCATTCAGCAGGATCATTCGCATTAAATATGGAATCTGCGAAAGTACTTTCAATCAACAGACTCCAAGCATTTGCTGAGTCTGCCGCTGGGTACCCATATGCAAGTTCTATGTTGTCACCTTCGATTGTAATTTTAGCAGCGCTTAACTTTTCTAAACCTTGCTGAATTGCAATCGGGTAAACCATGTCAGCAGCACTTTGCATACCGCCTCTCAAACCTTGAAGGGCTGAAATTCGAGCATCACTCTGTAGATTGAGAAATTTCGACGCTGCAGTCACTGAAATAATGCCTAAAATAACAATTACGATGACCAATTCGATCATAGTAAAACCTCTGTTCGAGGATAGCTTGTTTTTCGGATACGTCTTCATTTCGGCAACTTCTTTATTCAATATGTAGATCGAGTGGCGTCTTGCTGCTGCGTCCGCCAATTTCACGAGTTAACTTAGGCACGAGGTAGCCAGAAACCTCAGAGATTAATCCCTTAAAGTGACGCTTGGCTTCTTCATCAGAAATATAGAAATGAGCGGCGCCCTGAACTTTATCAAGTACATGCATATAGTAAGGTAAAACACCGGCGTCGAATAGCTTTTCGCTTAATTCTTTCAATGAGTTAGCGCTGTTATTTACACCTTTTAGCATCACGCCTTGATTGAGCAGAGTGGCCCCAGTTTGCTTTAGCTTATGAAAGGCTTGCTTGAGCTCTAAGTTAATCTCGTTGGCATGATTAATATGGCTGACCATCACCACATTGAGGCGAGTTTGAGCTAACAATTGGCACAGCTCATCCGTCACTCGAGCTGGGATTACAACCGGTAATCGGCTATGAATTCGAACGGTTTTCACATGCGGAATCTGTTCGATGGTATTGATCAGCCATTCGAGTTCGCTGTCTTTGGCCATCAAAGGGTCGCCACCGGATAAGATCACTTCGTTGATCTCTAGATGAGCGGCTACATAGTCGAGGCTGGTTTGCCACACAGACTTAGAACCCTTGTTATCTTGATAAGGGAAGTGACGGCGGAAGCAGTAGCGGCAGTTTATGGCGCAGCCTCCTTTTACAATCATCAGTGCACGATTTTTGTATTTGTGCAGCAGTCCTGGAATCGCGTTTTCTTGCTCTTCTAGTGGATCGGCTGAATAGCCTTGATGAACCTCGAACTCTTCGTTGAGTGGTAACACCTGACGCAATAGAGGGTCGTGTGGGTTGCCTTTTTCCATTCGTTCGACAAAGCTAAGGGGTACCCGAAGTGCAAATAACTCACGAGCAGCAAAGCCTGCTTGCCACGGTGTTGGGTCTATTTCCAATGCCTCAAGCAGTTTTGACGGGTCAGAGATCGCATTCGATAGTTGTTTGAGCCAGTTTTGCTCAACAGATTCGACTTTTCGGGTTATGATATGCGGCATTGAAATTAACTCAAAGATGTGGAAGAGAAAATCATGGCGTCAGTAAGCACCAATGAATTCAAAGGCGGTTTAAAATTCATGTTAGATAATGAGCCTTGCGCAATTATCGACAATGAATACGTTAAGCCAGGTAAAGGCCAAGCGTTTAACCGTGTAAAACTTCGTAAACTGCTGTCAGGCAAAGTGTTAGAGAAAACATTCAAGTCAGGCGAAAGCTTCGAGCTTGCAGATGTTATTGACGTTGAATTAGGCTACCTATACAACGATGGAGAATTCTACCACTTCATGAACAACGAAACATTTGAGCAAATCGCAGCAGACGTAAAAGCAGTCGCTGACTCAGCAAAATGGTTAGTTGAAAATGACGTTTGTACTCTAACGTTGTGGAATGATAACCCTATCACTGTTACTCCGCCAAACTTTGTTGAGATCCCAGTAACTGAAACTGATCCTGGCCTGAAAGGCGATACACAGGGTACGGGTGGTAAACCTGCAACTCTAGCAACAGGCGCGGTTGTTCGTGTACCTCTATTCATCGCTATCGGTGAAGTTGTTAAAGTTGATACTCGTACTGGCGAATACGTTGGTCGTGTAAAATAATTTGATTGTGTCCACCCTATTTGGGGTGGCTCAGTGAAATAGAAAAGGTCGCTTATAGCGGCCTTTTTTGTATCTGGCGTTCAGGAAAAGCAGAAGAGCAGATTCGAGTAACCGAGATGCGAGATACGAAGAGCTTGAAGATCAAGAGCGAGTGAGCTAGGTGTGTGGGATTCGACAAGCAACAAAAAAGCAGAACAAGAAATTCCTGTTCTGCTTTAGTCTTTTCGCTCTTAAGCTTTTCGAATCTCGATTACTCGAATCCCGAATCTGCTCTTAACTGTTAGATCATGAAGATGAAGATAACAGACAGTGCACTGATTAGGCCTGCAACGAAGTAGCAGCCCACTTTACCTGCAACGCCGACGTGGAACTTAAGGTCGTGCATGCCGTGGTGAAGACGGTGCATTGCGTGCCACATTGGCAGTGCTAGCGTACCGATGATGAATAGCGCACCGATAATGCTGGTGGCGAATTCAGAAACACGCTCGTAGCTCATTGCATCCGCATCGATAATGCCCATTGGCACTAAGATACCCAGCACTAAAATCGTGATTGGTGTGATCATCGCGAACCAAGTACCGCCAGCGCCGAATAGGCCCCACCAGATTGGTTCATCAGATCGCTTAGGATCGTGGTTAACAGGTTTCACTTTGTAATTTTTGTTCATAACGAAAGCTCCTTACACCACCATGAGAACGATTAAAGAAATAAATGCCACCGCTGCCCACTGGGTCAGTACGATGATTCTTTTATCTACCAATTTGCCTTTAAGGCGGATTGGCATTACTTGAGGCATCATGCTGAAGAAGGTCTGAGCGTGCAGTAAGCTGCCTAGCAGTGCCACGATGTTGATACCAACAACGATAGGGTTAGCCATAAAGCTCAACCAACCTTCCCACGCTTCAGGCCCTTTCACTAGCGAACCCAAACCGAAGGTTAGGAACAGAGTGAATAGAATCAAAGGCAGTACAGTCGCTTCACGTAGCATGTAGAAACGGTAGAACGGATGGTTGCTCCACCACGTTCTCTTCATTTCACGAACATAAGGTTTACGATTGCTCATATTACGCTTCCTCCGTCGCTTTAACCGGTTCGCCATCAGGTTTGAACATCGAGATAACGAAGTCCATTGAAGACTCAACTTTACCTTGGTTTACTGCAGCCGCTGGGTCTACTTTCTTCGGACATACGTCAGAACAGTAACCTACAAACGTACAGCCCCAAGCGCCATTGTCGCCATTGATAAGCTTCATACGTTCAGCTTTACCATTGTCACGGCTATCTAGGTTGTAGCGGTGAGCAAGAGCAAGTGCCGCAGGGCCGATGAACTCAGGGTTTAGACCAAATTGAGGACACGCTGCGTAACACAAACCACAGTTGATGCAGCCAGCGAACTGTTTGTATTTCGCCATTTGCTCTGGAGTTTGGATGTTAGTGCCGTCTTCTGGCTTACGGTCGTTACCAATGATGTAAGGTTTGATTGCTTCAAGGCGCTCGATGAACGGCGTCATGTCGACAATCAAATCTTTCTCGATTGGGAAGTTAGCCAAAGGCTCAATCTTGAAGCCATTCGGGTAGTCACGTAAGAAGCTTTTACATGCCAGTTTTGGCACGCCATTAACCATGATGCCGCAAGAACCACAAATCGCCATACGACAAGACCAACGGTAAGACAGGTCTTTATCTAGGTTATCTTTGATGTAACCAATCGCATCAAGTACTGACATAGTTTCATCAAACGGAACTTCAAAGGTTTGAAAGTGAGGTTCTGCATCGTGCTCAGGGTCATAACGCAGGATTTCAATTTTTTGGATTCGATTCGCTGACATTATGCTTGCTCCTCTTCGCTCTTCTTCGCATTCTCTTCTGCTGCTTTTTCAGCGGCAGCGGCTTTCTCGGCTGCTTCACCGTATAGACGAGCTTTAGGTTGAGATTTAGTAATCTTAACGCCGCTGTAGTCGATGGTTGGTGCTGCATCTTCGTTGTAGAAAGACAGAGAGTGTTTCAGGAAGTTTACGTCATCACGTTCTGTGCAGTTGTCGTCTAGACGTTGGTGTGCACCGCGAGACTCTTTACGAAGGATCGCTGAGTGAACCATCGCTTCTGCAACTTCAAGGCCGTAACCCACTTCGATAGCGTAAAGTAGGTCAGTGTTGAACACTTTGCCTTTGTCTTTAATGCTGATCTTTTTGTAGCGCGCTTTCAGTTCAGTGATTTTGTCGATGGTTTCTTGCATCAAGTCTTCTTGACGGTAGATACCACAACCCGCTTCCATGGTGTGACCCATTTCAGTACGGATGTCAGCCCAGTTCTCATCGCCTTCTTGAGCCAAGATGCCTGCGATGCGATCTTCAACCGCTTTGATTTGCTTAGTGATAGCTTCTTCGTTCCAGCCTTTGAATTCAGCGGCACGTTTCACGGCTTGTTCACCGGCTACGCGGCCAAATACTACGAACTCAGCCAGAGAGTTAGACCCTAGGCGGTTTGCACCGTGTAGGCCAACTGAAGCACATTCACCAACGGCGAATAGGCCTTTAATGCGAGTTTCACAGGTACCGTTAGTTTCAATACCACCCATGGTGTAGTGAACGGTAGGGCGAATTGGGATTGGCTCTTTTGCTGGGTCTACGTTTACGTACGCTTTTGCAAGCTCACAGATGAACGGAAGACGCTCTTGCAGGTACTCTTCACCAAGGTGGCGAAGGTCAAGGTGTACGACATCACCAAGTGGGTGCTTGATGGTGTTGCCTTTCTGCTGTTCATGCCAGAATGCTTGAGAAACTTTGTCACGAGGACCCAGTTCCATGTATTTGTTTTTCGGCTCGCCCACTGGAGTTTCAGGGCCCATGCCGTAATCTTGCAGGTAACGGTAGCCGTTTTTGTTGACGATGATACCGCCTTCACCACGACAACCTTCGGTCATCAAGATGCCAGTACCCGGTAGGCCTGTTGGGTGGTATTGAACGAACTCCATATCACGCAGTGGAACACCGTGGCGATAAGCCATTGCCATACCGTCGCCAGTCACGATGCCGCCGTTGGTATTGCAGTGGTAAACACGACCTGCGCCACCTGTTGCTAATACAACAGATTTCGCTTTGATCGTAACAAGCTCACCTTCAGACATATGAATCGCGATTAGGCCTTGTACTTCGCCATCTTCAACGATCAAATCCACCACAAAGTACTCATCAAATCGTTTGATTGTGTCGTACTTCATCGAAGTCTGGAACAGAGTATGAAGCATGTGGAAGCCGGTTTTATCCGCTGCGAACCACGTTCTCTCTACTTTCATACCGCCGAATCGGCGTACGTTTACTTCACCGTTTTCTTTACGACTCCATGGGCAGCCCCATTGTTCCATTTGGATCATTTCGCGAGTCGAGTTTTCAACAAAGTATTCAACAACATCCTGTTCACATAGCCAGTCGCCACCGCCAACAGTATCGTTGAAGTGGTTATCTAGGCTATCTTCGTCTTTAATTACTGCTGCTGAACCGCCTTCTGCTGCTACCGTGTGCGAACGCATTGGGTAAACTTTAGAAATCAGTGCTACTTCCAATTCAGGATTAGCTTCAGCCGCAGCGATAGCTGTACGAAGACCAGCGCCGCCTGCGCCGATGACTGCGATATCTGTGGTAATTGTCTTCACAGTTATTCTCCAGTGTGATGCGGAGTATTCCGCTTGTTATTATAAAAAGCTTATTTAGGAGGCTCTAAATCGTAGGAACCATTTAGCACCCCTAAGCCTTAAGTGGTAGGTTCAGTGTAAGAGAGGAACGCATTTCAAAAATTGATGCATTTGGGTTTTTAGGTCGGTAATGCATATGGAGGCATAGAAATTATAGGTTATGTGACTGCAATCACGGCAATGAATTGTTGATAACGATTAACCCACAGGACGGGTGTTAACGGCTTGTTGAGTATGATTTTCGTTATCAATGTTGATGTGAAAGCTGTATTGATAATTGTATTGTAGAACGTAATTTTCTGGCTTCATTAAAACAACATTTTGCTCTCATCAATAGACAGATAGAAGCTTACAAAAGAGACGAAAGGTGGTAATTTTCGTCGCCTAGAATTCAGTGATATGGAACTTAATAATGCACTCTACATGGCAACCCGCCGCAACCATTAAGCAATTAAAGCAACGTGCTGATATCCTTAATCAAATTCGCCAGTTCTTTACAGAGCGAAACGTGATGGAAGTGGATACGCCTGCGATGAGTCACGCCACGGTGACGGATGTGCATTTGCATACGTTCAAAACTGAATTCGTAGGGCCGGGTTATGCGCACGGCCAGCCACTGTTCTTTATGACGAGCCCAGAGTTTCATATGAAACGACTGTTAGCGGCGGGTAGTGGCTGTATCTACCAAATTTGTAAGTCTTTTCGTAACGAAGAAAATGGCCGTTATCACAACCCTGAGTTCACTATGTTGGAGTGGTATCGCGTTGGTTTTGATCATCATGACTTGATGGATGAAATGGATCTGCTGTTACAGCAGGTCTTAAAGTCGGGCTCAGCACAGCGAATGACTTACCAACAAGCCTTTATTGATGTGTTAGGTGTGTGTCCGTTGGAGGATTCGATGGATACGCTAAAGCAAGCTGCGGCGAAACTAGGACTCAGCGACATTGCAGATCCAGAAGAAGACCGCGACACCTTATTGCAGCTGCTATTTAGTATTGGGGTTGAAGCTAAGATAGGGCAGCAAGTACCTGCGTTTGTTTATGACTTCCCAGCATCACAAGCGGCGTTAGCCAAGATTAACCCGAATGATCCACGAGTGGCGGATCGCTTTGAGGTGTACTTCAAAGGGATTGAATTGGCAAACGGCTTCCATGAACTCGATAAACCACAAGAACAACTTCAGCGCTTTGAAGGTGATAATGTCAAACGCATTGAGATGGGCTTATCGCCTCAACCGATTGACCATCACTTGATTGAGGCATTAAAAGCGGGCTTACCAGACTGTGCGGGTGTTGCTCTAGGTATCGATCGTCTGATCATGCTGGCGCTCGGCTACGACCACATCGATGATGTGACGGCTTTTCCGTTCCCACGCTCTTAGCTTTTTGCTTTTGTTTTTATTGAGAGTTAATAGTCCTTAGCTATTAACGGTTAGCTATTAACTCTCAGCTTCCAATCCGTTTCCAATCAGCTTCATTAGCCGACCAAAATACCTGTACAACTATTTGACCAGAATTCCGGTGCCACTAGCTAACCAGAATCCCAGTACCCACCACGGCAACAATGGCACCTATCCAAGCGTAGGCATTTGGCCTCTGTTTGGTGTACAACCAGAGTATCGGTAACAACATGATGGGCGTGGTTGAAGATAACAGAGCGACCATGCCGACATTGCCTTCCTGCAACGCGTACAAGATCAGCGTCATTCCTACAGCCATTGCCAAAAACCCGTTAACCGCGGTAATCGCGAATATCTGCTTATTCATTGGGTTAAGTGCGCGTGAAAGTTTGGCGCCCGTTAAGCGAAACAGTGAGTGAGCAACAAAAGCGGTGATCATTCGAATAGCAGAGGCGGCTATTGGGTCGATACTGGTTTGCATCACGGGTTTGGCAATAATGCCGCCCAATGCTTGGCAGATCGCGGCGGTGATTCCCAACGCCACACCAATCCACACCGTGCCCTTAATGGTTTCGAGTTGGTTGTTCGCTTGGCCACGACGACCAAAGAAGATTGCGGTTAATACACCACTAAACACCAATGCCGAGCCAATCAGCTCCACCGAAGTCATGCTTTCGCTAAACAGGAAGTAACCAAGAATCGCCGAGAACACGGCGTGACAAGAGAACAGCAAACCCGCTTGGCGCGGTCCCATTCGGTTCAAACAAGCAAATAGGGCGGTATCACCAATGAAGATGCCAATTAGTCCAGACAGCATCATCGGCGTGACTAAGTCAGCTTCCACACTTGACCAACCGCCAGTAAACCAAGCCATGCTCGATAAGATGATAGCGGTACAACCCATTCGCCAGCGGCTATAGGCGAAAGAGCCTAAGTGTTGAGCAGGCTTTACTGACATTAGGCTCGCAATCGCCCAAAGAAAAGCGGCAGCTAGAGCTAACCATTCGAATCCCATCTGAATAACATCCTTGTGTCTGGGATAAATTAGCTCATCAATATGCATCAAACCGAACTGAGAACAAAGTGATTCTTATGAAAGAACGACTTTGTTTCAGTTATTAGTTTATGTCAGCTGTCGCTTGCTGGTGTGGTTCACTTACTTTGCTTGAGGCGCGCTATACCTTAAAGCGCTCCACGTCTTGGCGCATCGACTCAGCAGCGCTGCTCATTTCATTTGAGCTATTGCGACTGCTTTCTGCTTGTTGTGCCAAATCGTCTGAGGCGTCTTTGATCCCTTGCGTATTGCGGCTGATGTCCTCGCTCACCGCGCGTTGCTCCTCTGCAGCACTTGCGATTTGCAGCGCCATATCGTTGATTTCCGTGATCGCTTGCGTGATTTTAGTCAGGCTGCCATGGGCTTGTTCTGCGAAGCCAACACTGTTCTCTGCCAGTTGAGTGCTGGTGGTCATGCTTTCAACAGCATGTTCGGTATTTTTCTGCAGCGTATCAATCATCACGCGGATTTCTTCGGTCGAGCCATGCGTTCTTTGGCTGAGCACTCGAACTTCATCGGCCACAACCGCAAACCCACGACCTTGTTCACCCGCACGAGCGGCTTCAATCGCCGCATTCAATGCCAACAGGTTGGTCTGTTCGGCAATGCCTTGAATGGTGGATAGGATCTGGTTGATGCTTTGAGCATTGCTCTCTAATTCACGAATCACATTGGCGGCGTCTTCAACTTGAGTCGCCAAGCCAGTAATCGCATCGCGGTTTTGTTGGATGACCTCTTGGCCTTCGTTACAAGCGGTAGCGGATGCTTGAGAAGCGGATGCCGTTAATTCGGCATGGCTAGCCACTTCGGCTGCGGTGGCGGACATCTCATGAATCGCGGTCGCAATTTGGTTGATATCGTTTTGTTGATTCTCAACGCTAATCGAAGATTGGGTCGCCAGTTGATTGGCTTTCTCTGCATGGTTGTTGAGATCGTGGCTGTGCTCTATTACGCCCTTCAACATGCTTTGCATCTGGCTTAAGAACTGGTTCACGAGCTCGGCAAGTTTGCCAATCTCATCCATACGTGTGATATCAATGCGCTGAGTGAGGTCACCTCTGCCTTGAGCGAGCTGAGTTAAGGCTTCAGACAAGGTTTGTAATGGAGAAAGTAGGCGGTTGATCACCATTGTGCTCGCAATTGAAATGATGATGTACAACACCAAAGAGGTCAGCGTGATGAATTGAATGGCATCGGATACTGCAGAAAACGCCATGTCTTTATCGATAACGATACCTAACGACCAATCGGTGTTCGGGACATTGGCAATATAGACCAGCTTATCGCCTTGACCCGGCCAAGTGAGAGTGGTGATCATCTGGTCTTGGAGCAGTTGTGACACCTTGTTGGTTGTGAGTTCTGGATTCAAACTGGTCAGTGGTTTTTGACTCAGTTCTTCATCACTGTAGGCCACAATGTTGTTATTGCCGTCGACTAAAAACGCAAAGCCATCGTTATCCAGTTTTACATTGAGCACGGTATCAATAATGCTAGTTACGGTTAGATCGGCCGCGAGAACACCTTGTCTATCGCCACTGAATGCTTTCGCAAAGCTGATGACAATGCTGCCGTCAAAGTCTTGATAAGGCTCGGTAATGATGAGATCTGATGTTGCGTTGGCATCTTTATACCAAGGGCGAGTGCGCGGGTCGTAGCCTGCTGGCCAATCTTCACCTTTGTCGCCATAGGCGATCGTGCCATCGCTGAATCCTGCATAAACAGACAAGAATTGTCCGGCTTGCTTGGTGATCAATAACTCGCGATCAGAGTTGCTACTACTTGAAATAGTCGATTCATTGGCAAGCATCATATCACTGCGGATTGAGAGCCAATCGGCAATGTAATTGGTGGTGCCAACACTGACATTTTTCATTTCTTGGTTAATCGCGACCTCGGTTTCTTGAGTCAGCTGATTAACTGATATCCAGGCTTGAGCGCCACTCACGACGGCGATAATGACCGCAATCGCGATCTGAATTTTAAACTTAATAGTATGTCTCAAGGTCTATTCCTCTCTATTAGACAAAAACCTAATTACGTACTTGATGGTGAATTGGTGTGTCTCTGATGCGTGTATAGTGCCGTTGTCTTGATGTTGGTAAATGTGTTTAAAATCAAAAATTTAAAATGACTTGTCGTTATTTTTAATAAACCGTGAAGTAGAATCACAATTATCTATCGATTAAAAACTGATAAACCCTCCAGATAGCGAAATCACGATTGCTATCTGGAGGGTTGTAGTGAAAAGCTAACGTGTTAGGTGATAATAAATTAACGTGCTAGGTGATAATAAACAGTGCGAGGTAGACCATCAGCAAACCGACAATCCCTAAGATAATCCCCATCTTCGCCATGTCTTTACTTTCGATAAGCCCGGTCGAGTAGGCCAACGAGTTTGGTGGTGTCGATACGGGTAAAATCATACCTAGCGATGCAGAGAAGGCGACCACAACCAGTAGTCCTTGCAGGCCTCCTATCGCAACCAAGCTTTCCATTGATGCACCAATCGCAGCGGCGATCGGCATCAGTAAGTTGGCCGTTGCGGTGTTTGACATGAAGTTCGCCATTAACCAACATACGATTGATAACGTTAGCACTACCGCCGTTGGTGAGAGCGACTCATAATCAATCGCGTGTGCGAGTGCCACGGCTAAGCCTGTTTTATCGAGTCCTATACCAATCGCAATACCACCGGCTACTAGCCACAATACATCCCAGTTAATCAGCTTGAGCTCTTCTTTGCCCATGATGCCGGTGAGAGTGAACACCGCCAATGGAATGATCGAGACCACATAAGTGTTCATGCCGTGCAGTTTGGTGGTCATCCACAATAAGATTGTCGCAGCGAAGGTGATGTAAACCACAATCGCACGCCAGCTTTTTCTAAATTGGCCATCAAGCTTGAGCACCATGTTTCTTTCCGTAGAAGGGAAGAGTTTTTGTAGAAGAAACCAAGCGATGGTGAGTTGGATGATCACAAAGGGTAAGCCCATCATCATCCAGCTAAGGAAATCGATACTGTTCTCACCCGTAAGGTATTGCAGTGCGATGGCATTGGGCGGTGTACCGATTGGTGTCGCGATACCACCGGTGTTAGCAGCAATTGGAATACACAACACCAACGCCTTGATCCCCATGTCGCCTTTTGGTGCTGACGCCACGATTGGGCCTAGCAGAGCGAGCATCATTACCGTTGTGGCGGTATTTGACATGAACATTGAGAACACGGCGGTGATCAGCATTAAGCCGAGCATAATGAAGCGCGGTTCTGTACCAAATGGTTTGAGTAATACTCGCGCTAAGTTGTTGTCGAGTTCGTACTTAGATGCCGATATCGCGAGAGCGAAACCACCCATGAAGAGGATGATGATTGGTGACGAAAATGCACCGAATATGTCGGTATATTTGATTAACTCACCGAGATCGTGTCCTGCTGGTGGGTTTCTAAATAGGTGTAAGCCTTTGTCGGAAATCATCACCAGTTCAAGTGCTATGATCAAAATGGAAGTGGCGAATACCGGAACAGGTTCAAGCACCCACAGTAAAGCGGCCAACAAGAATATTGCCAACAAGCGGTGTTGAATCAGCGTGAGATCATCGATTGGTATTGAATCTATCGGCATGAATAACACGCCCAAGGGAATCGCAAAACAAATCAACAGCTTGGCCAGAACGCCAACATTGAGTTTAGGCATGTACAAAGACCCTATGAATAAAATATCTTCAAATAGAGTAAGTTATCTGGATTTTTGGTACTTGGAGACGGGTTGTAAAATCGGAAAGTTGTTTAAGGTTTCGACAGTTGTTTTGTTTTTGGTCAATCTTTTTTCTTGGTAATTCGACGTACTGCTCGTTGAGAATAAGGTTATCGGTAGTTAGATTTGTTGAAATCTTGAAGGGAAATGTCTCGAACTAGATAAGAAAAAGGCGCGTTATTCTCTAAAAATAGAAAACTAACGCGCCCTTAAAGCTTACTAAGTTAACTCAGAGAGTTAGACTTGGTCTGTGTTCTCTGTTGAATCAACAGTTTCAGCAGTCTCTTCATTTACTTCAGCGTCTTTGCCCGCAATATGCGCGAAAGGGGTGCCTAGAACGGTTTTCTCACCATTTTGCATCGTTTCGTCAAACTTGATTGCGTCTTTAGCGAACAGGTTGATAACCGTTGAACCAAGCTTAAAGCGGCCCATCTCTTCGCCTTTCTTCAAGACGACGGCTGTATCACCTTGTGCAGGGTAATCCCATTTGTAAACTGAGTTACCACGAGGTGGAGTAATGGTGCCAGCCCATACTTGCTCGATGCTGCCAACGATAGTTGCGCCAACCAGCACTTGTGCCATTGGGCCAAACTCAGTATCAAAGATACAAACCACACGCTCGTTACGTGCGAATAGGTTTGGAACGTTCTCTGCCGTTAACGGGTTAACTGAGAAAAGGTCACCCGGAACGTAGATCATCTGACGCAGTGTGCCGTCACATGGCATGTGCACGCGATGGTAATCACTTGGCGACAAGTAAAGCGTTGCGAACTCGCCGTCTTTAAATTCATCCGCTAGAGCAGCATCACCACCCAATAGCTCACGAGCTGAGTAGTTATGGTTTTTAGCTTGAATCAGTTGACCGTCAGTAATTGGGCCAAACTGGCTTACACGTGCATCAGCAGGGTGAACAATAACAGAGTCACCTTCTGCGATAGGGCGCATGCCTTCTTTCAATTCACGTACGAAGAATTCATTGAATGTTTTAAAGTGTTTTGGATCGCTATGCAGAGCTTCATCCATGTTTACTTTGTATTGCTTGATGAACCAGTTGATGATCGCTGTCGTTAAGCCACCCGCTTTAGCAGACGCCAGTTTACCGACTAGGCGAGTTAGCCCATGCTGTGGGATCCAGTACTGCAATCCAACTTTAATCTTATCCATTGTATTAATTTTCCAATGCTAATTGTTTTTCAATTAAATCTGTCGATGACGGTTTAGGGCGCGAGATGTTACTTAAATTCGCGCCAATTGTCAGTAAATGCACACATTTGTTCACAAAAACGCGATTAGAGATCGGCTTTCTTGCTTCGTGAGTACTGACGGTTATCTTTGTTGTCAGCCATTGTTTCAATAATGCGATGGTAGCTAGCAAAACGTAAGCGGCTAATTTTACCGTCTTCAACGGCTTCACGTAGAAGACATCCAGGATCGTCATTGTGTTTACAGTCACGGAATTTACAACCACCCAGGTATGGTTTGAATTCAATGAAAGCATCAGTGACTTCATCGGGTTCTAAATGCCATAGGCCGAATTCACGTACCCCTGGGGAATCGATAAGATCACCACCAGAAGGGAAGTGATACAAACGCGCTGCAGTCGTAGTGTGTTGACCCAGTCCTGAGTTTTCAGAAACCGCGCCTTCTTCAATGTCTAATGTTGGCATGAGTGCATTCACTACGCTGGATTTACCTACGCCAGATTGACCAACGAAAATGTTGATACGATCTTTCAGTTCGGCTTCCAACTCTTTGATGCCGTAACCCGACTCTTTACTGACGAACATGACTTTATAGCCGATTTTCTCGTATATTTTCAGCGTTTCGCGGTATTCGCTAATTTGTTGTTCTGTCAGCAAGTCGACTTTATTGAGCACAACTAAAGGGGCAATATTCACCGTTTCAGAGGCGATCAAGTAACGGTCGATGATATTAAGTGATAGCTCCGGCAGTACAGCTGAAACGATAACCATTTGGTCTACGTTTGCGGCAACCGGTTTTAGGCCGTCATAGTAATCAGGGCGAGTTAGCATTGACGTTCTTGGCTCAACGGCTTCTACAACACCAGAGATGCCGGCCATTGATTCAAGTCCTGCGCGCCAAATGACTTTGTCTCCAGAAACTAACGTTTCAATACTGCGGCGTAAGTTACAACGGTGAACTTCGTTGGTTTCAAGATCTTCGATATCGGCATGTTGGCCAAAGCGCGTAATTACGAGTCCGCTTTTTGTTCCGCCAAGCATGTTCTCATCCCACTGGATAGAATCTTCTTTCTTGAGTCGCTTGTTCTGGTTGCTACGTACACGACGCACTTGACCTTTGGTTAACTTCTTTTTTTTAGCCACAATTTTTCACTTAACACATCTAACTTGATGATTGAGGACTCAAACGGAATGTTGTTGGTACCATTGATTTCGATGGCCCTAAAGCTAGTTTGAGTATAGTTATTTGGGTATAGTACCTCTTTTATACATAAACAAATAGGCGACGCCTTATGTCCTTTAGCGATCAGAACCTTATTTGGGTTGATCTAGAGATGACAGGACTTGATCCTGAAACTCATAAAATCATTGAAATTGCTACTATCGTTACTGATAGTGAGCTTAACATCCTGGCTGAAGGACCTGTTTTGGCTATTCACCAACCTCAGAGTGAATTGGACAAGATGGACGAGTGGTGTACAACCACCCACACCGGCAGCGGCCTAGTGAAACGAATTCAAGAAAGCACGGTTTCAGAGCAAGAGGCTATTCAACAAACGATTGAGTTTCTTGAGAAGTGGGTACCAAAAGGCAAATCACCGATTTGTGGTAACAGCATTGGCCAAGATCGCCGTTTCTTATACAAACACATGCCAGAGTTGGAAGAGTACTTCCATTACCGTTATGTCGATGTAAGTACCCTGAAAGAGCTGACTCGTCGCTGGAAACCCGAAGTACTCGATGGTTTTTCAAAGTCGGGAAGTCACCTTGCATTGGATGATATTCGTGAGTCGATCGCTGAACTGCAGTACTACCGAAAAACGATTATTAACATCTAATCAGATCAAATGATCACGTTTATCTAACTTTTCAGGGACATAAGAGCTGATTTTTTTGCAAATCTGCGTGCTTTTACAGCAGTTGAGTAAAAACTTTCGTAATTTTGCATTAAGGACTTGCATCACAAAAAAATGCTCTTATAATTCGCAGCCCTGAACGACGAAAGACGTTTCAGATTGCGATACTAGCTCAGTTGGTAGAGCGCAACCTTGCCAAGGTTGAGGTCATCGGTTCGAACCCGATGTATCGCTCCAAATTCTCTCTTGTGCTTTGCACTGAAGAAGATGGTCAAGTTTCATTGTACTTAAACAATGCATCCGGACGCGGGATG
>NZ_CAWNBB010000065.1:0-69215 GCF_963872585.1 Vibrio sp. 10N.222.47.A9 | reverse complement strand
ATTTAATGGAATTGGTATTATGATGCTGATAAACAGTGCCCAAGAATCGCAACGAACCCGAATTGATGACTACTATTTGGATAATCTGACCTTGGTTGAGTTAATCCAAAGGCTTGATGAGAAAATGGCTTTCTATAAGAACATCGCCCTGTTTCTTCAGGTGTTTGGTTTAGCGCTTATCTTAGCTCGCGACCTAGCAAGAAGACCTTAGATTATCTAGCACTGTCGCTGCCTGCCTCACTAAGCCTGTATAGTTAACGAGACTCACTTGGCAGGTTGGGGTGCTGCTGTCCTTGGTATTTTGGTAGCTGTTCTTTCAACCCCTTAAACGTACTCAGCGCACTGCCTATCGATAACTTATTCATCAACCAATTGGGCAAGATGCCACCTGCGTTCGCATATGCGGTGTAGGTGATGTAAGTATTGCCATTAGTGAGCGGTTGCAGCGTCCAAAGTGCGTCCACATCGTAAATTCGAATATACCCCGACTCTTTCGCCAAATAGTTAGAGGCATCTTTAATCGACAAGACAAACTGGCCGTCCTCAATGCTGTATTTTGAGTAGGTAACCATATCGCGATCTCTAGCAGGCCATGGCGCTTTGAATTGGGTGTAGACGATATTTTCATCCTCAGATATCTGCATCAAGACGCGACTTTCCGATACGTTATCTATCCAGTTTGGCACGTTCTCGCTGTCTTCCAGCAACAGTAAAAAACCGGAGTAAGTGGTGGGCGTTTGCATTTGTGCTCGTATCTCTACCAAGCCTTCAGAGTGAGGTCTCTTATCAATGATGATGCCGTCTTCACTTTTTACGAACTGCCATGGAGCTGCATAAGTCAGTGTTGATAAGGCGCAGAGCCCAAGTGCAAAAATCCTAGGTAATATCATTATTCTTCCATAAAAAGAAAAGCTTATCTTCTAGGAGTATAGAATAGAAATGGGCTTGATTCGTGCTAAAGGCTGACGGGTTTTCCTGATTTGAGCAGCGCATCGCCATTTATTGTGGTGATACCAATAGCTGGAGGCTTATTAAGATTTGGAACGTCGAAATGAAAACGGAAGCGTTCGGTCGCTTCCGTTTTTATTAATGGGCAATGGATAAAGGTTAAAGTTACTAGGCTAAAACTTGTAGGTTAAAGCTTATAGACTAAAGCTTATAGGCTTCTACGGTTTTGATTGTCGTCCAGTTGCTGTTGGCGTCTTGGATGAACTCTTGCGTATCTTCCAACCATCGTTTTTGTACTGATTTATCTAAGTTCAGATACAGCTTTCCATCTTCGACTTTCCATGCGTTAGGGTCGGTCTCAAATTTCTTACCCATAGCCACACCAAAGGCACAATAGCCACCGTATTGAGGCGCATAAGCTTCAGGATTGGTGCGGAACTGATCTCGGTTGTCACTGTTTGCGAACTGATAAATAGCGTTCTTATAAGTAGCAGTGAATTCTGATGAACCTTGAACGGCACCAGCATCAGTAAAGTAAGCCACTGGGTCATAGCCTTTGATCGCGATGTCATTGCTATCAACGCTCATGTCGATGTCTGCTGCCATCAGTGAAAAGCTGGTTCCTAGTAACGCGGCCAATAGAGTGATTTTTTGACTGGTCGATTTCATGTGTGACATATCAAGTTCCTTGTCAGTGTTGGTTATCTTGTTTGAAATAATTTAGCCCACTCGTCCGGTCTATAGAGGGACAAAAGAACTTAAAAGTAAGCGAATCGTTCGGAGGATGCATGGATCTGCTTTCACAACTAATGGAACATTTCTCGATACGTACCGGTGTTTTCTATTCTGGCAATTTGTGCGGAGTGTCGTCATTTAAGCCGCAACAGGGTAAAGAAGGGCATCTTCATGTATTGAGCGCGGGTGAGTTGACCTTGTCTAGTGCGCACACGGAGTACAGGCAACTGTCACAGCCCTGCATTGTTTATCTGCCGAATAGCACTCCACATATGATAGAAGGCGTGGGAGACGGTGCTGAGGTCGTGTGCGCGAATGTCGAATATCGATCAGGGCAGATGAATCCTTTATTGTCTGCTCTGCCTGACGTGATAGTAATTCCGTTTGCGGATGCACCTAACTTAATGCCAGTGATAGAGGTGCTGTTTCGAGAGTCGGGGCAAGCATCTTCAGGACAACAATCGTCAGGGCAACAATATCTAATGGATAAGTTAAGTGATGCCTTGATGGCTTTGATTTTTCGTCACCTCATTGAACAGCAGCAAATTGAACGAGGGGTATTCTCAGCCCTAGCTCATCCACGATTGGCTTCGGTGGTTACGGCCGTTCACCTATTGCCTGCTCGCCACTTTTCGATTGCGGAAATGGCGTCACTGGCCGCGATGTCTCGAACTCAGTTTATTGAAGCGTTCAAACGAGAAGTCGGTGAGACGCCCGGAGATTATGTGCAAAAGTGGCGAGTCTCAGTGGCTCAATCCCTGTTATTGCAAAATAAGCCCATCAACTGGGTCGCTGATGAAGTGGGTTACAGCAGCTATTCGGGATTTTCACGCGCTTTTCAGCATGTTGCTGGGGTGTCACCGCGCCTTTGGCTAAAGCAAAATGTATCGTGAAACGCTCGGCAACCTTACCCAAGATATGGCTATTCGCATCGGGCTGGTCTATGTTTTAGCGGAAATTGTGCAGAGTTTGTTCTTTTCTCAAAAGAGGGTCTAAAAAGGTGGACTTTTTAAGCTTGTCGTAACATCCTGCTCGTCCTATTTTATCTAGACACCAATGAGACGAAGTGCCTGCTGGACATTATTCAGCCTCCCGTATCTCATTAAAGTATTAAGGAGTTCAACTTGAACTTATTTGTAAGAGACCTTACCGTTATCGATTCTTCATACATCTGTGAACACAGAGGGGTCGTAGGAGATAGTTGGATTTTAGATGTCACCATGTCTGGTGAACTTAATGAAATGAGCATGGTGCTGGATTTTAGCAAGGTCAAAAAGCAGATCAAACAGCTTGTCGATGAGCACGTTGATCACCGTTTGCTGCTGCCAATGCAAAGCGCTGCAGTTGTTCTTCAAGCGAGCAAAGCGGGCTACTCTAAGGTTGATGTGTTGCGTGGTGACAAGAGTCTTCATCTACATTGCCCTGATGAAGCATATTGCCTGATTGATGCAGAAGCGATCACCATCGAGAGTGTGACCGCTCATGTTTATCATATTCTGCGTGATAACCTTCCAAGTAACGTCACAGGGTTAGAGATCACCCTACGTCATGAGAACATTAATGGCGCGTTTTACCACTACACCCATGGTTTAAAAAAGCATGATGGCAACTGCCAACGCATCGCACATGGCCACCGTTCTCCAGTCGAAATCGTAGTTGATGGTCAGCGTGACGAGCAACGCGAGCAGGCGTTTGCTCAGCGTTGGGAAGACATTTATTTAGGGTCTAAAGAAGACCAAGTTTCAGTTTCATCACTTAACCTGAGTGAACACGCGAACAGCGTTAATGATGAAAGCCACTATGGCTTCCGCTACACGGCGCCTCAAGGTGAATTTGAGCTAGCTATTGCTAAGAGTGAAACAGAGATTTTGCCGACAGATACCACAGTAGAATTACTGGCAGGCTATATTGCGGATCAAGTTGAGCCTAGCCTAGCAGAGAGCCAATCACTACAAATCGTCGCTTATGAAGGTGTTGGCAAGGGTGCAATGGCGTTCCGATAACACTTGAACGAGTGATACAGTCTCGTTACTGACATGATGAAATAAAGGCAAGATAATCCGTTATCTTGCCTTTATTTTTTGTGGCTCTTTAAAACTGATTTAGCGGATAGTTTCAGGCATAAAGACTAGCGAAGTAGTACGCGTCTCAGTGGCGTTTTCTCGATCCCAGCAACCAACCCAAAGCTCAACAATACGGTGCCAAAAAATACCGTAACGTCTTTTGCCAATTCCGTAATGCCTAAGACTCCACAGACATTGAACAACACAATAATGATCAGTAAATGGCTTACGTAGATACCCAGCATGCGATTTGAAATGGCACGAACCCAAGCGTAGTTACCCATGTTTGGGTTAGCCAAAAGCCACATAAACACGCCCATCCCCCATAGCGCCGTGCCAAACAAGAAATCATTCATGTTGAATCCGACGTCGAACGTGGTGAGCCATGCCGCCTCAGCAAAGTGAATCAACATGCCTAACGCGAATAACCCCAACGCTTTAGTTGATGACACCTTCCATTGATTCTGACGAATAAGGAAACCTAAGGTCACCATTAAAGTGCCAAAGAACGGACCATTACGCGTGAAGAAGGGTGCTTCTAATCCGGTCAGCGTTGCGTAGCTTCCTGCCAAAACACCATAGCCATAGAGCGCTATGGTTATCGGTAATAGAAGTTTGTTGAGCTTCAACTCAACCAATAAAGCAATGATCAACACTGCGCAAATAAGGGCTGGAATGAACCACAAATGCACCAGACCGCCCTCTAAGAATGAGTTAAGAGGAGTGCTCATTAAGAAACCCCAATAGCCTTCACGTTCACCTAGATAGCCAAACTCTTCTACCTTCGCGAGATTGAATGGCATTACTAAGCAAATGATGCTCCATGCCAACCAAACTTTAAGCAGTGGTTTGGAGTAGTTGATGAAGGTTGTCCAAGGCGATGCAGCCAACTTAGGCTGAATAAGATAGCCAGAAATCAGGAAGAACAGAGGTACCGCAAAACGAGCGGTTTGGTTGAGCACATAACCGATCCAAGGCACTTCATCTATTTGCCAATAAGTGAGTGCCATTTGGCCGTGTAAACCAATGATCGCCAAGATAGCAATCACTCGGCCTAACTCGATACTGGCGATGTGTTGTGAAGGCGTATGTTGAACGGAAGACATATCAGATCTCTTAGTAAAATTTTTACGAAATCTAGCAGCCTTTGTGCCCAACCAGTTAGTCCTAAATCAAGGCTTATGACCTTTATTTCAGGGCTTGTGTCGGTTTTTTGAAGCCTGTCGCAGCTATATTAAACCCATTGCGGTGAGTGCAAAAATACCTAGTGTACAAGTGATAAGAGAAACAACGGTCGTGAGCGCGATGATGTTAGCCGCCAAGGTTGAATTCCCTCCCATCGCACGAGCCATAACATAGCTCGCTGCTGCCGTTGGTGCTGCGCTCATCAAAAAGATAAGCCCGAGGTCGAGCCCTTCAAACCCTAAGTACCCAGCAGCCAATGTAATCAGTAACGGTGAGGCAATTAACTTGTAGCTAGAGGCGAACCACGTCGACAACTTTTCTTGTTTGAGCGAGCTAATATCCAGCGACCCGCCAGTACAGAGCAGGGCCAAAGGTAGTGTCATATTGGCAAAGTATTGCCCAGCGTCAGCCACCATTTTTGGAATAGGAATTGAAAGCGCATAGAAGACGACCGCTAAGAAAATAGCGATGATCAACGGGTTTTTGGTGATGGACTTGACGATGACTTTAATGGCTTTCGCGCCGGTGTCTTTGCCTTTGGGTGTTAGTGCAATCACGGCTTGAATGTTATACAGCACGGTCAGAGATGCGACATAGATAGCAGCCAATGCTACGCCTTGGTTACCATAGATATTAGCCACATAGGCGAGGCCAATGATTGCGGTATTAGCGCGGAATCCACCCTGGACAATCACACCTTGATCTTTTGAGCCTTTGAATACCAATTTGGTCGAGAAAATAGTAAACAAGAAAAAGACAAAGTTAGCGATGACGCCAAACGCAACTAACGCGCTACTGGCTGAAAAATTGTGATTTGATTGAACAATACTAAGAAATAGCATCGCGGGTAAGGTGACTTGAAATACGACCTTAGATGCGACATCAATGAAATTGTCATTGATCAAGCCGATTCGCTTGAGCATCACACCAAGAAACAGCATTAAACAGATAGGGCCTGTTACTGACGCCGAAAACGCAAACTGTTCCCAAAGTGTGTTCATTGTTTTTCCTTTGTTAGTCGATTTCAATTTCCTTTGAATACTGTCGCATTTTTCCACAATTCTTTGATAATACAAAATGAATACCAAGGGTTAAGTAAAAAACTTGAAAAAAAGTACGAACGTGCTAAAAATAAAGCATCAGATTTATTATTGGTGAATAATGAGCAAAGGAAAGATAACCAAAGAGTATATTTTGAGCCATGCATTTGCACTTGCGAGTGAGAATGGTCTCGAGAGTTTGACGATTGGCGAATTAGCCAAGCAGTGTGGTATGTCTAAGAGTGGATTGTTTGCGCACTTCAACTCTAAAGAGAACCTGCAACTCTCTGTACTCGAATATTCCAACGCCATATTCACTGAAAGAGTCATCATTCCGGCGAGAGAGTTGGGCGACGGTGATATTGAAGCCAAGCTTAAACAACTGCTCGATAACTGGCTTGGCTGGAACCATTCGTTCCAAGGCAGCTGTATGTTTATTGATGCTTGGAAAGACGCTGGCAGCGAAACCTCTGTGATTCAGAAGGCACTGCAGAAAACCATTTCAGTGTGGATTGATTACTTGACGATTCAGGTAGCAAAAGCGGTTGAGAGCAAACAATTCAGAGCCGATTTAGACCCGAAACAGGCAACCTTCGAGTTGTACGGTCTCTATTTAAGCGCGAACTTGTTCTACTCATTACGAGGCCAACAAGCCAGTCACACTCATTTTTGGAGTGGTGTCGAGCGCTTGGTAGCCAGTTGGAAAGCGGTTTAATACATACAGCAGGTTGACTCGCAAATCATGTGAGTCTTGTTGAAGTAAGGTTTACAACAAAATTTTAGAGAAGTGGTGGTAAGCGATGATAAATCGCAGTAGCGCCATTTTTTATATCAACAAATAGCACGGTCGTTCGATTTTTAGGGCCGAGCTCGATCCGCCAATAATGATGGCGATACAAGGAACGGTCATGAGTGACAAAATCTATTTCAATACATCGAACAAATTTAGCTTCAAGCGCAGCTTAATTGGCGCAACAACCAATTTGCACTACATTTTAGCGCCAAGTCATGCAAAGAAAACGGCACGTAAACTGCTGCTCACTCCGATGCGTACCGAGCAGAAAAATGCCGATCCTCAAGGGCTTATTAAGAGTGAAATCAAAGGTCGTGATGGCGTTTTGAAAACTTACTCTTTGGGTACGGGGCCCGTTTGGGTACTGACCCATGGTTGGTCTGGCACCGCGAGTCAATTCTTTCCTTTAATGGAACACATCGCTGCTAAAGGTTTTACTGCAATGGCTTACGATCATCCTGCTCATGGTGGCAGTGATGGCGTACATGGTCATATCCCAGCGTTTGTGAATGGTTTGGAAGCGGTTCTCGATTCGGTGGGTGAAGTAGCAGGTTTAGTTGGTCACAGCATGGGTACTGCTTCAGCGTTGGAATGTAAGCACGTTAAATTAGAAAACAAACCTTTGTTGCTTATTGCACCTGTGTTGGATTATCTAGAAAACCTATTTGGTAGCGTTGCGCGTTCTGGTTACTCAATGAAGTTGTTTGAGGCGGTCGTGGGTGAAGTGGAAGAGCAGTTTAACTATCCAATTCAGTCTGTTGATCCATATGGAAAGCTAGCGCTTCGTGAGTCTCAGACGATCATTGTTCATGATGAGCAAGACAAGTTTACTAAGTTTGATGTGTCTCAGCGTGCTGCTAATGAAATGGGTCGCGTTACCTTGATTGCGACTCAAGGACAGGGTCACGGGCGAGTAATGAAGTGCCCACAAGTATTCGAGAGCTTTGATAACTTGATTGGCTAAGTCTAATACCAATCGTAGTAAATAACTGTTCACCCTAGCTTGTTAAAAATCTCGATAACATCGTTAGATTTTTTGATTGTAGAATAACTACTTATCGAAACTATTTATTGAAAAGAGCAGCCTTGTTCTCAAGCTTTTTTCCTGCGCTATTTTTGAACACTTGCTTACTGTGATTGGTATAACGAGCGCAAGTCAGTAGGACGCCAGTAAAAAAATCGTAAGTTATCAGACCAGAAAACATAAATAAAAAGACCAACCAGACATTATCTGGTCGGCCTTACTTTTAGGTGTTTAGTCGACGCTTAGTTAGCGTTTAGCTAAGCACTATTTTTAGTTAGCAGCTTGCAGGACCGATCTCTTTCCACACGCCCCATTGGCCTGTCGTTGTTGGATCTTCACCTGTTGTCCACCACTTCGCTTCCCAAACCTTACCGCCTTGAGTTACTTGGTCGCCGCCAGTGTAGACCGCACTTGAATCCCAAGCGTTAGTACACGTACCGCCGCCTGTGGTTTTCTTAAGAACGTTCACTGAAGTAGCCGCTACCGATGTATCAGTGCCATCGCTGACCGATACAGAGAAGTTCAGCGTCGTATCTTGCGTGTATTCCGCCGCGACAAAGCTCACTGAAGAACCTTGAACCGTTGCATCAACACCAGCAGGTACATCCCATGTGAAGGTTAATGTGTCTTGGTCAGCATCGCTCGAAGCCGAAGCATCAACCACGACTACGTCACCCGCATTAACTTCAGTCGGAGCCGTAACCACAGCAACTGGTGCTGTATTGACTGGACCTGTGTCCTTAGGGGTTACTGTTACAACAACGGTGTCAGTTGCAGTAGCACCTTCGTTATCAGTTACCGTTAGACTGAACGTTAGTACTTCTTGTTGAGCGACTTCAACCAGATCGAAGCTTGCAACAGCCGCATTAGCGTTCGCCAGCGTTACTGCCGTACCGCTTACTTGTGACCAAGCGTAGCTCGCAATCGTGCCGTCGCTGTCTTTTGAAGCGCTACCGTCTAGAGAAACAGAAGCTGGGCCTTCAACCGATTGGTCTGCGCCCGCTGCTGCGGTTGGTTTACGGTTGACAGGATCTGTTGTTCCGCCCGCTAGGCCTTCATGCATTGCGTTGAGGATGTCGCCGTTATCTGCATCAATTTCCCAAGAGAATAGACCCGCAAGGCCAAGGCTACGAACGTACGCGCCTTTTGCTTTCACTGAACGGTCATCATCAAATGTGATTAGCTTGCCCGAAGTACGGTTCCAAACGTAAGGCGCTTCTGCCATTTCGTCGTAACCATATTCAAAGCCGTTGATTCCTTGGTTGTTTGCACCAAGCATGTTCGCTTTAATGCCTTTGTAGTCAATAACGCCATCTTCCCATACGCCTTGCGCAGAGCTGCCGGTTAGTTTGCCATTACCTACACCCGTCATTGGGTCTGTAGGATCGGTGAGTGATGAAGGTAATACGCCCTCCCAACCACGACCATACATTGCTGTACCAACCACAAGTTTGTTCGCTGGAACACCTTGTTCAAGTAACAACTGGATGCCGTTGTCTGTGGTGTAAGCAGGGCCAGTGTACTGTTCGCCATTTTCATCAAGTCCTGTGCCATCACATTGACCAGGACGCATGAAGTTACCGCAGTTTAGTGCTGTTTGGTGACCTAACACGTTGTTCCAACCGCCGTAGAAGTCGTAAGTCATTGCGAAGATGTAATCCATGTATTGGATAGCATCGCCGTAGTTCACGTCTTCAATCTTGTCGTGACCAACGCCGATCGCTGATGTTAGCTCGTAAGTACGGCCGTTCTCAGCTTCTAGCTCATCTAACATAACGCGCAGCTCTGCCATCAATGCAATGTAAGCAGGGCCGTCATTTACAGGGTCACCAAGATCGGGAGCAGCACCGCCTCCACCTGGGAATTCCCAGTCAATATCGACACCATCGTAGAATTTCCATGTATTTAGGAACTTCTTAACCGATGCAACGAACGTGTCGCGGTTCGCTTTTGTAGTGAAATCGAAGAACGGGTCAGACAGTGTCCAACCACCAATCGATGGGATGATCTTCAAATCAGGATTACGCTGTTTTAGCGCCATCATCATCGCGTAGTTACCCTTGATAGGTGAGCTGTATTCGTGACCAGCTTGCGGGAAACTCTTTTGGAAAGCAGCCCAAGGGTCATGAATCACCACTTCGTAATCGTTTACACCCTGACAGGCTGTCATGAGTGCGTTGTAGCTGTTGCCGCCTACCGATTTTACTGATTCATTAGGACCACAAATTGGGATGAAGCCATAAAGGATATGGGTCAAGTTGTCAGCGGGTAGGTTATCAACTGTGTAATCACGACCATAAATACCCCACTCAACAAAGTAAGTGCCTACTACCGTGTTTGGATCTGTATTGTATGACTTGTTGTTCGGGTCCACGTTCATTGCAAGTGGCGCTAAGTGTGAACCATCGGTATCTGCAATCGTGATCTGAGCGGGAGCACTCTTGGCGCAGCCTGTCTCGTCACACGCCTCGATTTCCATCTGAAATAAGCCGCCTTGGCCGTATTCGAATGAAGCTGTAGTTTGGCTGCCAGTAATAGGGCCAGTGGCCACTTTAACTCCATCGAAGTAGATGTTGTAAGTGTTTCCTGACGTTCCGCTCCATTGGTTGAATTTAACGTCGACCTTTGCTTTGTCGTGATATTTAACCATCTGGTTGTAGCCAGAAGTGGTTTCCATCGCGAGTTCAATTTTAGAAAACTGCAGGTTGTTGGAACCGTACATGTCGATGCTAGGTGCTGTTGGAGCAGCTAATGCTGTACCAGATAGCGCTAGAGCAATGCTCGCAGCACAGGTATTTATACGAATCATACTTTTTCTCTCATTCCTTGAAGGTTACGAGAACCAAATGGCCCCATAAACGGCTCCAGTCAGTTTTGAAGGAGCTTCCCAGTCAGTATTCGAGAGAGTTTTAATTTTATAACTGAAAATAAATCCGTTTTCGATGGACAACTAAAAAATAGTATTTCGTTACAATTCTGTTGCTTAATGAGTGAGAGGCTGAGTCCATGTTTTATAAAATAAAACACCCTTCAGAAGTAAAATCTCATAAGTGAAAATCCACGACATGAAGTCATGCAAAGATGCGACAAACGATAAGAAAATATCGCAAGTTGAAGCAGTATCACAAAGCGAAGTGTGCTGGGTGAGCGGTGCAGATCGGTAGGTAAATATGAAAGTAGTGATGCGGAGAATACTTTTTACGTAGAAGACTATTATTTAGATGACTGTTATTTAGATGACTGAAGAAGACTGAGAAGGGGATTATCTTTTGAATTGCTCTGTTAAGGAAGCGCGCCTTTGTTGCATAACACTGTGGGTATCACCAGCTGCAGTATCCTCGTAGCCTTCTTTAATAAATTGCTGAGATGGTACGCTTGGCTCTAGTCGCTTCAAGCGAGGAGAATCGTAAGTGCCACTGATGGTGTAAACGGTGGTTCCAGAGCCAGTGCTGATCGTGACAATCTTGCCATCAAAATCAAACGAGGTAGCAATGAGGCGATGATTCATCATCACACCATTATCTGAAAGTGTCAGGGTATCAGTATTGTAAGGTGGTGCTGCAATCTCTATCCATGTGCCATAGACATTGCTTGGGCTGACAGATTGTTGGTGGGCTTGGTAAGCAAAATAGCCCGCGGTGAGGGCAATCATAAAACCAGCTAATAGGAAGCTGTAGAGTAACGAGTTGGCAAATAAATCTCTGCTTTTGATCGACTTTTTTGCCATTATTTCTTCATTTTCCCACTGATATTGTTTTAGATTCTATTAACTAAAACTTTAGTTTGCAAAAATTGTTATAAGAGTTAGAAGCAGGATCGAATGTTCCAATAAATTTGGTTGCGTTGGCGATTTTTTGCCTGATTCCTTGGTATTTACGTTATCAATGAAAGCGAATTCAAGAAATGCCTAAGCTATGCGTATTTATTTCTTGTAGGACAGTCTCGAATTGGTTAAAACAATTATCACCTAGATTTACGCATAGGCTCATTCGTTGAGTCCAATAATTGCAATTTTGAGATAACAAGGAAGTACAATGATTAAAGAAAACACATACTTTGAAGGTGGCGTTAAGTCGTTAGCGTTTAACCAAGCTGGTGCTGATGTGAGTGTTGGTGTGATGGCGGCTGGCGAATACACGTTCGGTACTGCGGCTCCAGAAAAGATGACCGTTGTTAAAGGTGCTTTAATTGTAAAGCGTGTTGGCGATGATGACTGGACGACATACCAATCTGGTGAGTCTTTTGACGTTGCGGGTGATTCTTCATTCGACTTACAGGTAAAAGAAGCGACAGCTTACCTGTGTGAATATCTGTAACTCGCTTTAAATTCGTTTAATCAGGGAATCGTTTGTCTCTGATTTAATAGAAAAAAACCACGCTCTAGGAGCGTGGTTAAATAAGTGATAGTAACCGGCAGTGGATAGTGTCACTTGTTTTTGCAGTCATCAAATGGATGACCAAATCGTTGTTCGTTGCAAAATATCTTCAATCTTCAATCTTCAACTTCAATTCAAAGCTAAAAGCTAAAAGCTAAAAGCTCAAAGACAGACATCTGTAAATCAGTAAGTCTCAAATACGCCGTTGTTGTAATCCTGAATCGTCTGTTCAATCTCTTCCATTGAATTCATGACGAACGGACCATAGTGCACAACAGGTTCATTAATCGGTTCACCAGAAAAAACCAGTACACCTGAATCTTCTAAGCTGTCTAAAGAAAGCCATTCAGCTTTGGTGAGCAGGGCAAGCTGACCTTGCTTGATCACTTTGTCGCCGATCTTAATGCTGCCTCGGTACACATAAGTCATGGCATTGTGATTAACATTAGTCCCTAACGTCACTTTTTGCCCAGCATGAGAGCGCCAATCCGCAACGCTTAATGGCACACCTGTTTTCTGCAATGGACCTTGCGCTCGTAAAGCCTCTGAATCATCGTTAGTTTGGTTATGCAGTTCAAACCCACCGGCTATCACTCTCAATAAACCACGTTGTTCACTTTGGTGTTCTGTAATGCTTTCACTCTGGAAGTCGTGATATTGCGCGGGCAGCATTTTGTGTGACGCAGGCTGATTTATCCAAATCTGAAAGCCATGCAGTGCGCCTTCTTCCATCATTGGCATTTCGCTGTGAATAACACCACGACCCGCGGCCATCCACTGTGCGCCACCGCTGCGTAGCTCTCCAACATTCCCCATGTGGTCTTTGTGTTGAAAGTGACCTTGGAGCATGTAAGTGAGCGTTTCTATACCACGGTGAGGGTGCGGAGGAAAGCCTCCAACATAGTCTTTACTTTCATCCGACTTAAGTTCATCAATCATCAAAAATGGAGAGAAACGCGTGTTATTGAAGCCAGCGAGTCTTTGGATTTTGACGCCATCACCATCGGAGGTGGCATGTGCTGCAATCACATGATCTACTGTTCTTACACTCGTCATTTTGAAATCCTCATAAACTTGAATAGCTGTAGTTTATGTAATTTGATTTTAAAAGAAGATGGCATAGCGTTGAGTGACTTATTCGAAAATTTTGAACAGGTAACAATAATTTTGAACAGGTAACAATATGAAATTATGTCTATACTCAATATAGAGTAGACCGCCAAGGAGGCCGCTATGGCAGTACAGCAAAAACATGGCGAAAGGCAAGGTCGGATGGGCTTTGATAACGACTTTACAACGGAGCAAGGGCAGCGTTTTACCGAGGTTGCGAACAGCGCGGTTAAACGTCGCGTGAAAAAGCGCGCGATCGAAGCACCGTTTATTCAGTCGGCTAAGCAAGCTGCTTTTAAAACGGTAGTGAGACCTAGAGGCAATAACCCAAACCGAACACGACAAGTCGTATGGATGATTGTGATCGGGTTAGTGAGCCTATGGCTTATGTACATGGCAGGTTAGTGCGTTTAGCAGTCAGCGATATTAATGGTTAACGTTGACGCGTTTTTAACAGCGTAACATTGTTCCCTTCGACTTTTGCTTCAAGACAATCTTCAAGCTCAGATGAATCCGATTCTGAGAAGGTTAGGTTCGTCGGTAGCTCTTCGATCAATGTCGATACTGGATTGTCGTGATAATAAGCGTATCGGTTTTTTCCTGAATGCTTGGCAACATACATCGCTTTATCAGCACATCTCGTCAGTTCATGTAGCTCTTGAGCATCTTGCGGATACAAAGACACCCCAACACTGAGCGTCAATTCCTTGATTCTCTCGTTTGTCTGGCAACCACTTTCGAATAACCCACAAATCCTATCTAAAATACCGTCTAGATCTTTACGAGTTGGTACATCGTAGAGCATCAAAACAAACTCGTCGCCAGCAAAGCGCGCAATCGAATAGTCGTATTCATGGCTTTTTCTGTCTCTGGTTCGAATGTTGTTACTCAAGCGATTGGCAAAGTGCTGTAAGACACTGTCTCCTACGTCGTGCCCGTAGCTGTCGTTAATGCCTTTAAAGTCATCAATATCTAAAAAGACCAATGCCGTAAGTGATCGCTCACTATCCACTGTCGCAAGCTTTTCCACCGCCCAGCGCTCAAAGCTCCAACGGTTTGCCAATCCGGTAAGTTGGTCTCTGTAGGCGAGATCTTCAATGCCTTCTTTATAAAGACGTTGGATATAACTGACGGCTTTTGTGTAGTAATAAGCGGATGTGTGACACACCAAGCTCATAGTAAACAGGCTAAGAATAAACCGATGTGTGCTGTTAAATGGCAGAGAAAAGTTATTGGGCATTGCCGTAATCAAGGTGCTGATAAACAAACAAAATGAGGTGCTAAAGATGATTCCAATTCTGAAGTCATTGATAAAAATCACCGCCGCCAGAATAGGGTAGAGCCAAAGAATTCGGTCAGGAATGGCGTGACTGTACAAAAATAGGATGACCCCTTGAACCAGTAAAACACCGCTCAGGATCAATTCTGAATACTCAGGGTTAATGACTTTTCTTACGTAAAATGCATTGGAGATAGCGATCAGTGCAAAACACAATTCGAAAACCGACAGTGTGTAATGTTGGCCTTGGAAGTAAGCCCAAGTGTAGAAAATGAATAACGCAGCGGCAGTCAGTGAAAAGGAGTGGACAATTTTTTGCTTGCGGGTGGATCGTATGTCCGCCATTTCTTCTAGGTGTCTGCCGACCAGCCTTTTCATGTGATTTGTGCCAAAGATTTTGATAATGGAGTTAATAGTAGATTAAATAATAAGCTACGCAGAGGTTTAGATGGCTATTTAGTGTGATTGCTATCAAGGTTTTATATTAAAAAGCAATCAACCAATAATAAATAGTGATGTGTATCACTGACGGCGCAAGCTTGTCCGAGCGTGAGGATAATCAAGGTTCGATTTGGCAAAAGCGATTTAGTTATTATCTACTTGCTTTCCAATGATTTACTCAACATAGTTTGTATATGGCTAAATGCTTGTAGATAGCTAAATGTTTATAGATACCTAAATTTGATAGAGGCTCATTATGTTAATTACCTTTAGTTGCAAGGCTCATGCTAGCGTCACGATGTTTGGTGAGGTAGGTCTTCAGTTCATTAAGATGCTTGGACATAGTGGTGCGATCCCAGGAGTAATTGATGCTTCAGCGGTCCCTCAAGCACTAAACAACTTACGTGCTGCGATCGCCGCTGAGCAGAGCAAACCGGTAGAGCAAGAAAATGCGGATGACGACAATGAAGAAGAGGTTGTTGAAGCGCCTGTTAATATCGGTAGCCGAGCTTTTCCGTTGGTTGAACTGTTGAAAGCTGCTATCAAAGAAGAGTGCGAAGTTATGTGGGAAGACGGCAGCGGTAAACGACTGTAGTTCGATTCGCGCAAAACGTAACAAGCCTATCGAATCTATTTTAATAGGAATGAATGTTGAGCCAGTATTGATCATGTCATGGAGTTTGATGGTGATGAATCGACACTGGCGCTTTTTTATGCGAAGTGTTTCGCTTGTGTCTGTTCGTTTACAAAGTTCATCAGCCTTGAAATGAGTTACTTTTGTTATCGTAATATCAATACATAACAGACCGTAAACAAAGTGATGCTGTTCACGCTTTCTTGACTCCCAATTCTGAACTAGGAATTTTTCCTAGTTATTCTAAGACCCTCTCTCATGCGGTCGATTTTTAGACTCCTTATTATTTCACGGTCAACTAACAAAGAATGCATGGTCGCAATTATGCCGTGCAGACCTCATAAATAATAAGAGAGTTCACAATGTTAAAGTTCCTAGATCAGGTTCGAAAACCGACACTGGATCTTCCGGTCGAAACCAGAAGAAAAATGTGGTTTAAACCCTTCCTACAATCTTACCTAGTCGTGTTCATTGGTTATCTAACCATGTATTTGATCCGTAAGAACTTCAATGTCGCGCAAAACGACATGATTTCTACTTATGGGTTATCAATGACGGATCTAGGTCTTATCGGTCTTGGTTTCTCAATTACTTATGGTATTGGTAAAACCGTCGTTTCCTATTACGCCGATGGTAAAAATACCAAACAGTTCCTGCCATTCATGCTTGTCCTTTCTGGTATTGCCATGTTGGGCTTCAGCTTCAGTATGGGTGGCGGCAGCGCTAGCTTATTCATGATGGTTGCCTTCTACGCATTGAGTGGTTTTTTCCAAAGTACGGGTGGCCCTTCAAGTTACTCAACCATCACTAAATGGACGCCTCGCAATAAGCGTGGTTCATATTTAGGTCTTTGGAATATGTCGCACAACGTGGGTGGTGCGGGTGCTGCTGGTGTTGCTCTGTTTGGTGCGAACTACCTATTTGATGGCAACGTAATTGGTATGTTCGTTTTCCCATCTATCATCGCGATTGTGGTTGGTTTTATTGGTATGCGCTTTGGTAACGACTCTCCAGAAGCATACGGCTTAGGTACAGTCGAAGAGTTGTTTGATGAAGAAATCAGCGAAGAAGATACAGTTGCTGAAGAAAATCAAATGACCAAAAAAGAGATCTTTGTTGAGTACATTCTTAAAAACAAAGTGATCTGGTTACTCTGCTTCGCGAATATCTTTTTATACATTGTTCGTATCGGTATCGATCAATGGTCTACCGTTTACGCGTATCAAGAGCTAGGTCTATCAAAGGAAACGGCGATTTCTGGTTTCACTCTGTTTGAAGTAGGTGCGTTGGTCGGTACGTTAATGTGGGGTTATCTCTCTGACCTTGCGAACGGACGTCGTGCTTTAGTTGCTTGTGTATCGCTTGGATTGATTATTGTCTCTCTAGAGTTCTACCAAAATGCAACGAGTGAGTTCATGTACCTAGCGTCACTATTCGTACTGGGCTTCCTAGTGTTCGGTCCTCAACTGTTGATTGGTGTTGCTGCGGTAGGTTTTGTACCTAAGAAAGCAATCAGTGTTGCTGACGGCGTGAAAGGCACATTTGCTTACCTAATTGGTGACAGCTTTGCCAAACTTGGCCTAGGTATGATTGCGGATGGAACGCCAATTTTTGGCTTAACGGGTTGGAAAGGGACATTCGCAGCACTCGATACGTCAGCTGCCATTTGTATCGTGTTATTGCTATTCGTTGCGGTTGCGGAAGAGAAGAAAATTCGTCACGCGAAGAAGATGCACCTAGCGGCTCAAAACGCCTAGCGAGTCTGGTGTGCTTTTTTTGCAGACTTGTTTTCGCAAACACAGTTTCGGGTAGATAGTCTCACGTACTTTATCGGATTAAAGCACGTGAGATCATACCAATCGCTAGTTCGATTCAGTATCATCTCTATCAATAAACTTAATATTAAATAGCTCCTGTCGGGGCTATTTTTCTTTCTTACTCTTAATTCTGGTTAATATCATGATTAATGTTGCGCTTGTTGATGACCACGTCATTGTTCGTTCGGGCTTTGCTCAATTACTCAGTCTTGAAACTGATATTACGGTCGTGGGTGAATTTAACTCTGCGGCAGAAGCGCGCCTCGGATTGCCAAGTTGTCACCCTGATGTCGTTATCTTGGATATTTCAATGCAGGATGAAAGTGGCTTGAGCTTATTGGAAGAAATTCCATCAGGCATTGCCAGTATCATGCTGAGCGTACATGACTCTCCGGCAATGGTTGAGAAGTCATTAGAGTTAGGAGCTAAAGGCTACCTCAGTAAGCGCTGTAGCCCAGATGAGTTAATCCAAGCCGTACATACGAGCGCAAACGGTGGCTGTTATCTCACGCCCGATATCGCTATAAAGCTTGCGACACCAATGAAGAATAAAGCCTCTTTAAACCAACTCACCCGCCGAGAAAGCGAAGTGTGTCAGTTATTGGCAACAGGGCTCGATGTGAAATCTATCGCCGTTGAGCTAGGGGTTAGTCATAAAACGGTGCATGTACACCGTGCCAATGCGATGGACAAACTCAATGTTAAGAACAACGTTGAGTTAGCTAAATTGTTCACTCAAGATCAGTACTAATGCGCTCCTATCTAGCCACTTCACTATGTGGGGTTTTTATGGCTGGCTGTGCATGGTTTTGTTTATGGGTTATTGCCTTCTATTTTATTAATGACCCTGAGTTAGCCATTCTGCTTTTCCCATTCTCACTTCGATTGGGAATGACGCTGCACACTCGCACTCACTATTGGCCTGCTATCTATATTGCAGAGTGGGGACTTGCGATCGCGTTAGCGTTATTGCTTGATGAACCCCAATGGCTGACCATACTAGTCGCCAGTGGATTAAGTATTCCTGCCACTCTATTTGCCAAGCGTTATTACTATGGTGATCAAAATCGTCACTTGTTAGTGATGGCGAGCTTAATCATGGTTACCGCATTAATTAACGTTGCCGTGGTGGGTTCTCATGTTCCAGCCGTTTACATGGTGTGGTTAGCGAGTATCACGGGTGGATTGATGCTGGTACCTATGTGTTATCTGGTCTGGAACTATCTATTCCAAAATAAGTGGGCGCCACTGAGCTCTTACTTAATCCATAATGTTGTAGAGTTCAAAATCCGTCACATCGCTTTATACAGTGTGTTGCTGGTGGCCAGTATTTTGATACAAACCAGCTTGCCTGATGAACTAAGGCGCTTCGCCCCATTTTGTATGGCGATCCCTATTATCTTGCTGGCCGTACGTTACGGATGGCAAGGCGCTTTACTGGCGACCCTGTTAAACAGTGTTGCGCTGATTGCTGCTCATAGCGGAACGTCCAAACTCGAAATTACCGACTTACTCTTGTCTCTATCGGCTCAAACTATTACCGGTATATTGCTGGGCCTTGCGGTTCAAAAGCAGAAAGATCTCAACTCCAAATTGCGAAGCGAGCTTTCCAGAAACCAAAACCTTTCACGCCAGCTAATAACAGCTGAAGAGTCGGTTCGTCGTGATATTGCGCGTGAGCTGCATGATGAAATTGGCCAAAACATCACGGCAATTCGTACGCAGGCAAGCATTATTAAACGTGTCGATGCGGCTGAGATGAGCGTTCGCTGTGCGGGGACGATTGAGTCATTGTCTTTGAATGTTTATGACACCACCAAACGCCTACTTACAAAACTAAGACCTAAGATGTTGGACGATCTTGACCTAAAAGATTCCGTGGAACAGCTTATTCGAGAGATGGAGTTTTCGGATCACGGCGTTGATATCCAGTTAAATTGGCAAGGTGATTACTCGTGTTTGAGTGACACGCTCAAGGTCACTATCTTCAGGCTGTGCCAAGAATCTCTAAACAATGCCTCTAAATACGCCAACGCGAGCGAAATCAGAATTGAACTGATTCTAAATGATCAGGCTTATCTTCGGATCTCAGACAATGGCGTTGGTTTTACAGCGCAGGACCTTCTCAAAGGAATGGGGGTTCGTGGTATGCAAGAGCGTGTTCAGGCGCTCGGTGGCAAGATGACAATCAACGCTAATGGCTCATCTTCGGGTACCAATATCAGCGTTACATTACCTAAAGTGTGAGAACGAATATGTTTGGATTTCTGCGCTCAACAACGTCAAAAAGTGATGCTCTAAATGATGATGAGATCAATCAGAGTTATCGCTACTGGCGCCTTCATATCATGATAGGAATGTATGTCGGCTACGCAGGTTTTTACTTCACTCGTAAAACCTTTAATTATGCCGCGCCAGCCATGATCACCGACCTTGGTTTGGACAAAGGCGATATCGGCTTAATTGGCACGCTCTTTTATCTTTCTTATGGCTTATCGAAATTTATATCAGGCACGATATCGGATCGGTCGAACCCGCGTTACTTCATGGGGCTCGGCCTAATCGCGACAGGTTTGATCAATATCGCGTTTGGTTTTTCTAGTTCGTTGGCGGCTTTTATCTCGCTTTGGGTGCTTAATGCGTGGTTCCAAGGTTGGGGCTGGCCATCGTGTTCCAAGTTATTGACGACTTGGTATTCTCGCTCCGAAAGAGGCTTTCGCTGGGCTATATGGAATACAGCACACAACGTTGGTGGGGCGCTAATTCCTATTCTCGTGGGTTATCTAACGCTGCAATTCAGTTGGCGGGCTGGGTTTATCTGGCCGGGTGTGATTGGTGTATTTATCGGTCTTATCGTTTGCTGGCGCTTACGTGACAAGCCCACCACCATGGGACTCCCGACGGTAGGGAAGTGGCGCAGTGACCATCTAGAGTTGGCGCAAGAGAACCATGGACAAGGGTTAAGCTATCGAGAAATATTGAAAACCTATGTGTTCAGCAATAAGTACATTTGGTTGCTCGCCTTTAGCTATGTGCTGGTTTACATCGTAAGAACGGCGGTCAACGACTGGGGTAACTTATACTTAACCGAAGAACACAATTACAGTTTGATAAACGCCAACGCTGCCTTGTCTCTGTTTGAGATTGGCGGTTTCGTTGGTTCACTTGTTGCTGGGTGGGGCTCGGATAGGCTGTTTGGTGGCAACCGCGGTCCAATGAATATTTTGTTTGCCATCGGCATATTTCTTTCAGTTTCTGCATTGTGGTTGATGCCTTTAACCAATTTTGTGTTTCAAGCGGCTGGGCTGTTTTGTGTCGGCTTTTTTGTTTTTGGTCCTCAAATGCTTATTGGCATGGCGGCGGCCGAGTGCTCGCATAAAGACTCTGCCGGGGCGGCAACCGGCTTTGTGGGCTTGTTTGCTTACATGGGTGCAGCTCTCTCTGGTTACCCATTAGCGCTCGTTCTAGAAACTTATGGCTGGAGTGGGTTCTTCATTACCATCTCTACTTGTGCTGCGGTCATCGGGTTACTGCTACTGCCTTTCCTACAAGCTCAATCACCTCAGAAAAGTGCAGAGGTTCGCTCTGGCTTTTAAGGGGCTTCTTCGTCAATAAGATAGCTGCTAATAGTCCTCTGGTTATTGTGCAGCTATCCTATCTTCAGCGTTTTTTATACGTAGCATTCAAATGTGACTCTTTTCACGCTTTTCATCGATCTCACCTGTTTCTAAGAATTTTTCCTATTGCGTCTAAGACCTCATCTCATGTGGGTTCTAGCTGCTCTCTGTAGTCTTTCTAATTATTTACGTTATTAGAAATCAGCTCTCTGAATTGTGTTCAAAGGGCTCACTACGGAAAACGCCATGTCACTCAGCCACTTCTCAGAACACTCATTTTTCCCAATGGAAAACACCATCCAAAATTATGCATGGGGGAGCATTTCTTCGATACGTGAACTGTTTGGCTTTGAGAATGAGTCACAAGAGCCGCAAGCGGAAGTTTGGATGGGAGCGCATCCGAAGGGTTGCTCAATGGTTAAGCTTGACCAGCATTTAGTGCCACTCTCTGAGCTGATTAACAAGAATAAACCGGCCTATCTATCAAGCGATATTGCGCAGGAGTTCGGTGAGCTACCGTTCTTGTTTAAGATCTTGGCAGCAGAAAAAGCGTTGTCTGTTCAGGTTCACCCAAACAAGCGCCAAGCTGAAATTGGCTTTGCGAGAGAGGAACAGGCAAGCATTCCTCTGACCGCAGGGCATCGTAACTACAAAGACTCGAACCACAAACCTGAATTGGTTTATGCGATCACTGAATACCAAGCGATGAATGGCTTTCGAGAGTTCGAGGAAATATTAGGTCTGTTCAAAAAGTTGGATTCGAGCGAACTGGCTGGTTTGGTTGAAGAGTTTGGCAACCACCTTGATTCTCTAGGCTTAGAAGCATTTTTCCGAGATCTGCTAACGTTGAATGACCAACGTAAACACCGAGCATTAGAGCAACTTCTGACTTACGCAGCATCTCATCAAGACCAAGCTGAGTTTGCTTTGGTTACTGAGCTTAGCCATCAGTACCCGAACGATATCGGACTATTTTGTGTTCTGCTGCTTAACTTGATCACACTAAAGCCAGGTGAAGCGATGTATTTGAATGCGAACACTCCGCATGCTTACATCAAGGGAACCGGGCTCGAGATCATGGCAAATTCAGACAACGTGCTACGTGCTGGTTTAACGCCAAAACACATTGATGTCGCTGAGTTGGTCGCCTGCACAGAGTTTACGCCAATTCCGTTCGAACGCTTGTTGTTAGCGCCCTCAAAACTGGGTCAATGTGATAGTTATGATATTCCTGTCAGTGATTTTGATTTCAATATCTTTCATCGCCCTCATCAAGAAGAAGTCATCACAAGCGGTGCTGAAATTTTAATGGCGATAGACGATGATTTAACGTTAATGAGTCAGAAAGGTGAGCATTTAACCCTTACTAAAGGGCAATCGGTATTTATCCCAGCCTATATTGGTCATTATGAATTGAGTAGTGAGGGCCGAGTTGCTAGGGCGTTTAATTAGGGGAATAGCTGTCGTCTAACATTAGAAAGCTTTCGGGTTTTGGGTATGCGGTAAAGTCGTAGAGATATTAGTAAGAATGAACATTTCATAACAATAAGAGCTCTTAGAATCAGAAAACAAACGTTTTCATAGGTTGACTAATAAATGCAAACTGAAACAATAAGTCGCATTTATAGAAGTGTGTTGATCTAAAGGAAATTTGATGAGCTCTTATTCTCACGTTCGCAGTTACGCCAGTTTATTCAGTGTCTTATCGTTGGCGGTTGCGTCAGCTCCGAGCGCCGCTGATATATCAACAACGCCCGTCATTGGTGGCGTGTTTAGCTCCAGTGAAGTGTTGAAAAATCAGGTGCTTTCAAGCCTAAGTTATTCTGCCAAACTCACTCGTGATGCAGCTCTTTTCACGATTGGTGGCGTTACATTAGATGCGTATATTCTCGCTCTCCCTTTAGATGTCAAAACAAAAGCCAGAGTCGTTGCTCAGTTATCTAACCCGACGTACTCAATTCCTCTGGGTTATTTTCTCTATAGTTATTACGACCGCTATTCAGGCTTGGGCAGTGAAGATGTGTTCAAATCTTACTTGTCGACAGTTTATGATAAGCAGGCGCTAAAGGGCTTTGAACATAGCCTTTATCATGTTGGAGATAAGCCAACCTCAGAGCATCACGAGCCAGATACCTCGACTGAAGCAACGGGACATCATGAAGGTATTCGTATCGATGAACAGTTCATTGCCAACATGGTGGTTATCTACGATGCGTTATTCGAAATTGGTGTTTGGCAGGATATGGACACGCTCCCTGCGAATTACACATACTTAACCAATAGCCCTGAAGATCTAGCGATCATCGCTCAGATTCAACCGATCATTGTTGATTTGATCGGTAAAGCGGCACTGGGAATGGATGACGGCGACATGAAGTCTGCAATGTTGGCGATTGCAGAAGATGGTAAACCAGAAAACGCTGATAAGCCGAATAACAAAGCACAAGCTCTTACTATCACTCTCATTGATTTTGTGCGCTTAAACTTGCTTAAAGCTTACCGACAGTTTGTGTTTAAAGAAGAACGTGCAGAAGCGCTCGATGATTGGATGCAGCAAGCGTTCAGTGACCAGCCTGATGCGCTCATTCAGTTCTTAGAATCCCAACAGAACAAACGTTTTGCGGTCCAAGTGACTGTCGATGGTTTACAGCAGGGGTTGATCGAAGGCTTGGTCGATGAAGATTCACCTTTCATTTCGGTTGCTTACCAAAATCATAAAAACCGAGCGCAATACAAACCTAAGCTAGAAACGGTGATTGAGCCTGAGCATCAACAGCAGGTGAGGTTCATGGAGGTTCTGTCTGAACAAACCTACCGTGATCCGAATTATCTTCCGTTCTTCAAAAAACTCTATCAAGAGAATCGAAATAATATAAGCCGAGTGGGTATCTCTTCTACTCCGACGATCAGCGTACGCAACCTACCGATCATTAAAACGGGCGCAAAAGTGTCTGGTGATGGTGGTACGGGTATCCCTAATTTCCACTTTGTCGACCGAGAGATCGACCGAGCGTATTACTTCTTCGGTAATGATGCCCTACAGCTGGATGTGTTGATGGCAAACAACAAGGTGCAAACCATGTTTGATCGCCTTGATTACCTGAAAACGTTGAACTGCAACGCCCAATACGATTGGAATGCTCACACGACTTACGACGGGCTGGTAAACCTAGGTTTGGGTGAGTCACTGCGTGATTATGGTGAGAAACGCTGCGTTAAAGAGCTTCAAGAACGTTCAGAAGTCGAAGTGGTTTTGCAAGAAAAGCGTCAAGCCTTGATTGAAGATATTGAGGCGTATCAGTCTATATCTGGCTTTGATTTTTTCACTAAGTTTTCAAAGAGAGCTCAGGTTAAACAGTCGATCACTCAGTTTGCCGAGTTAGATGGAAAAGGGATGCCAGACTACACCTTGGTTTATAACCCATGGCCGGATCACTTCGCGCACTTTACCGGTCCTTTTAGTGACGAAATTCTGATGCCGACTGGAGAGCTTAACCGACTGGACTATTGGATTCGCCAGATTGAAGCGACCTACCGCAGTGCCGACGTTTACGATAAAACGCTATGGGGCATGGCAGGGGATCATGGTTTAACGCCGGTGTTCTACGCGCTTAACCCCGAAAAGCAGGTATTTGAAGGCTTACAAGCAGAGCTAGAGTATCCAATTGTGGTTAAGAAGATATCTTCAGACGAGGGTGAAGGGCCTAAAATCACCAATGCTCTAAGCTACCCAAGCTCGAAGGAATTGGATGTGGTGGTCGCCTCGACTGCCGGTGGTAACTTCATGATGGACTTCTTTAATTCGGCTCAAGGGTGGCAGGTTCAGCCGGTTTACCAAGAACTCACGCAGTGGTCTCCGATTGCAGCGCCAGCTGGTCAGAACATAGACATCATTAATCAGATAGCGCAACGCTTGCCTGAAAGTCTTGATTATATGGTCGTAAGAGAAAGCATATGTGATCAACAACGTTGCGCTGTTCGTGTGATTGGCAACCGTGATTTAAAACGGGTTGATGAATTGATCACACGTGAAGGTGACAAGCTTTTCTATGAGTCATTGGAAGATAACCGAGCGCCGATTTTGCTCAATACGCAAAGGTTAAATCCATACCTAGCATCACCAAGCGAAGCTGATTTTTCACAATATTCTCAATTGGTCGACAAGTGTATTAACCGAGCGGTTAAAGCGGATGTGACAACGTGGTGTAGCAGTGCTGAGTGGACTTCATTGACGCAGCCAACACTTCGACCAGATTCAGTGAATCAACTGGCTAAGATCTACCTTGAAGATAGGGCTGGCACGGTTAACTTGTTCCCTAAAGCGGGAATTGGCTACAACACTAAGGTGCCGGGTCGTCATGCCGGTGAGGATTACTTAGAGAAAGATGCTTTCATCGGATTCTGGGGAGCGCCAATTGGCGATAACTCTCAGCAATTGACAATCGAAGCTAACGGATCTTTAGCGCCAACGCTGTTTGAGTATTTGACCGGAGAACCTGTGGTCGAAGGCGAGAACGGTTGGGGGTTTCCGTCGTTGATTGAGAAATTAGATATTTCAAGCGCGCGCTAAAGTAAACGCTCTCTACCTACTCGCTATCTGTATTTTCTCTATGGTTAGCGAGGCTGAGAGTAAGCTAGGTTGAGAGCCAATCCCACAAAATCATCATCTCCTTCATGAACAACTCGGTAGCCAAGTGAACGATAAAAGCTAATGGCGCGAGTGTTACTTCTAAAGCTCGACAAGGTGACTTGCTCACGTCGCTCTTCCGTGGCTCTCTTATGTATGAGAGTCATGACTTGCTTGCCAAGTGAGCGGCCTTGGTTTTGAGGGAAAATGATCAGCAGATGAATATGGAATGCGTTGTCATAAGGCTTAAAGCAGACTAGTCCTACTCTCTCATTTTCGCGATATATCCAATGAAACCAAGAGGGATGATAATCATTGATTAGGCGTTGACGCTGAAAGTCATCATCCCAACCGAAAACGTCATCTACGTGTATGAAAAGACCTTGTTTCACACACGCAAATAGTTCTTCGAATTCATGATTTGAAACGAGCTGGAATTGTATATTCTCTTCTTGTCTTGCCACAGTGTCCGCTTCCTTATCAAACGCCTTTGAATAAGCAAACAGTAACATAATTGAAGGCGCCGAATTAGCTTAGATTTGCGATGTGATGAAACCAAAAAGCCATGCGTGATGCATGGCTTAGAATAAAGTCTTGGACTGATTTTTCTATACGATCTTAAGTGCGTGGTGGCGCGTGAGCTGTTTGTGTAGCGAGTCTTTTAGCGCCATGCGTTCAACTTTGAGGTTGTGCATGCTGTCGTCATCGATAGGGCTGCCAGAGATTTCTAGCTGACGGATGTCGTAGTCGAGTTGGTGGTATTTCTGCATGTCTGCTTTGAATTTTTCGTCGTCGTGGTTGAGCTGAACAATGTCTAATTTAAGATCTGGGAAATCTAAGATAAAGGCATGGTTTTCATTGAGCATTGGCACTTCCTCTCTAGTCGAATTATCTTCAGTATAGAGTCTATTTTTGAAGATAAATGTGTTCTTAAACACAAAGCGAGAGCAGGATCAAAAAAGGGCATAAACGTTCCATTGTGGATTCGCTGATGCCCTTTGTTATTTTAGTAATACTAAAAACTACTTCGCTTTCTTACCAGAGCGTTGCTGCTCTTTGTGTGCTAGCTTTTCTTTCTTACGTTGATCGATAAGGTGAGCGGCTTCGCCACCTACGTGGGTTTCGCCACGAGCATTCGACAGTTGAACTTGCTTTTCACGTTCGCGGAAACGGGCTTTCTGCTCGTCGCTGTGCTTATCAATACACTTAGGGCAGCTTACGCCTTTCTCGAAGTGTTCAGAGGCTTTGTCTTCGTCAGTGATTGGCAAACGACACGCGTTACACACATCGTAACCGCTCTTTTCTAGCTGGTGGTTTACTGCAACACGACCGTCAAATACGTAGCAGTCGCCTTCCCACATGCTCTCTTCTTCTGGTACTTCTTCTAGGTACTTAAGAATGCCGCCTTCAAGGTGGTAAACCTCATCAAAGCCTTGTTCTTTCATGTAGGCTGTTGATTTTTCGCAACGAATACCGCCAGTACAGAACATCGCGACTTTTTTGTGTTTCTTAGGATCGAGATTTTCTTCAACGTATTGAGGGAATTCACGGAAGGTTTCTGTGTTTGGGTTTACAGCATTTTTGAATGTACCGATATCGACTTCGTAATCGTTACGAGTATCAACCAGAATCACATCAGGATCAGAGATCAATGCGTTCCATTCGTTTGGTTTCACGTAAGTGCCGACAACGTGGCGTGGGTCGATACCCTCAACGCCCATGGTTACGATCTCTTTCTTAAGCTTAACCTTGGTGCGGTTGAATGGTTGTTCTTCGTTGAATGACTCTTTGTAAACAACATCAGCCAAACGAGAATCTTGTTTGAACCATTGAAGAAGAGCGTCGATAGATTCGCGCTTACCTGCAACGGTGCCGTTGATACCTTCACTCGCAAGTAGCAAAGTACCGCGGATTTGGTTGGCTTCTAACACGTCAGTGAGTGGCTGGCGAATTTCTTGGTAATCATCAAGTGCTACGAATTTATACAGAGCACATACAACATATTGAGACATGGTTTTTCCTTTCTGCGAGCTGGAACGTAAATCCAGAGCGTTGCCTTTTATGATACATACTGAATTTGATTTACTCAGGTTTGCCCATATTGGCTTATTAAAATCCGCCGCAGTATAACCAAGCCAAGGAAGGACAAAAACCAACCAAAAGTAGGGATATTTATCATTTCTATTTGTGTGGTTTATGGACTAAGAAATACAATGAAACCGTTTTATCTGGCTCGAATTACAACACGTATTCCCAAACCAAAAAGGCCCTGCTGTAAAAATACAGCAGGGCCTTGGTATTAATCTGTCTGACTTAATCAGCGATTACGCTTGGTTCAGTACTTCCGTTAAGCGTTTCACCGCTTCAGTCAACTCTTCTGGGTTGGCGTTAGTGAAGTTTAAGCGCAGTGCGGCTTTTGCTTCATCGGCCTTTGGATAGAATACTGGGCTTGGTACAACCGCCACGCCATTCGATAGCAAAGTCTTAGCTAATTCGAAGGTATCGCACTCTGGGATCTCAACCCAAATGAACATCCCGCCATCTACGGCTTTTAACACACAATCTGCAGGCAGTTGTTTTTCTAGTTCTGAGAACAGCACCTCATAACGAGACTTGTACAGTGTGCGAATGTTTTCCATATGTACGTTGAAGTCTTCATGTTTTAGAAGGCCGACAAGCAGCGCTTGCATGGGTACACTTGAGTGCAAGTCAGCGCCTTGCTTCACTTTGATCAGTGGCTCAAGGTAGCTGCGTTTGCCTGTTACCGCGCCAATACGTAGGCCTGGCGATGCAATCTTAGAGAATGAACGAAGAACGATAGAGTTATCAGGGCAGAAAGACGATACCAACGGCAGTTCCGTACCAGTGAAACGTAGTTCACGGTATGGAGCATCTTCAATGAAGGCTACATTGTATTTGATACACAGCTCAGCCACTTTTTGACGAGTTTCTGTTGCCCAGCACACGCCGGTTGGGTTGTGGAAATCAGGCACGGCATAGAACATTTTTGGCGCTTGCTCGGCAAAGCATGTTTCCAGTTCATCTAGGTTCGGGCCAAATTCAGTTTGAGACACGGTAGCGATGTTTGCTTGAACTAAGCCAAACACCTGCATCGCACCTAGGTAGCTTGGCGCTTCCATCACAACTACATCACCCGGGTCAACATACGCACGCGCAATCAAATCCAAACCTTGCTGAGAACCGGTACAGATCATTGCTGTGTGAGTCTCTGGCAATTGGTAGCTTTGCGTAAGGTGATCAAGCAACGGGCCATAACCTGCGGTCGAACCGTATTGGAAAACTTCAGGCATGTTCGCTAGGTTTTCTAGCGTAGGCTTCATTAAATCGATAGGGAATGTTTTCGCATCGGGTAAACCACCGGCCAACGAAATAACATTAGGATCGCTTGCGGCTGCGAGGATCTCTCGAATGTATGAAGATTGAATCTGTTGTAATGACTGTGCGATTTCCATGTGTTGTGTCTCGTCGTTTATCGTTTTTATTCTATCGCTTGATATTACACGGCAATTGTAAAAACTGGCGTGTCCGTTTATGCTCTTAAACATGTCCATTTATGCTATTTGAACGATGTCACGACAACACATATCCCGAATCAATGATGTTTTGTTCTATATTCACCAAGACATCAGTCAGCCTTTGTCGGCAAAAGCGCTCTCTGAGATTGCTGCGTATTCAGAGCAACACTTTCATCGCACGTTCAAAAGTGTGGTTGGGGAGTCGTTGCATCAATACATTCGACGCACTCGAATGGAGTATGCGGCCAATCAATTGATGTTCGATACCAGCTCGTCTGTGGTTGAGATCGCCCATAAATGTGGCTTTAGCTCTGTGTCTTCGTTTAGCCGAGCATTTAGAGCGACCTTTAATATGTCGCCCGGAGAATGGCGTAAGCATGATTTACAGATTGCAGAAAAACCTTACCTGAAAGACCCCGAAGTGGCGGCAGGCTATTTGAATGTGTCGCAGCGGGAGTTGCCGGAACCTAAAATTGTTGAAGTATCAGACCGAATGGCAGCTTATGTTCGACATACTGGCTATAACCGATCCATTCGCAATGCTTGGTTGATATTGAAAGCATGGGCGAACTCTGAACAGCGTGATTTTTCGAGTCAGTTCGGCTTGCATCACTCTAACCCTGCTTGGGTTGAAATGGATCAGTGTCGTTATGTAGCGTGCATCGCGATTGATGAGCCGATTAAGTATCGCAGTGTCGTGAACCAAATGGTGATTCCAGGCGGTTTGCATGCCGTATTTCGACTTAATGGTCGTTATGGTGAGCTGCTACCACAGATCAGTATGGTATTGGAAAAATGGTTGCCGGCTTCTGGTTTCAAACAACGTTCGACTCCTGCGTATGTGCATTATCATCGGAACCATTTTCTCAATAGTGATGAAGTGTTTGAGCTTGATTTCTACCTCCCTGTGAGTTTTTACTGAGCCTTTATCAGGCTAACTAATGAATTGGATCGGTAATTGGTTTTGTTGTTTTTTGTCGAGCGTGGCTTTACTGATTTGTTGTGGCTAATTTGCTCACTCAATGGCTGAAAGGCATCTTATGTTGGTGATGTAATGAAGAGAAAGCTTGTTGATAATTTACCTCAGTAATTGATGACAACGTACGGATTAAGCGATAGCATTCCGTTCTAATTGCAAATAATTCTTAATATCACTCGCTAGAATATATGACCATTACCCATAAAGATTATCTTAAAATCGCCTTCCCCTTCATCATCTCTACGGTGACACAGCCTTTGTTAGGTGCGGTGGATACTGCTGTTATCGGCCAACTTGGCATTGCTGAATTGATTGGTGGCGTGGCGATCGGCACTATCATTATGAACACCATGTATTGGCTGTTTGGTTTTTTCCGTGTTAGTACCACGGGACAAAGTGCGATGGCACTGGGCAAAGGGAATCGTTCTGATTTAGCGGGCAGCTTGATGCGTCCATTTGTGTTGTCTGGTTTGGTGGGTTTGATCTTTATCTTGATACAACCACTCATCTGGCAAGGCGCGATGTGGGTGATAGAACCTGAAGCGAAAGTGGCTGAGCACGCGCACATCTACTTCAGTATTTTGATTTATGGTGCACCTTTTGTACTGCTCAACTACACCATTATTGGTTGGCTAATGGGGCAGGCGAAAGCCAAAGAAGTTCTTTACACACAAGTGTTTGGTAACGTGTTGAACATTGTATTGGATGCGGTGTTTGTACTTTATTTCGACTTGGGTGTTGCGGGTGTGGCCTACGCAAGTTTGATTGCACAAGTCACTACTTTCGCTATTGGTATGACACTGGTGATTAAGACCAGCAATATCTCGATCTCTGAGTTCCTACAAGGTTCGAAGATGACCAAGAAAGACCTATCGACAATCATCTCTTCAAATACCGATCTCTTACTTCGTACCATCTGTATTTTAGTTTTCTTCAACATGATGGCGCGTACTGGTTCTAAACTGGGTGCCGATGTTCTGGCTGCTAACGCGATCTTGATGCAGGTGACCTTCATTGTCAGTTACATGTTTGACGGTATTGCCAATGCATCGAGTGTGTTCGCGGGTAAAGCGGTAGGTCAGAAAAACCCTTCAATGTTGGATCGTGTATTAAGACTTAACTTCCAATGGACGGCGAGCTTTATTGCCGTACTAACCTTCCTCACCTTGGTATTCAAAGACAGCATTGTCTTCTTGTTTACCGATATTCCAACGCTTGTCGCTCTATATCAAGAGATGGCTCCGTGGTTGATTGTGTTCCCGCTGGTGTCTGGCTTTGGCTTAACGGTTTACGGCATTTTTACGGGAACGGGTACCACGCGTCCGGTTAGGGACTCTAGCATCGCTACTTTGTTGGTTTTCTTAGCGGTACAGGCATTATCAATCGATATGTGGGGCAATCATGGTTTGTGGTTGGCGTTTACCTTGTTTTATCTTGGACGTATTGCCTTCTTGTATCCGTTTATCGCACAAGTTAAGCAGAAGTGCCTTCCAATAGAAGGTCCATCCGCGGCGTGTCATTAGGTTAGAAACACAGTCGTTCTTGCCAGTAGCTTTGAAAGCGCCTGACAGCATTATGCTAAGGGCGCTTTTTCTATCTAATGACCTAGTAAAAATGGTCAATCAAACAGCAAATAAAATGCGATACGGTTCAATGTTCGCTTTTCATCATGTAGGCTTAATGATAGAGTTGTTATGTTATAACATCCATTTATGAGTATCTGCGTGAACGCCCCACTTCTGTCTGTTGACCAATTAACGATCAAAACCTCTTCGAGAACACTTTTTCAAGATATTCATTTCGATGTATATCGAGGTGAGCTGTTGGCGATCATGGGTCCATCAGGCATTGGTAAGTCGATGCTTTCACGCGCGATTGCGGGTTTTCTGCCAGATACGGTTGAGGTTGAAGGCCATATTTCTCTTTCTGGCGATGCCGTGTGTGGCTTGCCTATGTTGCAAAGAACCGCAGTACAGCGCCCCGCAGTTATCTTTCAAGATGCGCTTCAAGCATTAAATCCTCTGGTTTCCATTGAAGGTCAACTCAGTTTGGCATTGACGGGGACGCGCACTAAGCTTAAATCACAAGACAAGATCAAACTCACTGAATTGTTAGTGCAGCTTGGATTTCCTAACCCTGAAACCATCTTGCCGTTATATCCGAGCCAAATTTCGGGAGGGCAACGTCAACGGATTTGTATTGCGATTGGCTTGCTGAGTAACGCCGATCTCATCATCGCCGATGAACCAACCAGCGCGTTAGATCCGGTGACAGAGCAAGAGATACTTAAGCTGATTCGAGACAATGTTAAACAGCGACAAATCGGTGGCTTGTTGATTACTCATGACCTGCACAGCGCATTAGCGTGTGACAAGTTGTTGGTCATCGATGATGGTGGAGTGGTGGCTTACGGCGCACCAAAACATGCGCTTGAATCAAGTTCTCACGCTTTCTGTTGTTCATTGAGAGACTTAATCGAATGAGCCCGACCTTACCACTAAATTCAGAAGTCTCGCCGTTAATGCCAGTGATAGATTCAGAAACACAAACACCGATCGAGATTAAGTTCGAGAATGTCGGTGTGCACTATTACTCAGTGCCAAGTTGGCTGGGTGGTAAGGCGTTCAAAGCGCTGCAGAACATCGACCTTAATGTTGAAGACAAAAGCTTAGCCATTGTTGGGCGTTCTGGTGCCGGAAAATCGACACTGATTGAGCTGTTATTTGGCCTAAAATCACCGACTGTTGGCCGAATCAGCCTATTTGGCCATTCGCTGCCGATTCGCAATAGCAAAACGCAAGCAACGGTGTGTCGCTTGATCCAGTTGGTACCACAAGAACCTCATACCAGTCTCAACCCTTACTATACCGTTCGACAGATCTTAGCCGAACCGCTAAGCAACTTAGACGTTTCTGGTAATCATGAAAGCATTATTGAAGAGACGCTATTGGACGTGGGCTTACCTGCCACTTTGTTATCACTGAAACCGAATCAACTTTCTACAGGCCAAGCTCAACGTGTGGCTATCGCTCGGGCTCTTGTCGTTAGACCCGCAGTGTTGGTGGCCGATGAGCCGACTGCTAGCCTTGATCCTGTGAACCGTCAAAGGTTGCTGGATTTACTTAACTCACTGAAAAATAAGCGCGACATGCGAATCGTTTTGGTGACGCATGATCTCGGTGCGGCAAAGGCGCTTTGTGAAGAAATTCTGGTTCTTGACCATGGCGAGATGGTGGAGCATGGACCGACACCTCAAGTGATGAGCACACCTGCTCACCCTGCGACTCAGTTGCTGATCGAATCTCAGCCACTTTCGAAATCTACTTGTTAAACACAACCTTATTTATTGCGAAATACTGCTTATTAACGAAATACTGCTTATTAACACAACACTGCTTACAGAGAAAAATAACTATGCGTTTTAATTCAATCAAACTGGCTTGCGCGCTTGCGTTGGCTCTGCCTTTGACGGGCTGTTTTGACTCTCAACCAGAGTCGAGCGATGCGGCGGTCAAATCTGAAATTCGTGTTGCGATGATGCAGCCACCAAGAATGGGCCTATCGCCACTTTCTGATGACGCGTTCAAACTATCACGTTGGAGCACGGCTGAAACGTTAGTGAACTTGAGCCCAACCTCAGAAGCAGAACCAATGCTAGCGACTGATTGGAAACATCTTGATCCACTGACTTGGCAGTTCACTATTCGCCAAGGCGTTAAATTCCACGATGGCTCTACATTAACCGCAGAATCCGTAGTGAACTCTTTGCAGAAAGCGCTTGAGGCTGCACCTAAGCCACGCATTCTAGATGGTGTCGATCTAGAAGTGAAAGCGATGGACAACTACCGCGTAGAGATCAAGACCAGCTTTGATGACCCTCTTTTACCGAGCCGTTTATCAAGCCCTCAATTAGCGATTCTTGCAGCAAGTGCTTACCAAGAGGATGGCCGTGTTAGCCCAATGGGTGCAGGTACAGGTCCGTTTGAGTTGACTGAAATTAACGGTACAACCAGTGCGAAACTGAAACGTTTTGATGGCTACTGGGGTCAAAAAGCGCAGGTTGAATCTGTGATTGCAGAATACGTTCCGAACGGTTTTGCGCGCGCTGCGGCTCTAAGAACAGGCACGGCAGACATCGTTGAAGCAGTGCCCGTTTCACAAATCGCGACCATTGATCCGAACTTACTTTATGAAGTGGCAATGCCTCGTACCAATACGCTTTACCTAAACAACAAGTCAGGCGTATTCAGCGATATTAACTTGCGTAAGGTAGCGGCTGCTGCGGTAGACCGTGAGCAAATCGTGAATACCGTTTATGAAAACCACGCGGATATTGCACAAGGTCTATTAGGTCCTGCTCTTGCTTGGGCTGAACAAATTCGACCTGAAGGTCAGGCAATCGACAAGACTCTAAAAGCAAACGGTGAAAGCATTGTTATCGGTACCTTTACCGACCGTGCTGAGCTTGCAGAAGTGGCTGCACTACTTAAACAGCAACTTGAAGCGGCTGGCTTTAACGTTGAGCTGGATATCCGTGAGTATGCTCAGATTGAAAACGATGCGTTATCAGGCAAGTTCGATGCGTTTATCCTTTCTCGTGCAACGGTTCTAGATTCGGGTGACCCAGTGGCTTACATGATGAGTGACTTTGGTTGTAAGGGTTCATTCAACCTTGGCCAGTTCTGTTCTCAAGATGTAGATAAAGCACTGACTCACGCAGACCTACAACCACTAGGTACACTACGTCAGCAAGCGATCATCGAAGCCGAGCAAAAAATCCTTAACGACTTCGCTGCGATTCCATTGCTTCACGAACGTGTGATTCAAGGTGAAAGCGAGCGCGTGAGCAATGTGGTTCGTGACCCAAGTGAGCGCCGTTTAGTTGACCAAACTACACAGATCAAACAAGCGAAACAGGCTAACTAAATAGATGCTATCTGCTGAGACTCTGCGTCGAACCTTATTTATCTTGACGCCTTGGCTATCAAGAATTGCCTCACTGATTGTGGTGGTGATTCTTGTTGGCTTGATGCCTGACATTGCAGGCATCGACCCAAGCCAATCCATTCTGCGTGCGAGGGCGGGGCAACAACACCTGCTTACGCCTGAAGCTTTAGCAGCGGTACGCGCTGATCTTCAGCTTGACCGTTCGGCAAGTGAGCGCTTGATCGACTGGATAGGAAGCGCTTTTTCGGGTGACCTAGGTAAATCCTGGATTGATGGCTCTTCGGTTGCACTAGGTATTCAAAAAACAGCGTCGACATCTCTGTTTTTGATGTCTAGCGCATTGGTGATGACTTTCGTACTGTGTGGTGCAGGCTTACTTGCTACCTTACGCAGTTGGAAGAAGGGCAAGCTGGGGCAGAGTTACAGCAGTTTAAGCACCGTATTAATATCCTTGCCAGAGTACGTGGTAGCCTCGGTATTAATACTGGTGTTCTCTATCTGGTTAGGTTGGCTGCCGCCGTATGGTTGGCAAAATTGGCAAGACATATGGCTACCGAGTTTAGCGCTCGCACTGCCCGCCAGTGGCCTATTTAGTCGCCTACTCAGAGACAGTTTACAACGCGTTTTAAATGAGCCTTGGGTGATTACTTGGCTTAGTGCCAACGTTCACTCTAACCAAATTATTCGCTTTGCGCTGAAAAGAGCGCTGAGCAGCCTGATCCCACAAATCGCGATGATCGTGATTGGTTTGACTGGTGGCGCGGTCGCGGTTGAGCTTATCTTCTCGATTCCGGGTATCGGGCGCATGATTCTAGGCGCAGCTAAGGCGCAAGATTTACCAATGCTGCAGGGCGGCTTATTGGTATTGCTGCTATTTTCAATTGCCGTGAGCAGCATGAGCTTGTTTGTTCAACAGCTGATTCTGGGTCACAGTCTGAAAAGCGGTAAGCTGATTAGCAGCCATTCTTCGTTTCGCTTTACACAGAGCCGTACCAAGCGTGCTGTTGCTTTTTCAATATTTTCGTTCCTGAGTGCAATTGTAATTTGGGCTGCATTTCGTGACCCATACACCAGTCAATTTTCTCGTTTAGCAGATCCAAGTTGGCAAGTGCCATTGGGTGCGGATGGCATTGGTCGAGATCTATTAGCTAGGATCGGTTCTGGTATGGTTTCGACCTTCCAAGCCGGTATCTTGGCGACGTTTTTGAGTTTGGTGACAGGCATCATCATGGGTTTCAATACCCGCTTTAGCCAAGGTCTTATCGAGATAACTAAGGGTATTCCTTACATTATTGCTGGCCTGTTGGTTGCGGGTTTAACGGGCATGAACCCGAACAGCGCATTGATCGCGATTGTATTAGTATCTTGGGCGCCATTGGCGGCGCATTGCTCTAGTCTAATTGTGGAAGCTAAGGCCCAGCCTTATACTCATCTCGCACCGTTGTGGGGAACGAGCAAGCTTAGAATTTTCCGTTTTTATCTGCTGCCTTACGTGTTGCCACCGTTGCTAAGACACGCAATGTTGAGGCTGCCAGTAATCACATTGAGCCTGACCTCGCTAAGCTTCATCGGTTTAGGTGCGAAACCGCCTGCACCGGAATGGGGTTTGATGATTGCAGAAAACTTGCCCTACATTGAACGCGCGCCATTGGCAGTCATGGGGCCAATCGTTGGGCTGATTCTGTTAGGTGCGGCAATTAATATGATGTTTGATGATTAACGAAAAAGTGCAGGCTGCTTAAGTTTTCGATGTGCTATTCGATTGAGTGTTCGATTTGCTTTTTATGTTGTAACCTTGAGCCTGTTTTTTAGAATTGGCTTTCGGATCGGTTGTCGATCGGCTTTTGGTTTAGTTAAGTGTTCAGCGTTAAGGATTCAACATGTATCTTGTTTTGTATTGCCACAATATCGGTATGACCGATTTTTCATTCTTTGAAACGGAAGACTTCGACAAAGAGGATGGCTATATCGTGCGAGGTAAATGGCCGAATGAGAAAGCGTTTCGCGACTACTTGACCAAAGAGTTTGGTGACATGAGCGAATTCCAAGTGATCGACTTAATCGGCAAAGGCGCAGAAGCAGAACACTACTCACCAGAAGAGTTGATGCGTTTAGCTCAGTAACCGTTAGCTCATCAATATCTAGCTCGGTAATACGTTTTAAATCGAATAAAGAAATGGCAGCCTGATTGGGCTGCCATTTTTCGTTTTAGGTTTAAGCTAATTGCTCGATACCTTAAGTGGGGAGGCTCCGCTATTGCGCGACTTCGTCCACCAAGTACAAGATTGATTGATACGGAATGCCACTGTGATGTGACAAACCGATCTCACAGGTTCGACTGTTACTGAACCCACGAGTGCAGTTGCTCGGCACTTGCTCTTTGAGTGGGTGTACCGCCGCTTCATTCAGCTCTGGCGTGGTAAAACCTTTATCACCCGCCCAACCACAGCATTGAATATGCTCAGGAACAATCACCTCTTCGGTACAGGCTTTAGCAAGGCTCAACATCGCGCCTTCCAAACCCATTCGACGAGAGCTACAAGTCACATGCAGCATCACGGTTTCTTGCAGCGGCTCAAGTGTCAGGTGCTCAAGCAAGTATTGATTCACAAACCCTGTCGGCTCTAATACTTCTAACGGTTTGGTGAACTGTTCAATACTGCGTTTAGCACATGGGCTGGTGTCCATTAATACTGGGTATTCACCCTGACGACTGGCCTGCCACAACACTTCTTCGAGCTGTTGAGCTTTAGATTGGGCTAAATCGGTCATCCCTTTGCTGTCGTAAGGCATGCCACAACATTGGTCGTCTAGCTTCTTCGGAAGAATAACCTCAAATCCTGCTTTGTTAAGCAAAGACATGGTCACTTCAGTCAGAGGACGCTGGTCGCCCGCATCACTCTGTTGTCCCATGGTGCGACTGGCACACGAAGGCAGGTAAACCACCTTCTTATGATTGCTTGAGTTTTCTGCCGTCACTGGTGATGAGACTAGCGCGTGACTATTGGATTGTGGCATCTCAGGCATCCAAACGGGTGTCGCACCTTTAGTTATTGAGCGCAAGCCGTTAGTTAGCTTGCCGACTGTATTTGCGCCTAATATTTTGCTCGCTACTTGGTTGGTTTTGAGGCCAGCCTTGGTGAGTTTTGTGGTGGTCGAGAAATGATCAGCTGTCCATTTGGCGATTGGTGTAAATTTCTCGTATTTGGCAATACGAAGCTTCTTGATCAAATCGCCGGTGTTGATTCCCACTGGGCAACGCTCGGCACACAGGCCAGTTGCGGCGCAGGTATCGATACCTTGGTATTCGAAGGTTTTCTCTAGCTCACTTGCTTCTATCTCTTCACCTGCGGCACGGCGGCGTTGTAGCTCGCGATATAAAACAATACGTTGGCGTGGTGATAGAGTGAGCGTACGAGACGGACAAACAGGCTCACAGAAGCCACATTCAATACAGCGGTCGACAAGGTCATCGGCAGCAGGCATTGGCTTCAAATTGGTGATGTGTGAATTCGGGTTGTCGTTGATGATAACGCCGGGGTTGAGCAGTCTTTCTGGGTCAAACAGTGCTTTGATCTGTTGCATCAAGGCGTAGCCATCTTTACCCCATTCCAATTCCACATAAGGCGCCATGTTACGACCAGTACCATGCTCTGCTTTCAGAGAACCTTGGTATTTCACCGCAACCAGTTCGGCAACGTCATCCATGAAGCCGCCGTAGCGGTCGATTTCTGTTTGGCTGTCGAAGCCTTGAGTAAATACAAAGTGCAGGTTACCTTCGAGGGCGTGACCGAAAATGATCGCTTCGCTGTAGTCGTATTTGTCGAACAGCTCTTGCAGCTCTCGAATACCATTAGCGAGGTTTTCGACAGGGAAAGCCACGTCTTCGATGATAACGGTTGTGCCAACTTCACGAACGGCTCCAACGGCAGGGAACATGCCTTTTCGGATGCCCCACAGAGTTGCGACTGTCTTTGGATCGGAAGTGAAAGGCACCGATTCAACAATCGTGTATTCAGTCAATGCGTCCAAAATTGATTTACATTGTAAATCTAAGTCCGGCTGGGAGCTGGCGTGTGATTCCACCAAAATAGCCGCGGCTTCTAAATCCAAGTTCGGCATGAATGCAGGCATACCTGGCTTATCAGCAACTGAACGCAGCGCTCTGCCGTCCATCAATTCAACCGCAGCAACGGGTGTTTTTGATAGCGTAGTTACGGCTTTACTGGCTTGCTCGATGTCGGCAAATACCAACAGAGCAGAGGCTTTATTTGGGTGCTCAATCACCGTGTTGTAGGTAATCTCAGCAATGAAACCTAGTGTGCCTTCTGAGCCAATCATCAAGTGTTTGATGATCTCAATTGGATCGTGGTAATCGACCAAGGCATTCAGAGCGTAGCCAGTGGTGTTTTTGAGGCGGTACTTGTGGCGGATTCTGTCTGCGAGTTCTTGGTTTGAAGCTGTCTGTTGATGTAATACGACAATGCCTTCAAACAGGTCTTTATGTGATTCCTTGAATGCCTCAACACTTGCTTTGTCAGCCGTATCAAGCAGGGAGCCATCACTCAATACGATTTTCATGCTCTCAACGGTGCGATACGAGTTTTGCGCAGTACCACAACACATGCCACTGGCGTTGTTCGCGGCGATACCACCGATTTTACAGGTATTGATTGAAGCTGGATCTGGGCCGATTTTACGTTGGAAAGGGGCAAGGTATTTGTTGGCATCAGCGCCAATCACGCCCGGTTGAAGAATGATTTGATTGCCGTTGTCGACGATTTCGTGGCCACGCCAGTCATCGGTCAGTGTGATGAGTACCGAGTCTGAAACGGCTTGCCCTGACAGGCTGGTGCCCGCGGCGCGAAAGGTAAAATGAATACCGAGTTCGCGACAACTTTGAATGGTGAATATGACTTCGTCTAAGTTCTTGAGCCTTAGAACCATTTTCGGCACCAAGCGATAGAAACTCGCATCGGTGCCGTAAGCCAATCGCTTTGCCTCTTGAGTGACAATGCGTTCTGTTTCTATTTTTTGAGCCAGTATCGCTTCAAGCTGCTGATAAGCTTGTGCGTCTATTACTCGCTCATGGGATGTGTTTGTCTCCATCTTTGCTTCCTTGTGCTTCTTATTTGGCACTGATCAGGGCGTGTTGACCTTTCGTGGTTAAATTTTGTTCGAGATAAAAGCGTTTTAATCGCGGCGAGGGGGAAGTAGCCTAGTCACTCTAAGCAAATCCCCCTCAACAAAGAGTAAAACGCTTTTTGCGGGGGCGCCCAGCTCGAACCCTTCGGGCAGCGTTTGCTGGCCATTTCTACTACGTTATCGGCTTCTCATGTAGGCTAGCTACACATCGACGCCTCTGCCTTGTATAAATACCCAGCAACTCGCTGCAAAAATCAGCTCGAAAGATCAACACGCCCTAGTTTTTATTTTATTTTCCAGTGCTTAAACGGTGTCACAACGACAGTGGAATTGCTGTGACACCGATTGAACTTCAGTCTAAGTAGACCAAAGCATTAGTCCGAATCCGAACCTAAATCGTTGAGGTTTAATCTAGCCCCACCAGAGAATCACGAGTTAAGTCTTTGATTGTCTTCGCGCCAGTTAGTGTCATGGCAACGCGCATCTCTTTGTCATATAGGTCGAGTAGATTCTCAACACCTGCTTGTCCTTGCGCTGCTAACGCGTAGACGAAAGAGCGGCCAAGCAAGGTGCAGTCTGCGCCCATCGCCATCATGCGAACTACATCTAAGCCAGTACGAATGCCAGAGTCGACCAGAATCTTGGTGTCGCCTTTTACCGCGTCTGCAATCGCAGGCAGTGCTTTAGCACTTGATAGAACACCATCTAGCTGACGACCACCGTGGTTTGAAACTACGATACCGTCTGCGCCAAATCTCAAGGCGTCTTTTGCATCTTCTTCATCAAGAATGCCTTTGATGACCATTGGGCCGTCCCAGAAATCACGGATCCACTCTAGGTCTTTCCATGAAATCGACGGGTCGAAGTTGTCACCCAACCAACCGATGTAGTCTTCAAGTTTGGTTGGAGAACCGCGGTAAGTAGAGATATTGCCAAGATCGTGTGGCTTGCCTAGTAGGCCAACATCAACAGCCCAACTAGGATGACGCATAGATTGGAATACACGACGTATTGCTGCATTTGGACCACTCATTCCTGAGTGCATGTCACGGTAACGAGCGCCAGGTACAGGCATATCCACCGTGAAGACCAGTGTTGTTACGCCTGCCGCTTTGGCACGTTCCAATACGTTCTTCATGAAGCCACGATCTTTTAGCACGTAAAGTTGGAACCACATTGGGCGCTCAATCTTAGGTGCCACTTCTTCGATCGGGCATACCGATACGGTCGACATGGTAAAAGGGATGCCCTTGTTGTCAGCCGCTTTAGCCGCTTGTACTTCGCCACGTCGTGCGTACATGCCTGTTAGTCCAACCGGAGCTAAGACAATCGGCATCGCCAGTTTTTCGCCAAACAATTCGGTTTCCAAATTTAGGTCCGACATGTCATTAAGTACACGCTGCTTGAGTGCGATCTCTGCAAGATCGGCCGTGTTGCGGCGTAGGGTATGTTCTCCGTAAGAACCGCCGTCAATGTAGTGAAAAAGAAACGGTGGCAATTTTGCTTTTGCTGCGGCGCGGTAATCAGTCGATGTGGATATGATCATAATTTCAGTCCTAAATTCTTGGGATGTTGCCCTTCTATGAGAGCTTGGCTTGGGCTGCTTTAATTCTTGAAAAGTAAGTGTTTGTTGTTTCTTAATCGGTGAAGCAACTCATCGATAAATAAAATAACCTGTGAAGCAAATAAACAGTGAAACAGTTAAGCAATAAAATGGCGTTAATACCCGAGGGTGTTGATGTGTTTTAGTATCCATTCCGAAACTCATCAACTGTCTTATTAGACGGTGTTACAGTCGGGGAATTGAGTATTAACGCCAAGTGCTTTTGTAACGACTTATGGTTTACATAAGTGCGTCTGTCATTTTGAAGCCGTAGATAACCACTAGGCCGATGATTCCTGTCATCACCAAGTAGTAGAACGTTGGGATGATAGTCTTACGTAGTGTTGCGCCTTCGCGTCCTAATAAGCCTACGGTCGCCGATGCGGCTACCACGTTGTGAATCGCAATCATGTTACCTGCTGCTGCACCAACGGCTTGCAGAGCAACAACCACAGCACTAGAGATAGACAGAGTTTGTGCTACTTCGAATTGGAACTGGCTGAACATCATGTTTGAAACGGTGTTCGAACCTGCAATGAAGGCACCTAACGCACCGACCGTGGCACTTAACGCTGGGAATGCGCTGCCGACTAGGTCAGCTGCAAAGTTGGCAGTGGTTACTGGCATACTTGCTAAATCAGCGCCGTTCACGCCAGAGTTAATAAAGATACGAACCATTGGGATGGTGAACACCAACACAAAGCCTGCGCCAATCAGAGTCTTGCTCGACTCACCAAAAGCTTTGGCCAGTGGTGTTGCGCTGCGTGATTGCATTAGAACAGCAACCAGTGCGACGAAGACCAAGATACCGCCAGGTAGATACAGAGGTTGAATCGCTGTGCTTACGCCTGTCTCGCCAAGGATGTTGCTGAAAGAAAGGCTAACGCTCTTAAGTAGGCCTTTGAACTCAGGGCTCACACGGCTAGCGACTAGAGTGACAGCGAGCAGAACATAAGGTGCCCATGCCATCGCCATGCTCATTTTTTTATGGTTTTGGTTGTTGTCATCAAGGTCGATTTTCAAAGAGCCTAGCCATTCTGCTGGCCACTTGTCTTCGCTTTCGAAATCCCATTTTGATTTAGGGACTAGGAAGCCACGTTTTGCTGCTGTTACAACAATAGCAAGGCCAACCAAACCACCAATCAGTGATGGGAACTCAGCTCCGAGGAAAACACCCGTTAGTGCGTAAGGAATGGTGAAAGCGGCACCTGCGAATAGTGCGAATGGCAGGATATCAAGACCTTCAGTCCAGCTTTTGTTCTTACCGAAGAAGCGAGTCAGCATCATTGCCATCAATACAGGAATCATCACACCAACGCAGGCGTGGATGATTGCAACACTTGATGTGATCTGTTGTAGGTAAGCATCCCATGTTGAACCATTGGCAATCAGGCTTTCACCGATGTTGTGCGTATCCAAACCTTTGTTTACGCCAACAATGATAGGTGTACCCACCGCGCCGAACGATACCGGCGTAGATTGAATCATCATGCCCATCAGTACCGCAGCTAACGCTGGGAAGCCAATTGCAACCAATAACGGAGCGGCGATTGCAGCGGGTGTGCCGAAGCCAGACGCACCTTCAATGAATGAACCAAAACACCAAGCGATGATGATCGCTTGCACACGACGGTCTGCTGATATGTCAGTAAAGCCGTTGCGGATGGTGGTGATAGCTCCGGTGTGTTTCAAAGTGTTTAATAAGAAGATGGCGCCAAACACAATCCAGAGAACCGACACGGTAATGCCGAAGCCTTGGAATACTGAAGCCAGCACGCGAGTGCTAGACATATCCCATGCGAATAGGGCGATAGCAACGGTTAACGCAAATGCCACGGGCATCGCTTTTTTTGCAGGCCAGTTAAGGCCAACCAGCAGAATCGCTGCAACAACTATTGGCGAAAAGGCCAATAATGCTAGTAGAGTTTCACTCATGGGTACTTCCTCGTACTTGTTTTCAAACGTTCATGTTTGAAGTGAATAACACGTCATTAGTTTTGTAGGTGTAATCTGAATCTCGAGGATTCAATTGTTGTAATTAGAGTCGCTTTATTTGTAACCGATGTGATTGCAAAAGCTGTTTTTGTAATTGTTTTGTTAATTTGGCGTGAATTTACCCCTTTATTTTTTATTGATATAGGGAAATAATGAAAATAATTAATTCCAAAATTGGCATAATCAAATGCGAGCAGACGATTTGATCCTGTTTTCACAGGTAGTAGAGCTGGGCAGTTTTAGTAAGGTGGCAGAGCAAAATAACCTTACAAATTCGGTAGTTAGTAAGAGAATTGCGCGTTTGGAAGAAGAGATTGGCGTGCAGCTATTATATCGAACCACGCGTAAATTGACGCTTACCGAGGCGGGTAAGGCAATGTTACACGGAGCCAAAAATGTGAAGCAGGCGGCTCAAGAGGCTATGGACGCAGTTTCAGGCTTTGGTGAAAATGTTAGTGGTCATATCAAAATGTCAGTGCCTACTATCTCCGGAGATTTGATTCTGGCAGACGCTGTTGCCGAGTTTTGTAATATGCACCCAGGTTTAACGGTCGATATGTCTCTTAACAATCGCTTTGTGGATCTGGTTGATGATGGCCTCGACTTAGTGATTAGAACCGGCTACTTGGAAGACTCCAGCTTAATTGCCCGTCATATCTTGGACTCTCAATGGGTGGTATGTGCTTCTCCGTCTTATATCGCCAAGAATGGTAAGCCGATGCAGCCCAAGGATTTGGTTGAGCACAATTGTCTGCAATACGCTTATCAAACAACGGGTGCCAGTGAGTGGCAATTTCTGCATAGTAAAGATGGCTTTACTGATAACGATAAATACATAGTGCGCGTCTCGGGCTCTTTTTCTACCGATAATGCGACGGCATTAAGAAAAGCCGCGTTGGGCGGTCATGGGGTCGCGTATGTACCGCGCTGTTTGGTTTATCACGACATTCGTAACGGCCAGCTGGTGGATATATTCCCTGATTTAGTCGGCAAGAAGCTCGGTATTTATGCGGTGTACCCCTTTACGCGCCAGCCACCGAATAAGATTAAGTTATTGATTGAACACATCAGAACGCGTTACCTGACGATTTCACATTATTTTTAATAAGGATCACGATGAGCTATTTAAAAGAGTATCAATATCCAGTCACCAACAAACAGATCGTCAGCGATGACTATTTTGATCACATAATTGAAGACCCTTATCGCTGGTTAGAAGACGACAGAAGCGACGAAACCGCGCAGTGGGTGGCGAGCCAAAATGAGGTCACGTTCGATTACCTTGCTCAAATCCCGTATCGCGCAGAACTGCGAGAGCGATTAGCAAAAGCGCAAGACTACAAAAAGAGCTCGCAGCCGTTTGTACGAGGTGAGTACACCTATTTCTATAAGAACGATGGCCTGCAGAATCACAGCATTCTCTATCGTCACAAAGAAGGGCAACAAGAAGAAATTTTCCTAGATCCGAACACTTTCTCGGAAGATGGCACCACATCACTGGGTTCGGTGTCGTTTTCGAAAGATTACAGCCTAGTGGCGTACAGTATTTCAGAGGGTGGTAGTGACTGGCGTAAGATCTTTGTTATCGATACCGAGACTAAACAGCAGCTTGAAGCCGAAATCACCGACGCTAAATTTACCGGCATTTCTTGGTTGGGTAATCGTGGCTTTTATTACTCTAGTTACGATAAGCCAGACGGTAGCCAGCTTTCTGCACGTACCGAACAGCACAAACTTTACTTCCATGAGTTGGGTACAGAACAAGCTAGCGACAAAGTGGTTTTTGGTGAGAATAATGCCGAGCAGCACCGCTATGTGTCGGGTTACACCACCGAAGACGACCGTTACTTGATCATTCTAGGTCGAGAGTCGACATCGGGTAACAGACTGTTCTATATCGATTTAAATTCACCTGAACAATCGCTGAACACGCTGATTGATCATGTGGATAGCGATACGTACCTCATCGATAACCAAGATGAAGTCTTTATTTTATACACCAATCTCGATGCGCCTAATGGCAAGGTGGTGAGCTTTGATACTCGCGATAGGAAATGGCTCGATATCATTCCTGAAAAGCCACAGCCGTTAGATATCAGCACTGGCGGTGGTTACTTGTTTGCTCATTACATGGTCGATGTGGTGTCTAAGATTGAGCAGCTGGATTACCAAGGTAGCCTAGTTCGTGAAATTCATTTACCTGGTCTCGGAACGGCCAGCGGCTTAGGTGGAAAAAACGAGCAAACCCAGCTTCATTACACCTTTACCAACTATGTAACGCCGCCAACGATTTTCTCTTTTGATGTTGAATCTGGAAGCTCTGAAATCTACCAACGCTCTGAGTCTCCGTTTGAGTCGGATCAATTTGAGTCTAAACAAGTCTTCTATACCTCGAAGGATGGCACCAAGGTTCCGATGCTTATCTGTTATAAGAAGGGATTAGTGTTAGATGGTAATACTCCAACCATGTTGTACGCCTATGGTGGCTTTAACGTTAGCCTAACGCCTTCTTTCTCGGGCACTGTGGGCAGTTGGCTAGAACTGGGTGGCGTATATGCGGTGCCAAACTTACGTGGTGGTGGCGAATACGGTAAGGCGTGGCACAAAGCCGGTACACAACAACAAAAACAGAATGTATTTGATGACTTCATTGCTGCTGCGGAGTTCTTAATTGAAGAGAACTACACCAGCAGCGATAAGTTAGCGATCCGCGGCGGTTCTAACGGAGGCTTGTTGGTTGGCGCTTGCATGACACAAAGGCCTGAGCTGTTCCAAGTGGCTTTACCTGCGGTTGGGGTGTTGGACATGTTGCGTTACCACACATTCACGTCTGGTGAAGGCTGGGCGTACGACTACGGCACGTCAGCGCAGAATAAAGAGATGTTTGAATACCTGCTTGGTTATTCTCCGGTTCATAATGTGGTGCGCGGCGCGGATTACCCTGCGACATTGGTTACTACAGCCGATCACGATGATCGCGTGGTACCTGCTCACTCTTATAAATTCATTGCAGAGCTGCAAGATAAGCATGAAGGTGGCGTGCCAGTGATGATCCGTATTGACGTCAATGCAGGGCATGGGGCAGGTATGCCGCTGAGTAAAGCTATCGACCTCACTGCTGATATCTACGCATTTACCCTGTTCAATATGGGAATTGAGTCTCTAGATTCATTGTAGCGAATACTTGATTTTAGATAACTGGGTATTTAACTCAGACCAAAAAGCCTCAAAATCTGCCTTAGATTTTGAGGTTTTTCATATATATGAAAACCAATCAAATTCACACCTCGTTCTCTTTGCTTTTCGACACTCTTTTCCGTGATAGCCGCCACCATTACTGATGAAATGAAAGCGATTTCAAGCTGATATTTTACGCATTTTTTACTATAACCTGTTGATCTGAAATCAGTAGTTTTCGTCATGGATTTTCTAAAAGTTTCATGGCATTTAAGCTGATTTATCAGTGTGAACAGCGACCAACTTTTCAACTCTTTCATTGCTTAATATTTCCCTGTTCGATGAAAACTCAAAAAAATAATAGGGAAATACAATGCAAAAATTTAAGCTTTTGCCAATAACGGTCGCAGTGGCGGCATCGCTTGCTTCACTCTCTTCTTTTGCTGCTGATACTAATATCGAAGCATTAGAAAAACGAATCCAAGAGTTAGAATCTAAGGTTGTTGAAATTGATTATGTTAACGATCAACAGCCCGCAGTTTTAACAGCAGAAACTAAGGTGCCAGATGGCATCGTCTTCTCTGGTTATGCTCGTTACGGCGCTCACTACAAGAGCGGTGATGAGCGTTACGTAGACATCGGTACAACAGGTCGTTCTGTCGGTCGTTTGGGTAACGAAGCTAATGGTGGTGAGGTTCAGCTAGCTAAGCTTTTCCAAGCTGACAATGGTGCGATTTGGGACATCGTATTCATGGCTGACCACTGGGAAGCAGACGCTTGGGCTGACGACGGCGGCCTGAGTATGAAAAAAATGTACGCAGGTGTAACTAACGTATTTGAAAGCCAACCAGAACTTTATATGTGGGCTGGTCGCGACTTCCATCAACGTCCGCAACAAGGTTTGAACGATTACTTCTGGATGACACACGATGGTCAAGGCGCTGGCTTTAACAACCTAGATTTCGGTGGCGCGAAGCTAGATATGGGCTTTGTAGGCCAAGTGAAAGGCGGCCTCGTCAATGATAATGGTCGATACGCTGTAACCGCGAAGCTACACAGTATTGACGCAGGTATTGGTAATCTGGATTTTTACGCGAACTACGGTTTTGCATCGAGCGAAGCGGATACGTCTACGACGACTGAGTACGTATACGATCCAGTGACAGATTCAATGCAGCCTGTCGTGACTCAAGGACAAAAAGTCAGTGATGAAACGGCCTACCTAGTAGGTGCAACATTAGGCTTGGGTGAGTCTAACAAGTTGGTTGTTAAGTACGGTGACGGTGCCGATTCATCGGTATATGACCTTAAAGGTGATTACCAGACTTTGTATGCAAGTGTTGAGGGTAGCTACGCTGCATCTGAACAGTTCATCATTGATTACTTAGTGTCTTACAAAGACAACTCTGGCTCAGACTTAGATCGTGAGAATACTGAATACGCGGGTATCGTTCGTCCACAGTACCAATGGGATGATGTTCACTCTACATGGTTAGAAGCTGGCTACGGCATGGTTGATTACGATGACGACGGTGAAGAGAATGCGTGGAAAGTAACGCTGTCTCAAAACGTTTCTCTAGGTGGCTTACCTTGGAGTCGTCCAATGCTTCGCTTCTACACAACCGTGGGTGATGTAGAAACGAAAGGAAACACAGTGAAGACAACCAATGTTGATACATTGTCGTTCGGCGCAATGTTTGAAGCTTGGTGGTAATCACAAGCTAGAAACAATAGCTCTTTGAATTAGGCATATTTTCAAAGAGCCATACTTTCGAATATCCATGCTTTTTAAGAGCATACGTTGAAATACCTATGCTTTTAAAGAGTAAGTAATACTGTCCATTTTAGCCCTAAAGGCAGATTGATTAGGGCACGTTTCAATTAACTCCATTCTTGGGCACATTTTTGTGCCCTTTTTTTCGCCACTAGATCAAGGAATAACGATGAGACTTTCTTCCATCGTGTCTCGAGTTTATTTAGGTTTCTTCACGCTGATCGTAATCATGCTTGGTAGCGCATGGTTGAGTATTAGCAGTAACAAGAACATAACCACACATATCGAAACCATAACTCAACAAGCCACTCCTTTAATGCTCCAATCCTCCACGCTCACCATTCGTTTTTTGGACATTAATCGCAGCACTACTCCCTATTTATCCGCCAACTACATTGATGAGCTCGAACCGCTGAAACAAACCGTTTTGAGTAATATCGAGCAATATCAGCAGCAGTTAAATTGGTTTGATGGCAAGGCTGAATCGGGCTCACCACTTGAACCCATACTCCAAAATATTGAAGAAACGGGCGTTGCCACCATCAATAAGATAGAGCAGTCCTTGAACTTATACGTCTCTTATTTGGATAGTAAAGATCTCGGTTCGATGGATCAGGAACAATTTCAATCTGTGGTAGGACAACTCAATAACACCTTGGTTAATCAATTGGCGAGTACGAGTTCGGGTAACACGCAAAAAGCGGTAGAAGCCTTGTTGGTTCAGTTGAGTTTGATTGCCGCAGAAGCGAATGAAGCTTTCTCTCTGCAAACGTCATCGGAGGTTCGTGGTGTTGAGCGTCGTCTACAAAGTCGTAAAGAGCGATTCGAACAAGCTGTATCAGATTTGGATAATCTGGACTCATCTTTGTTACGCCGCAGTAAACAGTCTTTATCACTGCTCGCTTCACATGTATTTTCAGCGCAAGGATCTGTGTCAACGCATATGGAAACCGTGAAGCTACATGAGAGCATTGCTCAGCAAAGAGTGGAGATCGAACAGCTCATTGATGTGCAGTTAAGCCATTTTGATGAGCTTTCTATGTACGCGGAAGACACGGCTAAACGTTTATATAACGAGTCGATGGACTTCTCTCATCAAGCACTCTTGATGCAGGCCATCATTGCTATTGGGTCGGTTTTTATTGCGCTGCTAATCGGGCTGAACATTGCTAAAGGGATTCGCAAGCCAAGTAAATTACTGCAAAGTGCACTAGACCAAGTCGCCAAAAAAGACTTGAGCGTGATGGTTCAGTATCAAGCCAATAATGAATTTGGTTTGGTGAGCGATAAAGTCAATTTGGTGATCAGTCACCTGACCCAAATGATTGACAACATGCGCCACTCCTCAACACGTTTAAAGGAAGCTTCCCTTGAAAACCAAAGCACCAGCCGTTCTCTGAGTGAAGCGATGCAAGAACAAACCAATCAAACGGTGATGGTAGCGACAGCGATGGAACAAATTGAGTGCTCAGTGACGGAAATCACTCAGGCGGCCAATCAAACTCTAACGCTAGTGACCGACGCGGTATCCAGTTCCAGTGATGGGCAAAAGACCATGGATAAAAGCGTTGAATTGATGGGCAGCTTAGAAAATAAGCTGGCGGAATCAACGGCGACCATTGGTCAGCTTGAAAGCGAAAGCGCCAGTATTGGGTCCATTCTGGATGTGATATCTGGGATCTCTGAGCAAACCAATTTACTGGCGTTGAATGCGGCAATAGAAGCGGCGCGAGCTGGAGAGCAAGGGCGTGGTTTCTCTGTGGTTGCGGATGAGGTTCGCGTGTTAGCGGCCAAAACTAATGCTTCTACACAAGAGATACACAACAAGATCGAGCAGTTGCAAACTAGCTCTAAACTGGCGGTTGAACAGATCAATCAGTGCGTGGTGGGTATGGTTCAATGCGTAGAACAAACCGGCGAAGTGAATCACTCGATATCGACGGTGTCTGATCTGCTTAATGAGGTTGAGCAAAGGAGTCATCAAATCGCGACCGCGACGACAGAGCATCAAGTCGTTGCCTCTCAAGTCACTCAAAATATCAGTCAGATACACACCTTGGCTGAAGATAACTCGCAACGTTCCCAAGTGCTTTTTTCCCACGGTCAACAGCTTGAAACCATGTCGCAACAGCAATTCTCATTAACTCAAGAGTTTAAGTTAGCGGAATCATCTAATCACCAAGATTAGAGCCAGTTAATTTCTTCCATGATTTCACGCCCAGCCTTCCGCTGGGCGTTTTCGTATCTGGTTTTTTGATGAAAAGGCTTTGAGCTAAAAATCACCGTGAAATGTTCTCATACAATTTCGAAAGGCCATTGAAATAACAAGGTCACTTTCCCCGTGTATATTGCCGTCAGCTGCGGATTCATCATCAAATGACGCCTTCAAAAAATGGATTTAGGCGGACTTGTTTGATCTGACGAACAAGTAACCAAGCACCATATTGATAATATGAACAATAATCCCATGAAACAGTTTCATGGTGTGAAGTTAATCTGTAAGCGCTTTCATGATTTCCACAACTGGCCTTTTTACCTCCAACTTTAGTGTGATGACACTCACTTCAACTAAAACGTAATTTCTTAATAATCGTTTTGTAAGCGGTTACAAGCTAATGAAGTATCGAGGTTCGAGTGGCAACAATTAAACACGTATCAGAACATGCAGGTGTGTCTCAGGCGACAGTGTCTAGGGTTATTAATGGCACTAGCAGAGTCAGTCATGACAAGAAGTTAAAGGTTGAAAAAGCGATCAAAGAATTGGGTTATCGCCCGAACTCTATCGCTCAAGCCTTGGCTTCAAGTCGTACTGGTAGTGTGGGTGTTGTTGTTCCAGAACTTGGCGGTTCTTTCTATTCAGGCATTTTGCATTGCATAGAAGAGAACCTACGCCGCTTTGGTTACCACGCTGTGGTTACAGCGGGTTCGAATACTGAGCAAGGGCAACGTGAGTCTGTGGAGTTTCTGTTGGGGCGTCGTGTTGATGCTTTGATTCTTCATACTCAACTGCTCAGTGATGATTATTTAATTGAATTGGAAGAACAGGGGACCCCTGTGGTTTTAATTAACCGCTTCATCCCAGAAATGGCGATGAGTTGCATTGATATTGATAACGAAGTCGGGGGGCTACTCGCTACTCAACATCTTTTGCAAAAGGGACATACAGATATCGCGTGTATTACCGGGCCTTTAGATAAAGCAGATGCTAGGGGGCGTTTGCAGGGGTATCGAAAGGCCTTGGAAGAAGCGGGTGTGCCATACGATGAAGCATTAGTCTCGGAAGCGGGCTTTACTGAAGAGACGGGCATCAGTGCTATGAAGAAGCTGATTAATCGTAAGTGTCATTTCACAGCAGTATTTGCTTCGAATGACCACATGGCATTTGGCGCCTTCGAGGTGTTGCATCAAGAGGGACTGTCTGTTCCTAAAGATGTATCACTGGTGGGCTTCGATAACACCATCTTCGCGCGCTATCTGACCCCTAGTTTGACCACCATTAATTTCCCTATTGAAGAGATGAGCGTTGAAGCAGTACAGCTCACTCTACAGAAGCTAAAAAAAATAAAACATGACGTGAACTTTAAATTGCTGCCGACGTTGGTCACTAGAAACTCGGTATCGGATTTACCAGTTACCCTATAAAAATATTAAGGATAGAACATGAAATTTAAGACCTTAGCGCTTTCATGCGCGGTTGCTTTAGGATTAGGTACAACAGCTGCAAATGCAGCAGACAAAGAAATTCGTTTCGACGGTTTCCCTGATTTCGATAGCAGCCTGAAGGTATTACTGCCTGATTTCGAAAAGGAAACGGGGATTAAAGTTGATTACCTTATGAACAACCACGGTGACCACCACACGAAACTCACAACGAACCTTGCAACGGGCTCTGGTGCCGGTGATGTGATTGTTGTCGACGTTGAGAAAATTGGTCCATTTGTTGGCTCTGGCGGCCTAGTTAACCTGTCTGAAAACTACGGTGCAGATAAATACGAAGAACGATTCGCACCTTACGCATGGGCACAAGGCAAAGGCGCTGACGGCGATATGTATGGTATCCCTGTCGACCTAGGTCCAGGTGTTATGTACTACCGTACCGACGTATTCGAAAACGCAGGTATTGATGTAGAAGAAGCAATCAAAGATTGGGATTCATACATCGCTGCTGGTGAAAAACTGAAAGAGCAAAACGTACAACTTATCGCTTCGGCAGCCGACGTGGCACAAGCGATTATCTTCACGACCGTTCCTGAAGGTGAAGGTCTGTATTTCGATAAAGATGGCAACCCAGTGGTTACATCAGAGCGTTTTGTTCACGCTTTTGAAGTAGCAAAAGAGATTCGCGACAAAGGCTTAGACGGCCGCATTCTGGCTTGGTCTAACGAATGGTACGAAGGCTTCCGCAACGGCACATTTGCAACTCAACTTTCTGGCGCTTGGCTTCTTGGTCACCTAAACAACTGGATTGCTCCTGAAACTAAAGGTAAGTGGGCAGTAGAAAACCTACCTGATGGCATCTACGGCAGTTGGGGCGGTTCATTCCTATCTATCCCAACTCAATCAGAAAACCCAGATGAAGCTTGGGCGCTTATTGAATACATGACGACGGATCGTGAAGTACAGCTAAAACACTTCGAAACGATTGCTGCTTTCCCTGCGAACATCACCACGTATGACGATGAGCTTTTCCAAGAAGAGATGGAATTCCTAGGTGGGCAAAAAGCTCGTCTACTGTTTGCTGAAGTGGCACAGAACATCAAACCAGTATCTCCAGCACAAGGCGACCACGTTGCACGTTCTATTATCTTAGAGAACGCTTTGATGGAAGTACTTGATGAAGGCAAAGACATCAAGACAGCGCTTAAAGAGGCTGAGCGTCTAATCAAGCGTCGCACGCGTAATCTTTAATTTGTTTTTACTTTAAGTAAGTGAGGAAGCGTGGATAACGCGCTTCCTTTTTAAGAGGTCGTTACTATGAATCATACAGCGAGCACAACGATAGAACCTGCGGACAAAAGCCTTTTTTCTCGTCTAAATTTGAAAGCGCTTACACCGTATGGATTTCTTCTGCCGTTTCTGATCATTTTTTCTGTATTTGGGATCTTCCCGCTGTTGTTCTCTGTTTACCTGTCGTTCCACGAGTGGAACCCGGTAAGAGGCATGGATGCGATGGAGTTCGTTGGTTTTGAGAACTATCACATTGCTTTAACGGACCCATGGCTATGGCGTTCATTGAAGAACACGCTTTGGCTAGCGATCACTTCGGGCGTGGCTCAGCACTTAGTCGCTATTCCAGTGGCTTACATGTTGGTTTCAATGGGTGACCGTATGCGTCACTGGCTAACATCGGCGTACTTTCTACCGTTCATTACATCAACGGTCGCAGCGTCACTGATTTTCTTCAATATGTACTCTCCTAACTCAGGAATTATTAACCAAACGCTAATGGCGCTGGCCGATAGCACGCTGTTTGGTTGGGCATTCGCTTGGGTTAACGATTTCCAACCAATCCGTTGGTTAGACGATGCCACTATGGTGAAGCCGTCTATCGCAATCATGGTTTTCTGGAAATACACCGGTTTTAACATCGTCCTTTACACCACAGGTTTAATGACGATTCCTAAAGACATCTTAGAAGCTGCACGTATGGATGGTGCCAATGCCTTCCGCCGCTTCTGGAACATTTCACTACCAATGATTCGTCCATTCATCTTCTTTGCTATCACGATGACCATCATCGGTAACCTGCAAATGTTTGAAGAACCGTTCGTACTAACACGTGGTACAGGTGGTACTGGCCAATCTGGTTTAACTATCTCGATGTACCTCTACAAAGTGGGTTGGGAATGGCTAGAAATGGGCACAGCATCTGCTATCTCGTGGTTACTGTTTGCACTCATCGCGACTTGTACATTGGTTCAATTTTTACTCTTCGGTAAGAAAGGCTTAGGGGAACATTAAGATGTCGACATCAATTAAGACAAATACCTCACCACTAAGTGGACTGATGCCAAGCGAACGCAGCATGTACATTCTGACTAAGATCTTGATGGTCATGTTAGGCATCTTACTGGTTGTTTCAGCGCTGATTACAGTCTTTCCATTTGTGTGGTCGGCACTGCTATCAACTCGTGACCGTTCTGAGATTTTCGGTACGGGCATTAGCTTTGCGATTGGCGATAGCCTGGCGATTAACTACGCCAAATTGCTTGAAATCATGCCGTTTTGGAAAGCGATGTTTAACTCGATTTACGTGGCTTTCTTAGGCACCACCATCTCGCTGCTGTTTTGTAGCATGGGTGGCTACGCGTTTGCTGTGTTTAAGTTCCGCGGTAAGAACGTGTTGTTCGGCATGCTGGTTGGCTCAATGGCGATTCCGCCTGTGCTTAGCTTGATCCCTTACTTCATGATCGTGAAATTCTTAGGCTTGTTGGATAACCACATGGCGGTATGGCTACCGTTCACCACGACACCATTTGGTATCTTTTTGATGCGTCAGCACGTGATTGCATCGATTCCAAAAGAGCTACTTGAAGCAGCGAAATTGGATGGTGCTGGTGAGTTCAGAACGTACTGGAGCGTGGTACTGCCACTGATGAAACCAGCACTAGCAACACTGGCTATCGTTCAGTTCGTTTTCTTCTGGAACATGTTTATGCAGCCTCTCGTGGTGCTTAACAACCCAGATAATTACGTGATTACACAGGCGCTACGAAGCGTTCAAGGCATTCCGAATACGCCATGGGGCGCGGTAATGCTAGGCACCACAATTTCTATTTTACCGCTCGTGATTACTTACTTGTTCGCATCGAAACAGATGATCAGTGGTTTAACGTCCGGCGCAGTCAAAGGTTAGGTTTAAGGGTTATAACAATGAATAAATATCAACTTCCAAGTGATTCAAAGTTACGCAGTAAGGAATTTGTATTCGGTGTCGCGACATCTTCATACCAAATTGAAGGCGGCGTTGAAGAGGGCGGTCGTACACCGTCTATCTGGGACACTTTCTGTAAGACGCCGGGCAAGGTCGATAACGGCGACAATGGTGATGTGGCGTGTGACCACTACCACTTATGGAAACAAGATATCGAGATGATTCAAGGTTTAGGCGTTGATGCTTACCGTCTCTCTATTGCATGGCCGCGCATCCTGCCACAAGACGGCGTGGTGAACCAGCAAGGCCTAGAGTTTTACGGTCAGATCATCGATGAGTGTCATGCTCGTGGCATGAAGGTATATGTGACGCTGTATCACTGGGATCTTCCGCAATACCTTGAAGACAAGGGCGGGTGGCTAAACCGAGAAACGTCTTACAAATTCGTAGAATACGCAGAAGTGGTGAGTAAATACTTTGGTGACAACATCGATGTGTACACAACGCTGAATGAACCGTTTGTGTCTGCATTCCTAGGTTACCGCTGGGGCGAACATGCGCCAGGTATCAAGGGCGAAAAAGAGGGCTACCTAGCGTCTCACCACCTAATGCTGGCACACGGTTTGGCAATGCCGATCCTTCGCAAGAATGCACCTCATGCTAAGCATGGTGTGGTATTCAACGCGACGCCAGCTTACCCGCTGACGCCACAAGACCAAGCGGCAGCCGACTACTGCGAAGCAGAGAACTACCACTGGTTCATCGACCCAGTATTAAAAGGCGAGTACCCACAGCTGGTGGTTGAACGCCAAGCGATGAACATGCCTATGATCCTTGAAGGTGACTTAGACATCATCAGTGCTCCTGTTGATTACATCGGTATCAACTACTACACACGCAATGTCGCTCGCTTCAACGAGAATGGCGACATCGAATCGGTGAAACAAACTGAAGCTGAACACACTTACATTGGCTGGGAAATTAACCCACAAGGTTTAACCGATTTATTGGTAAGACTGGATGCTCGTTACGAAAATATGCCACCTATCTACATCACCGAGAACGGTGCTGCAGGCAACGACGAGCGCGTTAATGGACAAGTGATGGACGACCAACGAGTTCGTTATTTCCAAGGTCACATCGAAGCGGTTCACAACGCCGTTGAAGCGGGTGTGAAAGTCGACGGTTACTTCGCTTGGAGCCTGATGGATAACTTTGAGTGGGCATTCGGCTACTGCCAGCGTTTCGGCATTGTCCATGTTGACTACACCACCCAAGAAAGAACATTGAAACAGAGCGCAATTGCGTACCGAAATATGCTGCTAGAGCGCGCTGAGGAGAACAGATAATGGCTAAAGTAGAATTTAAGAACATCAAAAAATCATTCGGTGATGTTGAAGTCGTCAAAGAGTTTGATTTTACGGTTGAAGACGGTGAGTTCGTGGTTTTCCTTGGCCCATCTGGCTGTGGTAAATCGACAACGCTACGCATGCTTGCTGGCCTTGAAAGCATCAGCTCTGGCGATATCGTGGTTGGCGGCAAGTTGATGAATAAAGTCGACGCGAAAGACCGTGACTTAGCGATGGTATTCCAAAGCTACGCACTGTATCCGCACATGACGGTGTACGAGAACATCGCCTTTGCTCTTAAACTGAAGGGCATGCCAAAAGCTGAAATCGACGTAGAAGTGCTAAAAGCGGCGAAAATGCTGGAGCTTGACCCACTACTCAACCGCAAGCCAAAAGAGCTTTCTGGTGGTCAGCGTCAGCGTGTGGCAATGGGTCGTGCGATGGTTCGTACGCCGAAGGTTTTCTTGTTTGATGAGCCGTTATCTAACCTCGATGCAAAACTTCGTGGCGTGATGCGTGAAGAGATCAAACACCTACACCGTGAACTAAAAACCACAACGATCTACGTAACCCACGATCAGATCGAAGCAATGACACTGGCGGATCGCATCGTGATCTTGAAAGACGGTTATGTTGCTCAAGTTGGTACACCAACTGAGGTGTTCCAGCGCCCTGCAAACAAGTTTGTCGCGCAATTCATTGGTAACCCATCAATGAACATGTTGGAGGCAAAACTGATTGAAAAAGAAGGCAAGTACCTCGTTGAAATCGGTGATGTTCATATCCCACTGCCTGAGCGTTTTAAGTCTCTGGCGTCTAAGAATCTAGCGCTGCATTTTGGTGTTCGTCCAACGGACATTCACCTACGTGCCGAGCAAGTTGACCACGACCGCGTGCTGCCATTCCCTGTGAAAATCAAAGACAAGGAATTACTGGGCGCGAGCATTCTTCTGAAAACAGAAATTGGCGGTCAACCGCTGATGGTTGAAACCCAAGCGGCTGAAGTGGATGTAAAAGATCTGACGCTTTACTTGGATCTGGATGCTTTCCACTTGTTCGATGCTCTGAGTGAGAACTCGCTAGCGAGCTAGTTAATTTGCAAGAGTCAGTTGATTCGCAAGGGCGAGTGAGAGAAGCCTGACTCAAACGGCTAAGTCAGCGATTGAGCTGACACCAACCAACTTACGAAAAATTGTTTTGGCTCCTCCTTATTTGGGAGGGGCTAGGGATAGTGATGATGAAATTCGGATATTTTGACGATAAAAACAAAGAATACGTAGCAACCACGCCGTGTACGCCGATCAAATGGTGTAACTATGTCGGCACATTAGATTTCGGTGGCATTGTCGATAGCAACGGTGGTGTGCTGTTGTGTAAGGGCGATCCTGCACTCAACCGCATCACTAAGTACATTGCTCAATTGCCAAACTCAGATTTCAAAGGCTCGACCATGTACCTCAAGGTGCGTGATGAAGCAGGCAACGTAGAGGTGTTCTCACCGTTCTACACACCCACTCTGAAGCCGCTCGATAAGTTTGAAAATCACACGGGTTTGTCATACACCACCATCATTGCAGAAGCCTTTGGTGTGCGTTGTGAAGCGACTTTCTTTGTACCAAAAGCTGATCAAGTACTGCTACAAGACATCAAAGTCACCAACATTTCAGACAAAGCACTGCACGTTGATGTGGTGCCTGTTTACGAATTCACGCACTTCGATGCGCTTAAACAGCTACTCAATGCGGACTGGGTTCCACAAACCATGACGCTGAAAGCGCACCAGCAAGAGTCGGGTCACACCGTGCTTGAGCAGTATGCTTTCATGAAGCGTGACTACGCGGTGAACCTGATGACAGCGGATCGCCCTGCGACGTCTTTTGATGGTGATCGCCAATCGTTCCTAGGTAATTTGGGCTACGGTACATGGGCAGCGCCAGAAGCACTAAACAATGATGAATTAGGCAACACCGAGTGTTTGCGTGGCGACAACATTGGCGCACTGAACCTGCGTCTGGGTTGGTTATCTCCAGACCAGACCGAACGTACGATTGTACAAATCGCGCAAGAACAGAGCCTAGAAGCCGCATTGCCTCTATTGGCTAAATATCGTGACCATCAAGTGGTCGATTCTGCTTTCGCTGAACTGGCTGAACATTGGGATGGTTACCTACAAGCGGTTCAGGTTGAAACGCCAGATCCGGCAATGAACTCGATGCTGAACGTACATAACCCACGTCAGTGTCACACAACCAAAAACTGGTCTCGTTACCTGTCTCTGTACCAGCTTGGCTATGGGGCTCGTGGCATTGGTTTCCGTGACTCTTCGCAAGATACGTTAGGCGTAATTACTCACATGCCAGAAGAAGCGCGTGAGTTCATTGAGCGTCTGTTATCTGTGCAAAACACCAACGGTTTTGCGATGCACCAGTTCTTCCCATCAACCATGGAAGCGAACGCGGGTGACTCTCGTGAAGAGGAAGATCGCCCTGATTACTACGGTGATGATCACCTGTGGATCATCTACGCGGTGACTCAATATGTGAAAGAAACGGGCAATGCAGACTTCTTGAATAAAGAGATCCCGTTCTATCAAAAAGACAAAGCGGGTAACCCAGTTGAAACGGGAACGGTTTGGAACCACCTGTGCCGCGCGATTGAATTTACTTATACCAATACTGGTGAGCACGGCCTACCGCTGTTAGGTTTCGCTGACTGGAATGACACGGTGAACCTGCCAACGGGTGCAGAATCGATGATGGTGGCTAACATGTACGGCAAAGCACTGCTCGATATGTTGGACTTGTGTGAGCTGCGTGGCGAAGTGCAACTGACAGCTAAGTTTAACGATCAGTACCAACAGATGCAGAGCACAGTCAATGAGTGCGGCTGGGATGGCGAATGGTTTGTTCGTTACTTTGATGAGCAAGGTTTGCCAATTGGCTCTCATAAAAGCGAGCAAGGGCAGATCTACACCAACGGCCAAAGCTGGCCTGTAATCTCTGGTTTCGCGACTCAAGAACGTGCAACGCAAGCGCTAGATTCGGTTTACAACAAACTAAACACCACCAATGGCATCAAGCTTTCAACTCCTGGTTACAACGGCTTTGATCCGCAGCTAGGTGGTGTTTCAACTTACCCACCAGGTGCAAAAGAGAACGGCGGTATATTCCTGCATTCCAACCCTTGGGTGATGATCGCAGAAGCGAAAATGGGTAACGGCGAACGTGCTCATGAGTACTACCGTCAGATTAATCCTGCTTCTAAGAACGACGACATCGATACCTTTGAATCTGAGCCTTACTGCTACCCACAAAACATTTTGGGTGATGAACATAAGCAGTTTGGTTTAGGCCGAAATGCATGGCTTTCAGGTACTTCATCTTGGACATACGTTGCGGGTACGCAGTGGATTCTGGGTGTTCGCCCTGAAGTGGATGGCTTGCTGGTGGACCCATGTATTCCGGCGGATTGGCCTGAATTTAAAGTCCGTCGTCAGTTCCGTGGTGCGACTTATCATATTCATGTCACTAACCCGAATAACGTGTGTAAGGGCGTGGTTGAGATGAAGGTCAACGGTGACCTAATTTCAGGTAATAAAGCGCCAGTGTTTACCTCTGGTGAGCACACCATCGAGGTGATTTTAGGTTAACAAAGAGAAGGGCGCTTTATGCGCCCTTTATTGCTTCTTTAGTTTGGTTCTTTCGTTGCAGTTGTTTCGTTAGCAATGCGTTCTCCGGGGGCTGATTTCGCACTCAGCGGTTACTTTGGTTGCCTTAGTTGGGTTGATAGGTGGCTTGGCATTGCCAGGTAAAGATTTGAGATTGGTTCGGGCTAAGCGTTAATAAGCCAATCTGGTTATTGAATGCATCCGCTGGGCATGTCATTGGTTCTATTGCAATACTTTGCTCGCTAGTTGGCGTGTAAAGCTGAACGAATGGGTAGCTTTCATCTTGTTGGTAGCGAATTGCGGCAGACGAATCTGAGCGCGTAAACGCAAGTTGGTTGGTTGTCTTGGAATCAAATTCAAAGCAGTGATTTAAGCTTTGATTGGTGAGTGAATCGTCCAAAGACAAACGGTCAAAAGCGTGTTTTTCACCATTGGGTAGGTCGTTTTCGTGTATGACCTCAGAGCAAGGCGACATAGCGAGTCCGCATTGTGCTAGTTCAGTGCCGAGTGAGAAATAAGGGTGCCAAGCATCACCGAATGGGAATGCAGAATCACCAAGATTAGAAACGGTCGTTGAGGAAGTGAGTTTACCCATGATATCGATAGTGAAGGTGACTTCAAGGTTGAAAGCAAACGGGAAAGCAGGATGTAAAGACGACGTTTGATATTGCAACGTCACACTGGCGGATTCTTCAGTGGCTACGCTGTTTGTGATTGAAAAAGGTTGGTTGTAGAGCAGGCCGTGTACGGCGTGATCAGACCAAGGAAAATTAGCTGGGAGTTGATGGTTTTGGTTATCGAAACTGTAACGACCTAAGTTTAAACGGTTTGGAAAAGGGAATAATTTAGCACTGCGGGAAAAGAACGGATGTTGGTTGATCAGTTCATCATAATTCTGATAACCACAAATAAAAGAGAATGGACTGTTATTTACGATATATTTATTAATAACAGCACCAAATCCATTGATTATTTGAAGTTCTATACCATGTTGGTGGTTTATTAATGTGACAGAGTCAAGATTTCCAAATTTTTCATTTATAATTTTAAACATGTTGATGTCTCCATTTTTAAAAGATATTAACAAGAAGAAAAAAATATTCAATGGCGGTTTTAAAATGAATAATAAAATTCCATATACGAGCTACTCAGGAAATTCAGAACACTTGTGTAAAAAAGGTGATGCAGTTGAATTTATTCAACCTTGGTACACGCCAATTTCGACTACACCAGAAAATACCGGTATGGCAGTCGGCGGAATTGGTAACACATTTACACTCACACCAAACGGCAACACGCCTAACTTCAGCTTTATTCCGGGAATCTTTGTCGATTGTTCAGAGCAAGTTATTAATTTTAATGATTTTTATGCGTCAGTGATGAATGTGCCAACCATCGACACGCTGCAAGTTCTTAATGAACAAGAGCTAAACGTTCACCTGAACTTCTATCCTGCTTTGTTTGATGGAAAAAAGATTGAAAGTAGAGAAATGTCGAATGCGATTAGTCTCATTCAAACAGCATTAAAAGATGGTCGCTTCTACCAAGAAAATAAAACTAACTTTACAAAATGGAACGTTGAATTTTCAAATAAGACTCAATTGTTGATTGAAGAAGATTCATCTTCAACTATTTGTCAATTATATGTAGCCTTAGATTTCTTTAATGGTTTATTAATAAATGATACAACGAGATTATTATCACTTACTGCGGGTGATAATAATGATATGGATAATATCAATGGCCGTGATATAGATAGTGTTAATGGCAAGGATATAGAATATCAAGCTTTGTATCCATTAGCTGAATATAAATACAGTAGCTTCGAAGATATTAATATAAAGCGTAAGGTCGTCTCTCCGATCGTTAAAGAGAACAAACGCCTTTGCTCTTTACCGATGCACTGGAATCACTTCGAATTAACCAATAATTCATCGCAAACACGCGTGATTACGCTTGCTCAGCCTCTACAAAACTTGATTGGTTCAACCTACCAAAAAGGCCGTGATGGTATTCAGGATTCGGCATGTACCTTGTCTCAAAATCCGATTGCTCAGCAGCATGAAGTGGTTAACTTAAAGGGTGAAAGACACAGCTTTACGGGTGTTCAATTGTCTAGCCAATCGCCTTATCAAAGCGATATTGAAGGCGAAGTGGTGTTTGGTGTTCAAGCGGATAACCATTTGACTGAATCTGGTAAGGTTTCGATTTCTGTCAAACCAACGCTTTATACCTCTAAGACAGCTCAGCAAACAGAGTTCGCACTGAAAACAGGCCGTACCAACGCGGAATTCCAAACAGGAATTTACACGGGGCGTGAAGCATTGAGCGCATTGGTGGTGGTTCAGGTTGAATTGGAACCTGGCGAGTCTGTTGACCTGCGTTTTGCACAGGTGATGGCTCACAGCAAAGTCATGCTTAATGGTTGGCACTCAGATAAGGCTTACACGCAATTCTACCCGCAAGTAAAGCCTGCATTACCTATGTTAGAAGACATGTTGCCTAAGCTCGAAGCCATTGAGCAGCAGATCGTCGAACAACAAACAACTTTCCTAGAGCAAGCTCAAAGCAAGATATCACAGCCTGATTCTGCACTGCGCTATGCGACGATGGCGATGAATTCATTGTCGTTCTTAGCCGAATCAACGGTATGGGATAAGGAAGATAAGTTCTTGGTGAAAGAGTGTGTCGACTACCCATTCTTTAACTCTCTGGATGTGTACTTCTATGGCTCATTCTCGCTGCTTTATTTGATGCCTGAGCTTGATGGCTGCGTGATGAAAGAATTCTCGAAAGCCATTTTGGCGGAAGACTTTACCGAGCGCCGATACTGGGAATACGAAGCGACGCCTAATGCCGAATTGATTGATGACAAGTACCAAGGTGTGCGTGCCATTCGAGGTGCGGTAATCCACGACTTAGGCAGCCCATTCGACATCCAGCCCGATGCTTATAGCTGGCACAACGTGAAAGAGTGGAAGGACTTAGCGCCGAAATACATTCTGATGGTGTACCGCCATTACCAAAACACCCAAGATATCTCTGTGGTTAAAGAGTGCTGGCAAGCAGTAACTGAAAGCATCGATTTCTTATCGAATTTGATCGCTGAAGGTGACGATTTACCGCTAACCCGAGGTACAGACGATACCTTTGATAACCTAGCTTCTCATGGCATTTCAATTTACTGTGCGAGTCTTTGGGTTGCTGGCTTGCAAGCGGCGAGTGAACTTGCACAATTGATGGGTGAAAGCGAGCGGGCTAACGGTTACTTAACACGTTCTAAAAAGGCGTTGGCAACCGTTGAGCAAAGCTTGTGGGATGACAAAGAGGGTTACTACCACTTCTTCGTGACGCCAGTTCAGGCCAAGCATCTAACCGGTGCGGGCTATCAAGCTCTGGAAACCTTAGGTCTTTCATTGACTGGCGATGCGATTGCTGACAAGAACACGCTCAATACCTATCTCAATGAAACGGATACTTCCATCAGCATCAGTAAGGTATCTCAAAGAGTCTCTAAGAAACGCTTGCTGAGTGAGACGGCGCCACAAGCCTTTACTCAAGAATACTTAGATTTAGTGCCAGATTCTGACAACAGTTTTGGTGATGCCTTGTTGGCCGACAGCTACCTAAAGCTCATCGGCTTAGACGGTATTTTCCCGCAGGAGAACATCCAACGCGCATTGGACTATGTTTATAAGCACAACTTCGAAATTAATAGTCCTAAGTTGGGTGTTGCGAATATGACGTTAGCCGACGGTTCACCGCATGAGGCATTTCAGGCTCAAGATGTGTGGATTGGTGTGCAGTTTAGTGTCGCAACGGCGTTGAGTCTGGCAGGTAAAAACCAGCAAGCAGAAACATTGATGGATACCGTGTATACCGCACTCTATGACTATTCAAAAATTCCATTTGCAGCGCCAGAAGGGTTCAATTGCTCTGTGTCTGTCTATGAGAAAGATCTTATAGAAGCATTTAAATTGACGCAAAATGATGCGAAAAACTGGCTAAGTGTACTTAAATTTCAAAACTGTGTGCTGTCTGACGGTCGGATTAATCCAACCTTGACGAAAGATACTGATAATTTTGTTAAAATGGTGAGCGGTGAAATTCCGTTAGAAAAGCTGGCAGGCTTACACAAATGGTTACTGAGTACTGGCTTGAAATATACGGCTGGTCGCTACTTTAGACCGGGGATGATCTTCGCCTACTTGTATTAACTTAATGACACGATTTTCAGCTAAAGCAGTGGTATGCAGGTTGAAACTGATGGGGAGCTTAAAGCTCCCCGAATGTCACTTGATTAGGGATTCGAGATGCGCACTAAAACAAAAAAAACAACAGTATACGATGTAGCAAGACTGGCTGGCGTTTCTCCCAGCACCGTGTCTCGCTTCCTTAATCGAACCACTTATGTGTCTGATGATAAAAGCCAAAACATTGAGCAAGCCATTAAAGACACGGGCTACAAACCTAACTTCCAAATGCAAGAAAACACCAACCGACGCTCGCTCACTATTGGTGTCTTGGTGCAACACCCTGATAGCCCCTACACCAGTCGTATCCTCAACGACATGGAAAAAACGCTGATCGCTCAAGGCTACTCATTAGTGATTGCGACAGGGCATTGGCAGAAAAAGTTAGAAATGCACGCGTTGGAGTATCTCGCAAAAAGTAACGTGGATGGCATGATCATCGTGACAGGAAGCATTACTCAGGAAGAGATTGCTAAGTATGCACAAGATATCCCTATCGTGATGGTTGGCTACGATTTTGTTGAGAATAACGTCCGCTCCATCAACATTGATAACGTGTTGGGCGGCTACATGGCAACCTTACATTTACTGCAACAAGGGCATGTGAATATTGCTCATATTAAGGGGCTTTCAAGTCAACCTGATTCGGGAAATCGCTTTGAAGGCTATAAGAAAGCACTTCAAGAGGCGGGTATTAAAGTGATGCCAAAACTCGTTAAACAGGGTGATTTCAGTAGTGAGTCTGGCTACGAGAAAACGGTAGAGTTGATTGAATCTAAGGTTCACTTCTCCGCCTTGTTTGCTGCAAATGACCAAACGGCTTACGGTGCGATTAAGGCGCTGTCTGACCACGGTTATAAAGTGCCTGAAGATGTTTCAGTGATTGGCTTTGATGACTTGCCGACGTCTAAGTATTTCACGCCAGCGTTAACGACTTTGAGACAGCCTATTGAAGAAATTGGAGAGGTATGTGCTCAATCGATTTTGAATCTGTTATCTGGCGAGCGGCATGAAGCTCGACTACCACCCATTGATTTAATCGTCAGAGAGTCGACCAAGTCATTGTATCGTTAATTTCAAGACAAGCCTCAAGGTGTTGCGCCCGTGATGGTTCGTATTGATGTCAATACGAACCATGGTGCAGGAATGCCGCTCAGTAAAGCTATCAATCTCACTGCTTATATTTACGCGTTCACATTGTTCAATATGGGGCTGGTGAGCTAAAACACTTCTGCCCCATTGTGTGTTCACTTCGATGAGTGAACTACATCGGCAATCTATTTTTACAATACATAAACTAATGGTTAGGAAAAGGCCCGACACCTTTTCTTTCTTCACTCTAGGTAGTCAGCATATTTAGATAGTATGGACAATAGGATAGAGTCAGACCATACTCCAGTCAAAAAGCTCATCGAAGCGATTCAAGATCTTTAAAGGTTACGGAGACTGAATAAGAGTCAATTTGATTGTTGGTTACTCTGTGACCGGGGGGAGGTGAGAGTGCACGAGGGGTCAGCGTTTTTGAATGAACTCTTCAATACCTTTACAGTTGAAGTATAAAATGAGGCGGCCAAATAGCCGTCCCAGACACACCATCTGACTTGTTTATCCACTCATTCCTTTAAGCCAAAAATTAATTCAATCTCATCATCAAGTCTTCTGCCCGTTGGTATAAAACCAAGCTTTTGATAAATAGAGAGCGCATTGCCTTTTTCTTTATCCATCGTGGTCAGGGAGACGCCTTTTAAACCGGTAATGGAAGCGTATTTCTTACTGAAGTTAATCGCTTGACTCCCCAATCCTTTTCCTTGGAAACGATGGTCAATCATGACGCGCCATACATATAAATGCTCCTTTTGAAAGTGTTCATCGTGTGTGTCCAGTATTCTAGGGTCAATCAGAGAGATTAGCCCCGCAGGTTTATTGTTTAAGTAAATACCATAGTTGATACTATCGTCGTTAAAACTGGCTTCTGCAAGCCACTCTGCGTTGTTAGCAATGAGTTGTTTTTGAGACTCTTCCACTGAGAGATCAATAATGTCATTGATAATGGTATTGTTTATTTTTAAAAAGCTAATTTTATTCATGCTTATTTACCTTGGGTAGGTGTTTCATTAAAAGTAACTGGCCAATGTAAGGATCTTGATAAGCTAATCTTGAGTTATCAAAATGGTAATGTCGCTTTTGCTCCTGTCTTTTAACATAGACTCTTCAAGTATCTTATAGATCTCTTTATCTGGCGCATATTAGAACGCGCCAATTTTTTTAATTAAGGTATATGTATGTCTTAATTAAAAACGATGATGGAAGTTATTGTTTCCTATTTTGTCTGCCCCCATGACAGAAATATTAGTTCCAAGCGTTGCCCACGATGATTCAAAAAGAGGGTACGTATAGTATTTTTACAATAGTGCCGTCACAAAACCCAAAACAAACTCCCTGATAGAATGCTGACGAGTGTGATTAAAGATAACTTTAATGTGTTCTCAGCCAGCTACATTTTGTATATCACTTATCAGCTAAAATGGTGGCCAATATCTTATCGCCTTTGCATTCAACACTGACGTTCATTCCATTGACGAGTGCTCTCTCATTAGGCGCACTTGTTCTCATATCGAGTCCACTTGTTTAAATTTGGACAACTAGTTCGGTAAGCGTTAAAGAAAGAGTGCTGGTTACCCTGAAGTTTTAGTGTAGGCCAAATCTTGATGTTATCGAAGATGGCCAATCACAATGCAAAAATAGACACAGCCCTGGAATATTGAAGCTAATGTTATCGAAAGCTTTTCTGCACTATTTTTTTAGTTTGCGTAATTGGTGTAGCCAAACTTAACACCAATGATACGAACCGCCATATAAGTTTTAACTCATACCATTTGACGTATTATTACGGAATCTTTTGTCTATGACAGTATGACTTTGTAAGTAAAATCATTACATAATGAAAGCGTACTTATTAAGTTGCCAGTTCAAACCTTGATGTATTGTTTTCATAAAGTTCAACGTTAATGTCGGTTTTATCTAATAGTCATAAGATGTTGCTCCTAATGAATTGATAGCAGCGTAGCTTCTTACGTCTAAAGCGGGACTGTATTGGATAAACCTGTGATAAAAATACAACGATTCACAAAAATGCTGTGCTTGGCCGACATATCACTCAGATTGACATCACTCATGGAAGTTGATTAAACGACTTTATATACTTGTAGTAATTCATTGTTTACTAAATTAGTAAAATCACTGACACGCTTTTGTCCAGAGGCTTCATAGAGCTGAAATTATACACGTGGCACTTTTCTCTCAAAGTGCCTGCTAGCTAAGATCTGCCCCATTGTTTGTTTCGCTTCTAAATACGTTCCAGATCGGCAGCTAATTTTGACATACTAAAAGTAATGCGCGGCAAAACGCAAGATGTGACCCTATTGTCTTCCCTTTGTTTTAATAACCTTATAAAACACAATGGTATAATACCTCCGAATTATTCTGTTAAACTACACCTGAAATTTTTAATCAGGAGTGATAATGCCTCAATCAGCATTCGCAAATTTACCCCCGCTACCATTTCTAGTGATTTCTGCATTACTAGCTGTAGTGCTTTTTATCTTTATTACTCGACTTAAATCTACAAAACAAGAACTGGAAGATTCCAAACAGGAAACCAAAAAGGCTTCTCAAGCACTTGCTGACTATGAGATGCAATATTCTGGCATCATCAACGTGGATAAAGAGATTGAGGTTCGAAATCAAGCATCCAAATTACGCCAAGACGAAGCCAATGCAGTTTTTCTTGAGGTCACAAATGATATTGAGCAACTCAAGTCGAGTTACAAAGAAAAGAAAGGCATATATGACTCACTCATCCATAAAATAGGTATTTATGACGATGACGTTGAGTTGCTAGAGCTAGGCTTCTACGAACCACACTTTGACTTTGACACTGCGGAGCAATTTAAAGAGAAAGTCCGCGAGTGCAAAGAGCGTCAAAAAGACCTTCTTCGCCTGAAGGATGCCTCTGGAGCGATTTACTGCACTACTGAGTGGACGGTAGGTAACTCAAAAGTCGAAGGTAAGAAGATGACTGACCGAGGCATTAGACTCACAGCTCGCGCATTCAACAACGAATGTGAAGCAGCCATCGCCAACTGTACATGGAAAAGTGTCGTCAAGATGGAAGCGCGAATTAATAAAGCTTTTGAAGCAATTAATAAGGGCTTTGTTGCGTAATTC
>NZ_CAWNBB010000064.1:0-22488 GCF_963872585.1 Vibrio sp. 10N.222.47.A9 | reverse complement strand
ATTAATGGAATTGGTATTACAACCGGTTCTAGGTGCAAGTGTACCGGTGGCTGCGTGGCTCTGCTTTGCGGGAGCTCATCGAAGTAAACCTTTGTCTCTTTTGCATTGCTTAGGCCCAGTCGTTGTTCTGGTTGGCTCCTTTTCTTATTCGTATATTTGGGATGGAACGATTGATCTATTGTTGATCTCGCTATATCTCAGCTATGGCTGCTTGTTGTTGAAATCATCGTTTAACTTCCCAGAGCACGTCAGGCTGAGTGATGTATCGAATGTTTTGTATGCTGAGCGTACGGCAGGTATAGCCTTACTGTTTTCGGCTCTCGTGGATAGCATTATTTCGTATGATATTTTGCTGCTTAACGCACAACACACCGACTTAATTCTGTCTATTGGTTACCTAGTTCTTATTCCCGCAATTGTTGGGGCTGTAGTCGTTGTGAGTACTAGCACGGCACCAATTCAGGAACAAAACCAACAGCAGAGTGAACTGACAACGTCAAACCATTATCCTGAAGCAATTGATGTATCTCCGGCATCGTCGACAAGCTTAAAAGTGGATGAAGAAGTCACGCAGATCGTCGCTAAGTTTGATGCATTAATGAAGGATTATCAGGTGTTCAAAGATCCAGATTTGTCCCTGAATCGAGTGGCGCGAAAGCTAGGTATCCCAGCTCGAAAAATATCGTCTGCGGTTAATCAAACTCACCACCAGAACATTTCAAAGGTGATTAACGCCTATCGAATTGAGCACGCTAAGACTCTCCTGATGCAAAGTGATGAAGCGATAACTGACATCTTCCTTAGTTCAGGCTTTCAGACCAAGTCCAATTTCAATCGCGAGTTTTCAAGGATAACTGGGCAAACTCCGAGTGAGTATCGAAGTTCGCCGCAAGTGTTAGATTGAGTGTGTTTGCTTTCCGTTTATCAATTCAGAAAGCTAACGATGTCGTTTAAGATCAATTGATGTAGCTGGTCGCGTGATGTACCAACGCCATCTTTACAAATAATGCCATCGCCTGGCACTTCTTCTTCAAGCATCGGTACTGCCCCAGGTTTGCAGCTTTGAATGAAGCTGAAATGGGTAGCGCTTTCATAGACCTTATAACGTCTTAAATTAAGAGGCATGTGCTCAGCAATGTAGCCAGACTCTAATGCCTGAGGTAGGTCCCCAATATCAATCCCAGCCGCCAATATTAAGGTTGGCACTGTAATGTCATTTAAGTTGCCGACTGAGAAGTTGCGAGCAAGCCCCAGATCAAGGCTAACTACACGTTGAATTCGAGGGTCTGAAAGGTCTTTATTGCTTGGCTCTTGGGCTTGGACTTTGGATAACCCTAACTCCACAGCGAGTCCACAAATTCGTGAGTTCGGGTATACCAAACAATTAGCCTCAAAGGTTGGTCTATCCAATTTAGCTCCAGCCAGTTGCATTACAGTCCAGCCACCTAGAGAGTGCCCGATTGCGGTAACATTTTCAGCGTTAGCAAATTGCTTCCACGGGGTTTCGGATAACAAGTAGTCCAGAATGCGTGACATATCTTGTGGTCTCTCCCACCATTTCGCTGCTTGCTTCGGGGATTGGTCGAAAGAAGTGGTTCCCGGATGGTCAGTGGCCGCTACGATGTAGCCACGACTCGCAAGTTCGGTCGCCAACCAGTTTTGGTTTCGCCAGTTTCCTCGGTATCCGTGTGATAGCAGTACTACTGGAAAAGTGCCTGATTGAATGTCAGCATCTTTGATGACTTGCGTACCGATGAAGGCTGGGTTATCGCCAATCAAGGTTGTGTCTGATAAATCTTGTGTGGGATACCAAATGGCAGTGTTTAGCGGGCGATTAGGATCGTCAGTTAAGGTGACTTGAGTGAATCCGACATCGGAAGCGATGGATGAAGCGCAAAGGAAAAGTAGGGATGTGAACAGTAAATGTATCCATTTCATGGTTTAACTCCAATTGAGGTGATTGGAGCCAATATGCGCTAAAGCCAGTGAGGGCGAGACCTCAAACACGATTGAGGACGCCCTAAATCGTGTTTGAGTACAAACTTAGCTATTTTGGATGTGCCTAATTCAGCTTATTAGTCACGAACTCTTTGTTTCTTACCATCAGCCACATCAGGCCGCCTAGCGTACCGACGGATAATTGAATAAAGCCTAGGTTTTCAATTAGTGACTCTGGGCGTATTGAAACCAACACCATGCCAAGCGAGCCACAAATCATGCTGAAGAACTGTATCAGTGCGACTGCAGAGCCCGTGTCATGATCTTGTTGATTCAACATCAAGTTGGTACCCGGTACTCGCATGATGATCGCCATTAATGTCGCTGGTGCAGCGATGAACATGAAGAACCAAGGGGACAGGTCGCCAATGGTTAGGGTGAAGATTCCCGCAAGCGCTAATAAAGCAAAACATCCTGAGATGACCTTTTGAACCGGCATTCGGTAGGACAACTTCATGTAAATTGTTGGACCAAATGAGGCGCACAGTGCATTGAATGCGAACGCGTAACTAAACTGTTGTTCGGTCAATCCAAAGTGATCGATGTAGATATAAGAACCCGCCGCAAGAAAGCCCATCAACGCCATCGGTATGATAGAGAAAATGACCAGCAGCTTGACGAACGAGCGGTTTTTCATGACCACGCCCATTCTTCCCCATGAGCGGAATATAGAACCTTGGTATTTGTTTTCGAGTGTTTCTCGGTAGCAGCAAGCTAATACTGACGCAAATGCACCAAAAATGGCGAGTGTGACAAACATCATTCGCCAAGAAGCAATTTTCAGTAAAAAGGCGCCAAACACAGGCGCAACCATTGGTGCGATGATCACCAGTGACATGATAGTCGCCATGATCTTTTCACGTTCTCGGCCGTCATAAAGATCTTTGACAATGGCGGTAGCGATAACGGTGATAGCACTGCCAGCAAAGGCTTGGAATACACGAGCGCCAATTAACTGTTCGATGCTATTGGTCATCGCACACAATATGCTCGCGACCATATAACCCGCTAATCCAATTAATAGGATCGGCTTACGACCAAATTTTTCGCTGAGCGGCCCCCAGAACAAAAGACCGATGGCGTAAGTAACGAAGTAGCTGCTCAGGGTTAGGTTGACCATTGATCTGTCAGTATTAAACACCTCGACCATCTGCGGAAGCGCAGGTAAGTAAAGGTCGATGGTCAATGGAGGGAAAGCACTTATTATGACGAGAAAAAATAGCATACCGGTCTTTCCCAGTACTGGTTGTGGTCTCTTCAAGGTCGCTCTCCGTTGTCCAAGATAGGTTTCTAATTGATGTGATATTGATATACAGAAGGCTAAGGCACGTCAGACAAGAAGGATAGAGTCGTTCGAGAATATAGTGAAAGTATCGATGAACTTATCTCTATGAGTTCGAATCTACGAAGTCGGTCTGCGCACTGAATTGTATTACAAAACATTATTACTTTTATAGCTAACGAGTTCAATCAGTTAGTAGCAGGGTAGCTTGTAATCGCCAACGACACATTGTATTGGTTATCGGCTTGGCTTGTTATCTTTTCTTTGGGCGTTTTTCGACTAAACCATTACGCTCTAAACCGCGTCTAACGCTACTGCATAGCTTACCAAAACGGCGCAGTTCTTCGAAGTTGGGGCCTTGGCCAATTGAAATACTGTGCTCCCAGTACATCAACTCACTGTCGACCATCTCTAGTAGCTTTTTAGAGCAACCCGAGCAGTTTCCTTTTGGCCCACAGATAAACGTCTCCGATTCGTAAAGTGGGAGTTCGTTTTTAACTTCTTCAATTAAGCTTCGCATTGCCAAATTTAGATTAGGCTTTTTGGTTGCTAGTGGTTTCAAGCTTGGTGCTTGCGCAGTTATCAAAGAAGAAGTTTGTGTGTTGTGGTGCAAATTCAAAGCAGCTGATGACATATCAAAGGCCTCAAGGAGAGAAGAAGGTGGGCATGCTACTCTTCACAACAAAGTGAATCTTGATGTAGTGCAATAAGCGTGGAGATATACCCAAAAGAGGTAGGAGCCACAAGCGGTGTGACTCCTTTTTTAAAGCTCTGTACTAATGAGAGATTTTAGAATTCAGCGTCGAACTGGAACTCCATCCACTCTTTGGTGACTGGGTGGTGAAGTGCAAGTCTTTCTGCGTGTAGGTGCAGTCGGTCGGCTTTGTTGCCGTATAAGCCGTCACCAACGATAGGCATGTTAAGCCCTTCTTCATGTGAACAGTGAACACGTAATTGGTGTGTGCGGCCCGTTTTCGGGTGCAGATAAACCTTTGTTGTGTCTTGGTTTCGCTCAATCACTTCCCATTTCGTTTCAGCTGGCTTGCCGTGTTCGAAGCAGACAATCTGACGAGGACGATCGTATAAATCTCCACGTAGTGGTAAGCGAACATAACCTTCATCTTGCTCTAAAACGCCTTCTATCATTGCCACGTAACGCTTCTCAACTTCACGAGTAATGAACTGCTTCTGTAGGCTTTTGTTCGCACGTCGTGTAAGCGCAAATATTAGAATGCCAGAGGTCGCCATATCCAAACGGTGGATAACAAATGGCCCTTCAACATCGGGGTGCATTTCTTGAACGCGTGTGTAGGCCGAGTCTTTAATGTTTTTACCCGGCACGGATAGAAAACCTGCTGGCTTGTGGACTACAACGATGTGTTCATCTTGGAACAGAATATCCAGCTCTTTGCCTTCTGCTGGGTTCTCTAGTAATGGGTTTGGATCCACCTCTAAGCCTTTCATCATATGGCCTAAAATCGGTACACACTTACTTTGGCAAGAGGCGTAGTATTTCTTGTGCTTACGGATTTCCGATTTCGGTGAACGACCCCACCAAAATTCAGCCAATGCCAGCGGTGTGTAACCGTTCAAATACGCGTATTGCAGCAACTTAGGCGCAGCGCATTCGCCAGAACCTGCAGGTGGTATCTTATTTGGCGTGTCTTCAAAGATCTGGTTGAGATCCTCAATGTTACCTTCCGCATTTTGGAAAGCGTATTGTGAAAACAGTTTGTGCTGAAGCTGATGAGAAAGGTGTGCTCTTTGCTCTTTTAAGTCAGCCAGTTGAGTCGTGAAAACATCAACTTTAGCCTGCAACACTTGCAGGGTCTGTTCCCAGTTGAGCTTTAGGTACTTCTGCTGGTTCTTGTCAGCAACACTGGCCTTGTTAAGTTCATTATTCAGTTGTTCGAAGGCTTGTTCATCAAGGTTCTCTTTACCTTGCTCTCGTTGTTCTTTACGTGTTTTTCGGCCTTCAATAATCAACAAACGTTGCGCTTCGATCTCCTGCTCTGCCTGTGCTTTCTGTTGTGCTAATTGTTTACACAGTTCAAGGTATTCAGCGTTTGCTTGCAGCGCTTTAAATTTCGCATTCACAGCCATCATGTCGGCTGTGTCTTGATGGAAAAAGCTGTCGCTGCTCAACATGTCGAATACGGGCGGCACAAAGTGAGGCAGTAGGTTTTGGTCGGCGATTTTACCTGAGAAAGCAGAGAAGTAACCCAATTCACCTTCTGGGCTTCTTACTAACAACACACCAAACATTTTGCCGCGACCAGCGTCAGAATCCAGTCCGAAGTTATGCTGCCAGTCGGTTTGTGTTTCTAGATATTGTTGAAGCTGATGAGAGGCTATTTCACACAATGGGTGCGGTTCGTAGTAGAACGGGAAGGTGAAACGCTCAGGCAACGAATATGACTCGATCGGCTGTTGAAAGCGAGTGAAGCAATGCTCAGGTGTGTGGCTGTTTTCTGAGACGTGCGTTGGTTTTGATGAGTGCATAGTCGTATTAATACTTATATTCGTGGTGATAAATGGTTGTGAGTCTACGGTGTATGTTTAGAGGCTTTAAACACAGTACGAGGCGGCGATTCTACTCTTTATCGAAATACGCCTCAAATAAGAAATGGTTCTATTACAGGATAGCTAAGCGAGATGGTTAACACTGAACCCATGAGTTATGGCTTGAACTTCATGAATTGATGAGTGACTTCTCGTTTCTAATCAGAAAAGGTAACTTAACAAGTGAAGGGTGGTAGCCTTGCCGCCCTCTTATTCAACCTAAGGTAACGTGATGATTCCAATCAATACTTCGATTGTATCCGGTGTCGCTATTTCAGAGATCGACGGACAAATGAAAATGCTACTAATGAAGCGTGTGAAGGGCGAGTTTTGGTGCCATGTCGCGGGCTCGATTGAAGCGGGTGAAACAGGCTGGCAGGCTATCGTGCGCGAGTTTGAAGAAGAGACGCAAATTAAAGTGGAAGCTTTGTATAACGCGCAGTTTCTGGAGCAGTTTTACGAGGCGCACGTGAATGTGATTCAGCTAATCCCTGTCTTTGCAGTACTATGCCCGCCCAACCAAGCGATTGAACTGAATGACGAGCATACGGAGTACTGCTGGTGCAATTTAGAAGAGGCAAAAGCGTTAGCGCCATTCCCTAATCAACATGCGGTCTACGATCATATCTGGTCGTATTTTGTCGATAAGCCAGTCAATCCGCTTTACCGAGTGAAATTGAACTGATACTTGCTGTTTAGATCTAGGACTTACCAAGGTAAGGGGTTAAAAAGGCGCTTACTTGCGCTTGGCATAACCCCACATCCACCTTCACGCCGTGCGATTCAAGGATCGCAATACCACGGCCATTATTGCGAGGGTCAGGGTCTAGCATCGCTACCACTACGTGTTTTACACCGGCTTTAACCAATGTATTAGCGCAAGCGGGTGTTCTGCCAACAAATGAACATGGCTCTAAAGTTACGTAAGCGGTAACCCCTTCCATTTCTCCGTCCAATCCGTCGTCATAGCTATTGAGCGCTTCGACCTCGGCGTGGTTTCCGCCGACATTTTGCGTGTATCCAACAGACACCACCTTATCGTTCTTTACCAAAACGCAGCCTACTGGCGGGTTTGGTTGGCAATCAGGTAAGGCTTGGCGCGAAGCTTCGAGTGCTTGCAGCATGTATTGTTGGTTCATGGTCGTTACTCAGTATGACGAGAGAGCGCAGCAGTTAGTGGTCACGCGCGGTTGATGAGTTGATTAGTTACTAAGCTAATAAATTAATAAGCTAACAAGTGGGGGCATGTTCGATCTGATTGGGCTTTTAGTCAATGGTTTTAGTACAGAGGTAAAGTTTTGATTCGACACAGGTTAACCATGTTAACTACGGTATCATCAGGTAGAGTTGATGTTGTCTACGCAATAGAGCTCAATTATTGAATCACCACGATAAATAATTAATTCAATAGGTTAGCCATGAATTCGCTGACCGGCTCTGACAATAAATCTTGTGGGTGGTCACCGCCAAAGGTAGCTAGCCCGCTTTTTCCTTCGATTATGCCAGACTTAATAATTACTTTTGTTTTAACATCAACAACTGTAATTTTTACCCTTACTTTATCTGGCTTTGCTGACCATTCAGTCGCGCGATCTTCCCAGTGTAATATGGTAGGAAAAATTAAGTAGTTGAACTCATTGCTTTTCGCATATTCAAGGACAAAATTATAATCAGCTGCTTGGTTAGCAATTGCGACGTTGTTTAGTTTTGTGAATAACTCTGATTGAAGAGCTTTACTCACCATTAGTCCTGAGCCTGAATAATAGTGCTTCCCATACTCCCCATTCTTTGAGCGGGCAATTAAAACTGAATCACTTGCTTCAAATTTAGCTGTCGAGTTTACATCCGTAACCTGAAGTTTATGTGTATCAGCACACCCAATGATAACTAAGCTTATAAGTATTAGTAACGCACGTACAATCGACATAGTAGCTACCTTATATGGATGTAAGTTAATATTAACCATAGTTTATATTAAACATATTAATGTATAAAGTTTGCGACTAATTAGTACGAGCGACAAAGGACCCTTTAAGACTCAAACAACCAATAGTTAACTTCGACCAATGAGTTAACCAGTTTTTAGATTGTACTCTTTGATCAAAGATATCTCGGTTACGCTTTGGGTTGGGTGTGATTTGCAAATCAAACAAACTCTCTAAACCAAAAGACGAAATACATTCGATGTCTCCATTGAGGCTTTGTTTTACGGCGACGGCGGTCTCTTTCTCTGGCCAGTAACTCATCGCATCCAATGAGCCTTGGTAAGGCTCATCCCCATTTCTGGTGTGCATGTAGGCTTGATTGCGAACTTGCCAATTCAGTTCAGGTAACCGTTGCTTAAGCAGAGCCTCGTATCGAAGATCCGATTCGTAGGAGGTATCAATGGTATCAAAGTAGATCACATCAATATCATTGAGCGTCGTCGGGGAGTCAAAGTCATGCAAGTGATCCCAAACGAGGTTTCTCACAAAGCCCGCAGCAACATAGCATTGCGGCAAATCCAGCTGAGCGACACAGTCTAAAACCTGTATTCGTAAGGGATCCTGTTTGATCAACGTGACGATACTATTGGCAAGCGGATGTATCATTATGATGTCGGAACATCGGTGACTTGGTAATGACGTGTCACGTTCTTGGAGATTTCACCCCATTCAGACGCTTTTACTCGCTGTTGGTGCGCTTCGAATGCTTCTCGGCTAGTGAATTCTTCATACACTTCAAAGCGATTAGGTTGAAGCGTGCTCTGACTGACTCGAAACACGATACAACCAGGTTCTTCCAGTGTCAGTTCTTTGTGTACAACCAAGGCTTGTGTGACGGCTTTTAGGTCGTTGTCTGGCACTAGAATATGCCCTTGCAGAATTACTTTACTCATAATTACGTCCATTTAATTTTATTCACTACGGCTTTTTTCTATCAAAAGTTCCACCCGTTACAAACATAATCCCATTTTGATGTTGTGACGTATAGGCTAATGTGGCGATTAATTGTTCACATTGAATATAGGCCTAGTTACGCTGTAACTTTATGGGTAAGGCGAGTAATAAAAGATAAGATGCTGGAACTAAATCCGCGTTGGTCCGGTCTATTAAATTAGTATCATTGAACTGTATTGATACTGAAATGAATTTGTCATCTGAGAGAACTAACCTTAATTTTGAAGAGCGGCTCATAGGATTGAATTGAGCCATAGTTGATATCTAGGTCATACTTTGATGTAAATGGTACTCAAAACTCTATAAATTTTGTGATTTGTATCATTGATCTGGACATCAAACACCGTTAGATTCGAATGGTTGGCAATAAAAATAGCTCATGAAGAGCAGTTAAAGAAAAGGAAATATCCCTTATGAAAAAAATGAGAAGAGCACAGCTTCATCGCGTTCGCATCCAATACTGGAAAGACACAGCGAAAGAAGCTTCAAAGAAATAAGCTTTAAATCGTAAAGCTTTAAGATAAAAAAAGCTGAAAAGCTTAATCAAATGTAAAACGCAACAAATCGATTTCATTAGTACTCTCAAGGACCTTCATCTGGTCGGCGACTAAAGAAATCATCCTCCAAAGAGCTGACAGGCATTAACAACAATGCATTCAATGTCAGCTCATTAATACCTCCTCTTAGATTCTCTTGTTGCTTCACTCTGTTACTCCTCACTAAAACCCCTTTGTTTTTGTTACGCATATCTGTATTCGCAAAGTCGTGATCAAAAAAAGCTCCCGATTTCTCAGAAGCTTTGATTTAGATTTTGATATCTGATGTGGTTAACTGCTCGGGAGAGATAACACCAACGTCAGGAGCTAATGCGTTAACGTTGGAAGAGCGTCTTCAAACTGACATCATCGGTTCGGTTCAGCTTTAGGCTCAGCAGATAGCCACCAACACCGATCAGTGCGTAAATACCTAAAGATAAAATCGGCGCTTCTGCAATCGCACTTAATGGGTTGCTTGCTATGAGCACATTCATTGGTAATGACGCGATGAGAGATAGGAAGTCATTGATGCCATAGAACCCAAACACGGCGACAGAGAGGAACTTAATCGCATAGCTTGAGATGAAAATGACAAGCAATGGAGAGTTTACCAGCTGCGAAATCGCTAGAGTGACGGTTGCCAGTGGCAATAAAACCAGTGCAACTAACATCATTCGTCCAAAAAACACGACCCAGTTGCTCAGCACATAAAACAGAGATTGCTGCTCAACCAATAGCGCCAGTTGTTGTTCACTTGAGACGTTCAATATCCAGAATAGAAAATCTGCGAACAACACTAACAATGCACAGATAGCCGGAATAACCACTAAACCGAATCCTAGCTTCACGCCGTGAGTCATTGCGTTAGATACCGGCATACTTCTCCAAAACATCGAACTGCCTTCTTGGCGCTCTTTACGCAGCGTTTTAGGGATATATAGCGTCGACAGGATCAGTGAAATAAGGCCCGCGCCAAAGTAGATCACTGAGTTGAGATCTTGTGCGAACTCTCTGTGGATGTCGCTCACGTCACCGTTCACTTGCATTTCAAAGAAAAACTCATGTTGTGCTGCGCCATTAAAGAACAGACCAACGAACAGTAAGAAACCACATAACGCGACAAACAGAGGCAATCGAGTGTTAACTTTGTGCTCGATGAGTTCTTTTTCTAGCATGTAAAAACTTGGATGCATTATGCCTTCTCCGTCTGTGTTGCAAGGAATAGATCTGCGAGACCAACGTTATAGATGTTACCCAGTGATTCAACCTGCGCTTTGTATTGACCTTCCAATAACCACTTAGTAGTGCCTAGCCCTGATTGTGAGGTCAGTGGGTTGAGTTTCTGAATCTCGCTTGAATGGTTATTTGCGACTTCAATAATGAAATAGTCGCTCTCGATGTCTTCCATGCTTTTTTGCAGTACACAATGACCTTGCTTCAAAATCAGTACATCCGTTAATAGGTGTTCAATTTCTGAAACCTCATGGCTTGCAATGATCATGGCGCGTTCGCCGTCGTGGAACCATTCTAGTAGGTGGCGATAAAAAGTATCGCGGTACAGCAAATCTAAGCCCAGTGTAGGCTCATCTAAGATCAACACTTGAGTGTCAGTCGCGATGATGATCGCAAGGTGAAGTTGTACTTTCATCCCTTTAGAAAGCTGCTTGATAGTAGAAGACAACTTAATGTTGGTGCTGCTTAACGTCTGTTCTGCTTTTTGCTTGTTGAAGCTAGGGTGCACACCTTGTGTGTATCGAAGCAGTTGTTTAACCGTCATCCACTCTGGTAACACGTTAACATCTGAGATGTACGACAAGTGCTGCATGAGCTCTGCGTGCTGGTGGATAGGGTGGTAGCCGTTTACTTCAATCTCACCTTGATAGTTGTGTCCACCAAGCAGTGATTTGATCAGAGTCGATTTACCCGCGCCATTGTGGCCAAGCAGACCAAGTACTTGTCCTGGCTTTAACTCAAAGCTGATGTTTTCGACACCCACTTGATTTGAATAGGTTTTGGTTACGTTTTTCACGGAAAGTAACGTACTCATGACTTGTCCTTTATATGTTGTGCTAGCTGTTTCACGAGTTCTTCGACACTCATATCAATGATGCCTAGCGTCTCAGCGATGGCTGGGATCTGTGTGTTGATGAATGATTGGTGTGCAGACTCTTTCAATTTTTGAAGTGCCCCTTCGGCCACATACATGCCTTGGCCGCGTTTTTTCTCTACCAAGTCTTCATCCACCAGTAACTGATAGCTTTTCATGACAGTAAGGTGGTTGATCTTAAGATCGGCAGCAACCGCGCGCACAGAGGGTAATGCTTGTTGCTCTAACCAAACACCTTGAAGAATTTGGTCACTGATCTTTGAGGCAAGCTGCCTAAAGATTGGTTGGTCGTCTTTCCATTCGGTCATAATTAAAACTGCATGGTGATATACATGTGTATAACACTAACCTTTTTATTCGAATTGGCAAGGATTTTATGAAAATGGATCGGATATTTTTATCGTTGGATAAAGCATGTTTGGCGGGGAGGGTACTTGAAGCCTACTTCCTTGTGGGCTTTCAAGCAGCGGTATGAGCGATGATTATTTGAATAGGAAATGGTTGCTCATCAAGATTTCTATTAGGCAGGGCTTATTGCTCCTCTGAGTCATTAGGCCGGCTATACAGATAGCCTTGATGTAAGTTGTAGCCTAGCTGACACAAGATATATTGCTGCCTGCGCGTCTCGACACCTTCATAAATCATCGTGATATTTGATAAGCGTCCAATCTCAGAGATATTAAGCAATACACCCTGATGGTGCTCTCCTGACTCGATATCCTTAACAAAGCAACGATCCAGTTTTAGATAGGCCGGAGAGATAACATTGATGATTTCGATGTTGTTATTGCCCGTACCAAAGTCATCCAGAGCGATAGTAATACCAAGCTTTTTGATATCCTTAATGTTATCGATAACCTCACATCCATAGCCAATGTTCGAATATTCAGTAATCTCGACGACAAATTCATTCGCTTCCATCGCGGCCAAATGCTCTCTGAGCCTTGCGAAGTTCGACCCCACCAAAGCGCTCGGACACACGTTGACACCATAGATCTCATGGCTGTTGTGTAATTTGGCTTTTCTGACCGTCTCGATGAGCAAGATAGTGTGAAAGGTGAGTAAATTGGTGCGTCTCATGGTGTTGATGAAGCTTAAAACGCCAACGTTACGCACACGAGATAGCAACTCGTAATACAGGACGCTGTTGTCTTCGGTGTTGATGATGGGCTCTTCTTCAAAGGAGATGTGTTTCCAACGAAACAGGTAGATCATAAAGCCCAGAATATAGGAGCGATAAAGCAGTGTGGCGAGAATCAGAGAAAGCGCAGTCCACAGTACGACAATATCGTCACTGTAAAAGGTAATGGTTGCGCCGGTTGGCAGTGGTGTTTGATAGATAGCTTTACTTTCTTCACCTAGGTTCAGAATGTAATAACCATTTTTCTGGATCGAGACCGAGTCGACTAACAGAGGCAATAGTGAGTTTTTGTATCGAGCTTCAATAGAGCGTGTAGAAATACGCACTGTAAGGTCAATGTCATGCTTAGTGTCTGCGAAACGTGAATAAGCGAAATCGGCACTATCGTAAAAGTCATCAACTTGATCAAGGTCTACCATTTTCGAGCGTGTTTTGGAGATATAACATGAACCATAAGACGTAGCCATGATGACAGAATCAAGGTTGAGCGAATGCCTTAATGAGTGCACAGCCCCTTGGTTATCGCACCCATAGAGCATGATTTCTTCAACAATATGTTTGGTGTTTTCGCTGTATTCATCTGCAATCTTTGTCGTATAAAGGATTTGGAAAAAGTAGACAACGAAGAGGAAAAATGAAGAGACGGTGAACACGGTTATCAGAGCCTTAATCAGTTCTCTATGATAGGTGTTGAACATCATTTTCAACATTTCTATCTGACTGGGCTTGAATTGATTGATGTCGTACTTTGGTGCGACGCAGTTTGTAGAGCTCTTATCGAGATCGATAAAGTAACCCACCTTATAAAGGTTAGAGATAAGTTCGCTATTATTATCTATCTTTGCTTTTTTACATAAGTTTCGATACTTCTTTCTTATTGAGGCGATGATGTTTTTTAATGCATACAAACTAAACTCTTCATCAAAATGTAATTTAAAAGACTCTTCAACATCTCGTGCAGATTGAGGGTTAGATATTGATGAGTGCTCAATAAGGTATTTGAATACAAAACTCTCTTTACTATTAAGACTTTCCTCTGATATCTTATTGCTGTTGTTCTTGATATATATTTTTTCTTCATTGTAGATCAGTTGCAAGCTCTCATTATTGTTGTTTATATTGAAAGAACAGTGCATGGCTCAACTCCTAAGCGACAGTTATTATATTTATGTGATTGATGTGTATTGGCTGGGATTTTCATTCAACCTAAGAGTCCTTTCCAAATAATATAACCAAAATGTCACCATTTTCTCTTAAGATGTTGATACTAATCGCAGAATTTGGGGTTGAATGAAAGGTTATGGAGATGTTCATCCAAAAGTTGAATTTATAAATGAAAGCCAATGATTTACAAGGGGTAAAGGGGATTTATCCATTTGTTTTGGTATTTATCCATTTCACCGCTTCTATGTGGAAGCTTTAGCTACTGGATTTAGAGATTTCTAATGTAGCTTTTGATGGTATTCATTCGGTTTATTGATGTGTGAGATTTATCAGAATTTTTCAGGATAAACTTAGATTATGTCAATTTATGTAATGTTAATATAATTTAATTGAGACATAATTTTAGTAATTGAATTATATGGCTAGATGATGGCATTGATAATATTGTATTTTGAGTTTGATTTATTTGTATTCTTACGTCTTATTAAATAATTAAACGTTTAGTTGGGAAGTTTTAGATAGCACGAGGGTGCTATTTTTACTTATATATTTATACCTGTCTATTTATGAAAGATGTTTAATCAAAACACTGTTGATATATATCAGACATGCACCTATGTAGATCTTTATAGGCTAATTATAAAAAATAAGATATGAATTAAGCTCATGTTATAACGTAAACAGCACTTAAAGATGTAAGTAGCAACAACTTAACCCTATTCGTATTATTTTTGAACAAATTTATCGTAACCACATGATATTCAAAGAGCTGTCTCGATGGTTTAGATCTAACTTCTGAATGAGTAAAATCGTTGAGTATTTAACATGCGCCATCAAGTACGACGATTTGAGGTTCTTTTTCTGGTTGATAGAGTACCTGACAAAAGTCACCTTCAGGTGAATAGGTGTAGCTATCTGCGTCAAAAGAGATAGCAGCTACTCTTTCGGCATTGCTGCCAGGATCGACTTCTTTGTTGATCACGTGAAGCTCTGTTCTGTCGATATTGAGCAGCCTTCTTAGTGAATCCACATAAGCTATTGGGTAGCCATGACAGACGTAGTAGGTTTCAATTTCCGTTTTTTCTACATAGTTGCACTCTCCCTCAACGCCAGCAATCGCAGACTTGGCGTAGATCATATCGATACCGGTACGTAGGTTACCCGCTACGTCGTGTATTTTACTCGCACGGGCGCTTCCTTGAACGTTTAAGAACTTGACCATAGCCGTGGCAGACAGGATAGCCAAAATTAAGACAGCGATGATAAGTTCTAAGAGAGTGAAGCCGTTTTGTCTTCTCATATTTACCGATTATTTGATCTGATTGAGGGGCTGCATGAGGGTAATCTAAATACCAAAGCCATTACAGAAGGTAGGTATATCTGTTATATGGCTTACAGGTTGATTTTTATCAATAATTACATAATAAACAATGCTTTAACTTCGGTTTGTCGTTGTTGGCCGCAATGTAAGCATACGTAAGCGTTGATGCGGGTATCACTCTCTGGACTACGAAGTGTTCAAAAACTCTAACTTATTGATAAATAAGTTTTTAAATGTCTATTAATCGACCCGTTAAAAATTGTCTTTCGACTTCATTTGACGGGATGGGCTTACTAAACAAGAACCCTTGAAGATACTGGTATCCACAATCGATCAAGAACGCTTTTTGCGTTTCGGTCTCGACGCCTTCAGCAACTACTTTTAGCCCCAGTTTGTCGCAGATGGCATGGGTGGCTTGGACTATTGCTTTGCTCCCTTTGTGCGAGCCATGGACAAAACTTTTATCGAGTTTAACGGTGCTAATTGGCAAGTCATGCAACATTGAGAGCGAGGAGTACCCTGTACCAAAGTCGTCAAGGTGAAGTTCTACGCCCAATTTTGATATATCACTTAATGCTTGTCTGACTTCACCATGCTTGAAGATCATCGAAGACTCGGTGATTTCAAGGGCAACGCTTTGAGGCTGGATATTGTAGAAGTTCAGCATTGCCGATAGCTGTTCGGCAAAGGTAGCGTGCATCTGAATGCTCGAGATATTGATGCTCATCATCAACTCATGATCAAACTCTCGTTGCCACATCGATAACTGTTTGAGCGCGGAATTGAGAACCCATTTTCCGAGTGGAACTATTTGCCCACTTTCCTCTGCTAAGGTAATAAATTCGTCAGGAGCGATGTCACCAAGTTCTTCGTCCGACCATCGAAGTAAGGCTTCAAATCCTTTCACCTTGTCGCTGTTAGTGTTCATTATCGGTTGGTAATGAAGGTTGAGGTCGTCGTTCTCTAAGGCATGCGTGAGTCGATGACGGATCTCTACCTTGCGGTGAAGGGTTTGTGCTAAGCAAGGTGTAAAAGTTTGAAATCGATTTCGTCCATTTGCTTTAGCCATATGCATCGCCATACCCGCTTGCTTGAGCAGTGACTCTTGATCGACGGCATTATCAGGGAAATGAGCAGTACCAATGCTGCAACCAACAGACAAGGTGCCAATTCCTCTGATGTGGAAACTCCTGTTCAAGGCTTCAATAATACGCGAGCAGAGCAGTGGGATATTGTGATTTCGACAGGCGTGGGCAATCACAATGAATTCGTCGCCACCAAATCGACCGATCATGCACGTCTCGTCGACGAGGTGTTTAAGACGTTCGCCAACCTGCTTAAGTAGTTGGTCACCGACACTGTGTCCATAAGTATCATTGACCAATTTGAAGCCATCAAGGTCGACAAACATCAACTCAAAGGGCGAGCGATAGGCAATACTGGTTTCTAGAAGGTTGGTGATCCCACGGCGATTATAAAGCTCAGTTAAACAGTCGTGCTCAGCGTTGTATCTGGCTTTGATCAGTTTCTCTTTTTGTTTAGTTGTACAGGTGAGGTTTAACAGAAGCTCGCTTTTATCAAATAGCCATTTTCCTTGAACGTCAAAATGATGGGTTTTGTTATCTATTTCGCAGCTGACTTCTTCTAAAATCTCGCGGCCTTTACGCGCAGCAAACAACCATTGTGCTGCTGTCTCTTCACTTGAAACGAAGTCGGATAGGGTACTAAACGGTGAACCATAGTTTTGAAAAAATGCGGAGTTAGCACTCACTACGTTTCCTGAGTTATCAAATAGAAGGGATAGATTTGCGCCATCAGAGCAAGCTAAGTCGTGCTTTAGGCTGCCTTCTTCGGCAATGACTTGTACCAACATCCCGGTTCGACCGTCGGGCAATGGGATCCCAGAAAATAGGCATAATGCACGTTTAGAAATGTAGTTTGGCGTGAAGTTCCACCATGTTTTGATGCTTTCGTTACGTAGAAATTGTCTTTGGTATTCTTCCAGTGTTGCTTCTATCGCTTTTGACATCTCGACACTAAAGTCACGTGATGTCAGCTCAAACATCGACTCAGACTCCCAGAGGGGGAGGGCGTTACTATTTGCCCAAGTTATTCTTTTATTATCAATGTCATATATCCAAATAGGACACTTGAGATGCTCGAAAGGTTGATAATTGGTCATCATATTGAACTCGGTGAACTGATGTGTTGGTCGAACAGTGCCTACCGAGATCATGCATTCAGTAGGCGCTTATCAAATTGAATTCTGGTCTTCAACAGTCGTTAAAAAGCCGTGTTGAAGAAGAAAAAGGTGCTACAGAAATGAGTGCGCTATTGAACTCACAGTTAAAGGCCATCTTTTGACGAATGTTATTTTTGGCGCGACCTGAATGTTTATCCAAGAATTTACCTGCGCTTGAATCGGATTCACTGTTTCTTGTTTATTGCTATCAGCTAATAACTGCGTCGAAAATAAAGCGGTGCTGGTCAGTAACAGTGAAAGCGGTTTGTTCATCTTAAAGTGGATCCTGTGAGGTAGTGGTGATTAGCAAATGCTGGATCGAGTTATCAATTTCATGAATATTACTTGAAGAAGATATTGCTTAATAGCGCCTGCCGAGGCCCTGGAAATGTAAAACACTGGCTGATGGGTAACGTAATCGATTTCCTTCGACTGTCGAACGCTAGAGTCGGATTTTAAAACTATAAATGTGTCATTTGTTAGTGATATTAACCGACAGGTCATTACTATTTGGAGGGTTGATTTGATTGGGCTTTGTAAATGCCTTAAATGTAAGTATGAGTAAGAAAATAAAGCAAACGTAAGCGTTGTATAGGCAATTAAAACACCGTGAATATCGAGTTATTGATGGCCAACCTTCTTAAACCAAGGCGTACTGGTGGTTAAGCACTGCGTTTTGTAAACGTGTATGTACAAAAGTGATTACAATGTTTTGCGTACGGTAAAAGTGAGGCTCGAATCACAACATTGATGATATATGAGCAGTATATATACTGCCCTCGCTTTTAATAAATACTGGTGATAGTAATGTCGAAAACCAAAGTGCTCATTGTCGAAGATGACCAAGAGATAGCTCGTTTAACTACGCTTTACCTAGAAGCTGAAGGCTACGATGTTAGCGTTGTTCATGAAGGGAATTTAGCACTTGAAGCGATCCGCAGTATTGAACCTGATTTAGTGCTGCTGGACTTGATGCTTCCGGGCATGAGTGGCGCTCAAATTTGCCGTCAGGCTCGTGAGTTTTACAATGGAATAATTTTAGTGTTGACCGCCTCTGCCGATGAAATGAGTGAGGTAAGCTTATTTAAGTTTGGCGCGGATGATTACGTTGCAAAGCCTATTCGTGGCCATGCCTTGTTGGCGCGAATTGAAGCGTTATTACGTCGAGCTGCTCCTATTGCTATCGCGCCGGAAAAGACGGCTGAAAAGCAATGCGATATTGTGATCAACAATATTGCTCAAAGTGCGACTCTGTATGGGCAAAACCTTAAGCTTACTTCTGCTGAGTTTGAAATCTTAAACCTTCTTGTGAATAACATCTGTCAGGTCGTGACTCGAGACCAGTGCTGTCAGTTGTTTCGAGGAATTGACTATTCGTTTAACGACCGCTCGATTGATATGCGAGTGTCTGGTTTACGCCGGAAGCTACGTATTCACGCAAAAGACAAGCAGTTGATCCGTACGGTTCGCAATAAGGGGTACATGTTGGTTGCGTAAGTTCATTGCTACGAAACTTCGCTCGGTTTCGATGTTTGCTCGCTTATACCTTGGGATTGTGACTGGGATGTCGGCAACGATATTCTTGTTTTTGAACCTTGGTGAAGGGCACATGCGACGCACCGAGATCGAAACGTTCCTTAACGATGGCATTTACTTTGCTGAGCAGTATGTTCGCCAACACCATCAGGAAAACTCGCTATATAAAGAGCTCGATAGAACAGGCTACCAACAATTTTATATCTTCAATTTACGCCTGTTGAAAAATTGGTCGGGAGAGGTACCTTGCCAACGATGTGAGTTATATACGACCTTGAACGGTGTGCCGATATACCTCAGTGACAACAATCTCTATTCGGCGGTGTTTCAGTTGCCAAATTCAGAATCTAGCTTTGCGTTCAGTGAGGTAGGGGACTTCTTCTCTCCTGAGATTGAATGGTATGAGGATTCAGAAAGGCACTTTTTGTTAGGGCTGTTACTGGCCGTCATTGTAGCGATTGGCGCAAGTGTTTACTTACCTGTAAGACGTTTTCAAGAAAGAATAGAGCTATTGGTTGAGAAGCAAAAGCAATTTGGTAAGGGGAAGCTCAGTACTCGATCTGACTTGGACGACATCCATCCCGTTTCTGATTTGGCCAGAAGCTTTAACTTCATGGCTGAAGAGATAGAGAGCAAAGTAAAACAAAGCCATATCTTTGCGCAAGCTATCCCTCATGAGGTACGTACTCCGTTGAGTCGTATTCAGCTGGCGACCGATATTTTGAGAAGGGGAGCTCCCGAGAATCAGCAGGTTCTTTTCGATGATATTGATACCTACATTGAGGATATCAACGAGCTCACCTCAGAAATTATCATGCTGTCGAAATTGAATGTCATGGATAACTCTTTCTTTGAACTGGTAAAAGTAAGAGCGAACTTACTTGAATATTGTTTAGACCGGATTCGTTACTCCGAACTGGATAACGTGACCTTCGAATCAAATGTAACGCAAGATTGCGCCATTAAATGCGACTGCTCGATGGCGCGTTTGGTGTTTGATAACATTCTTAAGAATGCAGGCAATTACACGCAAGACAAAGTATGGATGACTCTGGATGAGAACTCAGAAAATTGGTTGGTTCTCATTGAAGATAATGGTTCTGGAATTCCAGAAGATAGGCGTGACGAAGTATTCCTTCCGTTTTCTCGCTTGGATTCTAGCAGAAGCTCAACCACCGGTGGTTTGGGTTTAGGCCTCGCGATTGCGATTTCAGCGGCTAAAAAGCTTTCTTGGGACATTAAAATTGACGACAGCAACCGTGGTGGAGCCAAGTTCAGTATCGTGATTCCTAAGACCGTATAACTGGGCGCTCTGAGAGCTACTTAGGTTCTAGGTTTGTAAAATAACAAAGCCACGGCTGAATACCGTGGCTTTCTAGTATGCTCATTTACATAATAGTGACTGCTTAGGCTTAGGCTTAGAGCTTAGAGCTTAGAGCGATGAAGCCCATAAATAGCGTGGTCTACGATGCGGCCATTCAAGTTCTCGTTACGAGTTATAATACCTTCTAACGTGAAATGTAAGCGCTCACAAACTTTACGGCTGCTCATGTTCTCAGTGGCAGCTGATATTTCAATCTTTTCCATATCTAACTCATTGAAAGCAATATCAATCAGTTTTTCGACCACACGGGTGACTATCCCTTTACCTTGGTATGATTCAGACAGCCAGTAGCCTATCGTGACTTTCTGTTTGTTGTGGTCAATGGTGTTGAAGCTACAGTTACCGACGATATTATCTTTATACACAATCGCACATGTCATGCTTTGGCCTTCCGCATAATCGTGTAGCGAGCGCTGGATGAAGATCCTAAAGTCTTGCTCGGTTTTACAATGTGGTGGCCACACAAGCCATTGGCTTAGATACTCATTCTGACTTTGTGAGATTTCCGCATAGTGAGAAGCGAAACTCTCTTCAACCAATGCAATGGATAGTTCATTATCGATAATCGTTTTAAACATGTATTTCCTTTTCTTTTGGCTGATGATTTAGTGATTTTTGGTCGGCAGACTATAATGTCGCATGATTTTCAATATGCAACCACTTGTAGCACGGATTTTTCGTGATACGTTAGTTCTATCACGAAACTCATTAAACCTTACAATAGTTGTGTATATAATCATTAGCTATGCATTAGTATTAGCAGCCTAAATATATAAAAACTATAAAAATGCTAGGCTTAAATAATGATTCAACATTGCCAAGAGGTAACCGTAGACCTGAGAAAGGCTCTATTTGGTATTGCTAAGGCGCTTGATAACGTCGGTTTCGAAAGCAAAAACCATGGACAGAGGGTCGGTTATATCGCGTATCGATGTGCACTGAGTGTCGGATGGGAAGAAGAGCAGGCGCAACTTGCGTTTTCATTGGGGTTAATTCACGACTGTGGCGTATCGCAAATTGATGAGCAGCTCAGCTTAACTTCTGGGTTTGTGCCCGACTCGAGCTATCACCATTGTCAAAAGGGCTACCAAATCTTAAAAGAGTGCCCAGTTCTTTCTATATTCGCTAAGCCGGTTCTTTATCATCATACCCCGTGGGTTGAGTTAAAGGCTATTCATATCAGCGAGTTAGAAAAAGAACTGGCCGCCATTGTGATGCTTGCCGACAGAGTCGATTATCTATACGGCATCACCTCTTCTGATCGTTATGGAAACCTGACACCAGATGGCAAAGCGAGCATCATTGAACGTTTGACTGAACAAGCGGATGAGATGTTCGAAACCAACCTTGTACAACACATGTGTGAGTTGGTCGATCTGGATGATTTTTGGTTTTCGATGGAGATCCCTTACATTGAAAACATGCGGGACAACTTTGAACCTGTGCCGTTCTTCTCTCAACAAATGTCGCTGGATGAAACCGTGGCTTTTGCCGAATTCATTGCCAATGTGGTTGATACCAAGAGTTCATTTACCTTTAAGCACTCTTTGAAGGTTGGGCAACTTTCAGAATATCTCGCCAAGCAGTTGGGTTATTCATACACAACTCAGCGCAAACTCTATTTAGCAGGGCTAGTTCATGACATCGGCAAACTGCAAACACCTAATGACATTCTTCATAAGCCGGATTTACTGACCGAAGAGGAGTACTGTTGTATTAAGCGACATGCAACAGATACTCGATTTGCACTGCAAGAGTTGTTTAGTTCTCCTCAGGTTTGCCAGTGGGCATCCAATCATCATGAAAGATTAGATGGTTCAGGTTATCCGATGGGAAAAACGGCAGAAGAGTTGGATCAACCGAGTCGGATCGTCGCTGTGGTGGATGTATTCCAAGCATTATCTCAGTCACGTCCGTATCGTGCTGGAATGACGTTAGAACAGACGATGGCAATTTTGAGAGACCATGTTGAAAACTATAAGTTAGATCGAGAAGTGTTTGAATGCCTTGAAAAACACGCACAATACTGCTTTGAATTATCGACCGATAAAAGAATGTTTGCGTTTTAACGCTAGTGAATGCTTATTGGTTGCGAGGCGTTGGTGTGATGCACTTGTTAGTCGTGTAATTGTAAACCATGTATTTTGGTAAACCACGTATTGGCAAGTCATGTTAGAAGATAAATGACTAAGCACCAGAACCAGAACCAGAAAAGCGATAGCCGAGGCTATCGCTTTTTTAATGGGACTTTTAGGAGATAATACCAATTCCATTAA
>NZ_CAWNBB010000063.1:0-2421 GCF_963872585.1 Vibrio sp. 10N.222.47.A9 | reverse complement strand
TTTAATTACGCAACAAAGCCTATCTACATAATAAATCTTAATATTGAGAATATTTATAAATTTATGCCCAATATTGATAGTGATCATTATTGGTGAATTTTTTACATGTTATTTGTTCAGAATTATCAATAAAGGATTATTTAGTAGGAATAAGTCACATATGAGAAATGACTTCAATAAAGAATATGCAATAGATGCCAATTTAATCTCTACTACCGATCCTTCAAGTCTAATTACCTATGCTAATCATGATTTTTGTCATGTGGCTGAGTATGAAATGGACGAGTTGATCGGTAAGCCTCACAATGTAGTGCGCCATAGTGATATGCCCAAGGAAGCCTTTGCACAAATGTGGCAATACCTGAAAGCTGGAAAGAGCTGGATGGGATTGGTAAAAAATCAATGCCAAGGTGAGAAGCATTATTGGGTATCCGCTTTTGTTACTCCGATTAAAGGTGAAGATGGCGAAACGGTTGAGTATCAATCAGTAAGATCTAGACCGACAGAGGCTCAAATTGAACGTGCGGCCCAACTTTATACCAATATGAATAAAGGGAAAATGAATATTGGTAAGCGCATTTCTTATCATTCTATTCAGTATTTCTTCTTTTCTGCATTTTTGGCGTTATTTGTTGGGATAATATCTACGCAACAACAAATACTATTCGGTGCTATTGGGGTGGCATTGACCTGTGCTCTTGGGAGTATTTCAGCGGTTCAGAACAAGCGTTTTAAAGTGCTTAGAAAAATAGCTCAAGACTCATACTCCAATCCGTTAATGGAAAAACCTTACACTGGTTGCTTTGATGATTATTCTGAAATCGAGCTTGCTTTGTTGATGAAAAAATCTGAGTTGCGAGCGGTTTCTGGACGTGCGACGGATACTGCGGGAAAGATTTTGATTTCCGCTGAAGATGAGTTTGGAACGATTCAGTCAATGGGTCAAAGTTTAAATCAGCAATGCCAAGAAACTGAGCAGGTAGCTGCCGCAGTTGAAGAGTTAACACATTCAATCCATGAAGTGGCAAGTAGTGCAGCAGCGGCTTCAAGACTTACTGAAGATGCCAATGAAGAGTCAGCCAGAGGTTTAGAGTGTATATCCGCGACGATTAGTTCGGTGAATGAACTTGTAAGCGAGTTAGATAGTTCAAGAAAGGTCATACATCAACTTTCATTAAATAGTCAGAAAATAGAAAGTATTCTTGAAGTGATCAGCAGTATTTCTGATCAAACGAACTTACTTGCTTTGAATGCTGCAATTGAAGCTGCCAGAGCGGGTGAGGCAGGCCGTGGATTTGCTGTTGTTGCTGATGAAGTTCGAAACTTAGCATCGAAAACTGGTGATTCAACCAATGAGATTCAAGAGATGATTACCCAGCTTCAACAGACTGCAACGGAAGCGGTAAGCGCAATGGAGCGTGGAAAAGTGTTGTCTGAACAATGCAAAATGCGTGCAAACGATACAGGCGAAGTGTTGAATCAAATATCTGAGAAGTTATTCAAGGCCTCTGACAGTAGTCATCAAATTGCGGCGGCGGTTGAAGAGCAAGCTACGGTGACTAATGAGATTAATCACAATGTGGCTAATATTAAAGGACTGGCAGATGAAACATCCGTAACATCTGAGAGTTCCATTGCCCGTACAAGCCGCTTAGTGGACGACATAGAAGCATTGCAACGCTTGATTAGACAATTCCAATCATGATTCCAATCGGGATATGAAAAAAGGAGTGGGATCGCTCCTTTTTTCATTTCACGGGCCTAAATTTAGTGACTTAATGTTGTCATGTGTGCATCTCATCCTAGTTAGCAACTAAACACTTCAAATGTAACACTGTTGATACAATTATGTTTCTATCTCATTGTTTATATTAATAAAGCAATTTAACCAAGAAAATAACTTACTTATCATGGTGCTCTAAATCTGTGTTGCTGACGTTCTGGTTCGTCAATTGATTGTCAGGCGCTTGCAACAAGGTTATCTCACCAGCGATTTTGTCTGCCAGCTCAGGTGGCAGGTCTAACGGGCTTTGTTGCGTAATTCAGCGGAACTAAATCCAGAACCTACGATCTGATCAGCTACATTCACTCATTAACCGTGGCTCTCTGACTTTTGGGATTGATGAAGAGGCGATAAGCGGTTGGGCGCAAAGCAAACAGAATAAGCGCGGGAGGCCACGTCGGTTCAGTGATTTAGCTATTACGACAGCACTCATGGTGAAACGAGTTTTTTCTATGCCACTGAGAGCGCTGCAAGGATTTATCGACTCGATATTTAGGTTAGCCCATGTACCGTTAAGTTGTCCGCATTACACCTGCATCAGTCGTAGAGCCAAGCAAGTAGAGGTCTCATTTAAAACTAAAACGAGAGGAGCGATACAACACCTAGCCATTGATGCAACTGGCCTTAAGGTTTATGGC
>NZ_CAWNBB010000062.1:0-20651 GCF_963872585.1 Vibrio sp. 10N.222.47.A9 | reverse complement strand
CATAAACCTTAAGGCCAGTTGAATCAATGGCTAGGTGTTGTATCGCTCCTCTCGTTTTAGTCTTAAATGAAACCTCAATTTGCTTGGCTCTACGACTGATGCAGGTGTAATGCGGACAACTTAACGGTACATGGGCTAACCTAAATATCGAGTCGATAAATCCTTGAAGCGCTCTCAATGGCATAGAAAAAACTCGTTTCACCATGAGTGCTGTCGTGATAGCTAAATCACTGAACCGACGCGGCCTCCCGCGCTTATTCTGTTTACTTTGCGCCCACCCGCTTATTGCTTCTTCATCAATCCAAAAGGTCAGAGAGCCACGGTTAATGAGTGATTGGTTGTATTGCTTCCAGTTGGTTGTTTTGTAACGAGGCTTAGGCATAGGGCTACGAGAGAGGGTGGAGGTAGCTGATCAGATCGTAGGTTCTTGATTTAGTTCCATTGAATTACGCAACAAAGCCGGCAAGAACACTCAATAAACTGGAACATGACACCCGTATCATGGCCGTTAAATACGTGGTTCCATATCGAACTAAGGGGAAGAACGACCTTAATGATGCAGTAGCTATCTGCGAAGCTGTTCAGCGTCCATCTACTCGCTTTGTGCCCATAAAATCCCCCGAGCAACAAGCCATCCTATCGGTACATAGAATAAGAGAGCATTGGGTTCGTGAACGCACCGCGCTTATGAATCGCATGCGTGCCCTGCTTTCTGAATTCGGATTAATCATTCCTGTTGGTCGCTCTTCATTGCTGAAACACGTTCCCTTAATGCTCGAAGATGCAGAAAATGAACTGCCACACCTCGCAAGAACAGTCATTGCCGATGCTTATCACCACCTTGGTGAATTGAATCAACGTATCGCCGATACAGAGCAAGTCTTTGACTCTTTTGCTAAGGTCAGCGCTAATGTTCAACGAGTGATGAAAGTTCGGGGTATTGGGCCGCAAACCGCTACTGCGATACTTGCTTCGATAGGCAACGGTTCTCAATTTGATAAAAGCAGCGATTTCTCTGCTTGGCTAGGACTCGTACCAAAACAATATTCGACGGGAGGAAAGCCACGCTTAGGTCGGATAACCAAACACGGCGATAAATACTTACGAACACTATTAGTTCACGGAGCAAGGACCGTGATTGCCAACCTTGGCGACAAGCAAGATAAGCTAAGTCGAGGGGTTCTAGAACGGAGAGGAATGAACCGAGCGATAGTGGCACTGGCCGCGAAGAACGCACGAATTATATGGTCGCTTTTACACAATCAAACAGAATATGAAAACTATGCTGCTTAAGTAAAAACCAAAGCAGCATAAAGAGTTAAACCCACCGGGTCATTGCAGACGCTAATGATGGAGATAGGTTAAGACCACTTGCGGAGAGCCTGTTAATGCGGCGGACACACTAGATGTCATCTAACGAATAAGGCACCGCAGTCGCGCAAGTCATCAGGGCCACGACGTATGCGAATCGTCGATAAGTAGGCCGAATGTAGAGCGGCAGTCCAAAACCCATCAACATAAGTTTAGCGGATGTTTGACAACCGGGGGAATCCATGTAGCTGCGTTAAGTAGTGAGCAACGCCACCACCCTACCTAAAACCTTGCCACCTTAAACACTAAAGCTGACCCAAACTGAAAATGCCAAGCGTTGGGAATCTGACTTAAACGCCTTGTTATACGACTATTGATGCGTTGCGTAATACTCTGAGAATATCTGGAAATTAGTCACAAAGTACCCATCACCATTTGGAATAGTCGATACCTTGACTAACCCTTTCCCATTCTCAAAAGTGGCTTGCACTTCATAGTTTGAGAACTCATATTGCCCTTGAACTGTAGATGCCACTGATTTAGACGATACCCACTTTAATTCGTCAATGGTTTTTAGCGTCCCAATTTTACTTAATAAAGATATTAATTGGGTTCCTTCTTTCGTTTCCAAATACTCAGTAACCTCTGGGTGAAGGTACTCTTTAAATTCACTTAAGTCGTCAGCATTAAAGCTCAAAACCACTCTCTTGATATAAGTTTGAGCAACAACATCTTGTTCTAGGGCTTTAGTCGTTGCGTATACTTTCAAAATAGCAAATCCAACAGCACAGATAACAGCAATTACAATTAGTATCGCAAATACTTTAGCTATAATTCTTGTCATTAATGTTCCTTTTTTACCGGGTCGTATAACAGCTATATTAGACAGAATAATTCTGCATTTTGTCCCTGAAACAATTCTGTCTAGTTTCCAAGACTCGCTGCACTTAGCCAAATAACTCATTTAATAACATCATCTTACCTACTTTTCTTCGTATCAAACATGACAAAAAGCAGAAATTTTCCATATAGTTTCGGCAAAATGCAGAAAACTCCCCAATATGTGAGTAAACCGTAATTAAGACTATGAGTTGTCATAGCTTAAGAGTCGTATTCTCAAACAAAAACGCCGACATGATTGTCGGCGTTTTTGCTATAGGTACGGTGAGTGAAAGGTAATAACTACTTCGCCATGGTACTCAAAAACTCGGCTTCGAACTCTTCATCGGCTTCTCGGGTTAGGCATTCCACCAGCCATTCGATGCTTTGATGATCGAGCTTACTGTTCACCACAAAGGCTTGCTTTACACCAGACTGACCCAGCTTGGCAGAACCGTAGTTCTTGAATGACTTGTTGCCGTGGTAATGGAGTGATTTGATTGCCTCCGCGTTAGGCTCTGGCAAGGCATCGAGGGTGTTAGCTAGCTGAATCACCAGCTCCATTGGGTTCTTAGATGATGAGATGCGGTAGAGAAAACCGCCCTCCACTCTTTGGCGCACCCAGTAATCAAAACCGCTGCAATCCATCACCTTGTCGCTGACTAAGGCTGCTTCGCTGCGATAACCACACGGCTCTACTACAACTGGTGTGTGCTTGAATTCTGGTTGGCCTGATGCGGCATCGGTATGAGGCAAGATCAAGTCACATGGTTTGCTGTCTTTGGCGGTCGGTGCATTCCAGTGGATAGGCATGAAAACTTGTTCGCGGCGCATCTCTTTGGTCACCACTAATCGCGCTTGGCATTCGCCTTGTGCACTGCGCACTTTCACCACTGGATTAATAGTGGCGTGGTTGAACGCATCTAGCCCAAACTCATCCAAGTTCAGCTCTGCAACCGTATCTGGATGCATGGCGACAAAGGGTTCTGGTGTGTGTTCACCTAAACCTGCGGCCAAGCCTGTGCGGCTCATGGTGTGCCATTGGTCTCGGATGCGCCCTGTGTTCATGATAAGTGGGAATTCAAGGCTGGTATCGGCAATCGGTTTGTCGTGCTCAACTGCAATAAACTGCGCTTTACCAGATTCTGTAAAGAACTCGCCATTGGTGAACATGCGCTGCTCAATGATCTCTGGTTGATACTCTAATACTGGCCATTGCTGTGGAGTGAGTTCGCCATAACCTTTCTCATCCAGTTGCGTGAGTCCAATTAAGCACAAGTCACGTGCTTTGCCTGTTTCATTGCCGAGCGCTGTCATCTCGCAATACTCTTTGAATATCTCGCCTTCGTGGCGGAACTCGAACTGATCGTTGAACTCCATTTTTTGTGCGACTTCTTTTAATATCCACCAATCAGGTTTGGCTTCCCCTGGGCTTGGTAATATACGGCGTTGGCGTGAGATTCGACGCTCAGAATTAGTCACGGTGCCCGACTTCTCGCTCCACCCTTGCGCGGGCAGCACCACATCGGCCAAGCGAGTGGTTTCGGTATCGGCAATACAATCCGACACCACCACAAATGGGCACTTCTCTAATGCGGCTTTGATCTTTTCGCTGTCAGGCAGGCTCACAACAGGGTTGGTTGCCATAATCCACACCGCTTTGATTTTGCCCTCATTCATGGCATCAAACAGGTCAATCGCTTTTAAGCCAGCGTGAGTCGCTAAGCTGTCGGTTTGCCAGAACTCACTAACGGTTTGGTGTGATTGCGAATCGCCAAATTCAAAGTGCGCCGCTAAGGTATTGGCTAGGCCGCCCACCTCTCGCCCGCCCATTGCATTCGGCTGACCTGTTACGGAGAATGGCCCCATGCCCGGCTTACCGATTTTCCCGGTCGCTAAATGGCAGTTAATAATGGCATTCACCTTGTCACACCCTTGTGTCGATTGGTTCACGCCTTGGGAGTAAATGGTCAGCACCTTCTCATTCGATGCAAACAAACTGTAGAACTGTTTTAGCTGCTGCTCTGTTAACCCTGTGAGCTCAGGGACGCTTTTGTCGCCCCAGCCTGATTCGGTATAACGATATTGAGTCGCAGATCGAATCGATTCAGTAAAGCCTTGAGTGTGGTTTTCTATGTAGTCTGCATCTAGCTTGTCGTTATCGTCGAGATAGCCCAATAAACCATTGAACAGCGCCACATCTGAGCCTGATTCCAATGCCAAGTGAATGTCTGCGATTTCACAGGTGTCGGTATAACGCGGGTCGATGACGATGACTTTCAATGCAGGGTTGGCTTGTTTTGCGGCTCTTAATCTTTGGAATAACACAGGGTGACACCAAGCTAGATTTGAGCCAGTAATCACGACTAGATCAGCTTGCTCGAGATCTTCATAACAGACAGGTACTGTGTCTGCGCCAAATGCTCGCTTATGCCCGACCACGGTTGAAGCCATGCAAAGGCGAGAGTTACTGTCGATGTTGCCACTGCCGATGAAGCCTTTCATCAGTTTATTGGCAACATAATAGTCTTCGGTAAGCAGCTGACCAGACACATAGAACGCAACCGAATCGGCCCCAAATTCTTCGATGGTTTGATTGAATTTGTCTGCAACCAACTGAGTAGCACTATTCCAATCCAGCTCTTGTTTTTGCTCATTCTGAATATGAGCAGGCTGTGTTAGGCGTCCTAAAGGCGTCACAGTATCACCGAGCGCAATCCCTTTAGTACATAGCTTTCCATAGTTTGATGGATGATCTTTATCACCACGCACTTCTAGTTTTCCTAACGATGTCGGTCTCGCTTCTATTCCACACCCTACACCACAATAAGCACAGGTTGATTTTATCCAGCCGCTGTTTGAATCGGTCATCCGTTTCTCGCTCAATTATCCATAATTGTAATAACTGAAACCAAGCAAATAGCACGCCACTTAACACCACTCGACTAAATTGAAATATTACCATTTAAAAACAACAACTTAATTAAATTAAAAATATCAACGCTGAACAAAATCGAACTTAGCCAAGATAGAAACTTAATTTTTGCACCATCTTGCAGAAAGTTGCACCACAAACGCTCATTTATATAAATCTAACAAAAATTTTACATACCACTTTAGGGGTAATTACGTGCCACCTTTAATTTTTAAATTACTGAAATATATAGATTAAATTTTATTTAAATAAACAACTCGCAATCTGGCACCCTCCTTGCTCCACTAAAAACCAAGACTTAGAAAAAACATTTTTGTTTTTCTTGATGATTATGAATTGAGTGGAATCTCAACCCGGTATTCATCTGCTAACGACTAGAAATTAGATGCTAGTGATGGTGACGCCGAGAATAAGGAATGGATTATGAGCAAGAAGAAAATCGTCGTTGTTGGTAACGGCATGGTTGGACACAAATTTATCGACAACATCCTGCAATCAGACAGTGATGAGTTTGATGTAATTACTTTTAGTGAAGAGCCAAGGCTGGCCTACGACCGAGTTCAGTTGACGGCTTACTTCAAGCGCGGAAATGCTGATGATTTGGCATTAACCAGCGAAGAGTATTACCAAAGCAATGGCGTCAATTACCTTCTCAACGCGAGAGTCGCTCAACTGGATACTGAAAATAAGTGCGTTGTGACTGAATCGGGACATACCGAGAGTTATGACACCTTAATTCTGGCGACCGGTTCATTCCCTTTTGTTCCCCCTATTCCCGGTAACGACCAAGAACACTGCCACGTTTATCGCACCATCGAAGATCTAGACGCCATTGAATTATCAAGCAAAGGCAGCAAATCTGGCGTGGTGATTGGTGGTGGCCTGCTTGGCTTAGAAGCCGCAAACGCAGTCAAAAACCTTGGCTTGGAAACCCATGTAGTGGAATTTGCACCTCGCCTGATGGCCGTGCAGTTAGATGACGGTGGAGGTGCGCTTTTACGCAGAAAAATTGAAGACCTTGGTGTGCAAGTTCACACCGAGAAGGCCACCTCTGAGATAGTCGCGGGTGAGAACGCTCGCTACAGAATGAACTTTGCAGACGGCACCCACCTTGAAACCGATATGATCGTGTTCTCTGCGGGTATTCGCCCTCAAGATGCTCTAGCTCGCAGCTCTGATATTGCCATTGGTGAACGTGGCGGCATCGTGATTAACGATCACTGCCAAACCAACATCGACAACGTGTATGCGATTGGTGAATGTGCGCTTTGGGACAACAAGATCTTCGGCTTAGTAGCACCCGGTTACTCCATGGCGAAAGTCGCGGCTTCGCATATTGTCTCCGGCGGCACTGACGATGCTGCATTTACTGGTGCCGACATGAGCACCAAGCTCAAACTACTTGGCGTCGATGTGGCCAGTATTGGTGAAGTACATGGCAAGACGGAAGGCGCTCAGTCGTATACCTATAACGATGAAATTGAACAAGTTTATAAGCGCCTGATCATCTCGGCAGACGGTACAAAGATTGTCGGTGCAGTATTGGTCGGTGATGCAGAGGCTTACGGTTCGCTACTGCAAATAAAGCAAAATGACATGCCTCTTCCTGAAAACCCATCAGTGCTGATTTTACCTAACGTGGCCGATGACTCAGGTTCGGCAATGGGTGTTGAAGCTCTGCCCGATAGCGCAGTGATTTGTTCGTGTTTTGATGTGACCAAAGGTGACATTAAAGACGCGGTTTCTGCTGGCTGCACCACGATGGCTGCATTGAAAGAAACCACGAATGCTTCAACAGGTTGTGGCGGTTGTTCTGCCCTTGCTAAACAGGTTCTCGATAGCGAGCTAAGTAACCTAGGTGTGGAAGTCTCTAACGATATCTGTGAGCACTTTGCGTATTCTCGCCAAGAGCTTACCGACATTATCCGCGTCAACAAAATCAAGACCTTCGATGAGCTGTTAGATTCTCACGGAAACGGATTGGGCTGTACCGTGTGTAAACCGGCTGTCGGTTCGATTCTGGCTTCCTACTGGAACGATTACATCCTCGAAGATCAACACATCGAACTGCAAGACACCAACGACATCTACCTTGGCAACATGCAAAAAGACGGCACCTACTCTGTGGTTCCGCGTATTGCAGGCGGTGAAATCACTCCAGATAAATTGATCGTGCTTGGCGAAGTCGCTAAAGAGTTCGACCTTTACACCAAGATCACCGGTGGTCAACGTGTCGATTTGTTTGGCGCGCAACTTAACGAACTGCCAATCATCTGGAAAAAGCTAATTGATGCAGGTTTTGAAACTGGCCATGCCTACGGTAAATCAGTACGTACCGTGAAATCGTGTGTCGGTAGCACATGGTGTCGATACGGTGTCGACGACAGTGTTGGCTTAGCGATTCGACTAGAGAACCGCTACAAAGGCTTACGCTCACCCCACAAGATCAAGTTTGCGGTTTCTGGCTGTACTCGTGAATGTGCAGAAGCTCAATCAAAAGACTTTGGCATTATCGCCACCGATAAAGGTTGGAACCTCTACATCTGTGGTAACGGCGGTATGCGCCCTCGCCATGGTGACCTTTTCGCGACCGACCTTGATGAAACCACTCTGCTGCAATACATCGACCGCATTCTGATGTTCTACACACGTACCGCAGATCGCCTACAACGCACATCAGTATGGATGGAGAACCTTGAAGGCGGCATTGAATACCTCAAGCAAGTCGTGATTGAAGACAAGCTCAACGTTGCTGAAGAACTTGAAGCCGATATCGCTCTCAACATCGAAAAATACCAGTGTGAATGGAAAACCACCATCGAAAACCCTGAAAAAATGAAGCGTTTCCAGCACTACATCAACAGCGAAGAAATGGACACTAGCCTGTCATTCATCAAAGAACGAGAGCAGCGTTTTCCTAAGCCGAGCTTGAGCTCTTCTTCAGATTCACAACGCGATGAAATGCTAACCAAGGCTGACCAAATCGAAGTCACGGAAGTTTCGTAAGCCGAATTGACGGTCAGTGAATCAGTAACAACTAAACCCAATATCGATAGTCGACAGTGGCTCAGCCCAAGAAAACTGCTGTCGGCTATCACCCTAATTAAATTGATTATTAGTTTTATGTTTTGACTAGGAGAAAGTCATGGAAAATTGGACAACCGTATGCAACACCCGGGACTTAACCCCAAACGGTGGTATTTGCGCCAAAGTAGACGATAACCAAGTGGCTATTTTTTACTGTAAGCGCAGTGACACGCTTTATGGGCTCTCTAATTACGATCCTGTTGGCAAGGCGAATGTGATGTCACGTGGTATCATTGGTTCATTAAGCGGTGAGCCTTACGTAGCCTCACCCTTATACAAGCAGCATTACCACTTAGAAACTGGCGCGTGCCTTGAACAACCCGATCTCAAGCTCGTGAAATTTGAAGTTCGCAAGCAAGGAGAACAGGTTCAGGTTCTCGCACCGCTTGCTATCGCCAGTTAACTAATCGCCGACATCATCATGTAAACGCTTTATAGGCGTGAGCAATTTCGGCACAGGGTTTAGCCACATTAATGCGTTCGAATTTCGGAAGTAACGCACGAGCTAAAGCCGGGTAATTTTCCAGATTTAAAGGATTTAAACCATGGATAACACAAAATTTTCGCTGCTTTCATTTACGGGTAAGATGAAAACCTTACACCTAAGTTGGATGGCCTTTTTTATCACCTTTGTTGTGTGGTTCAACTTTGCCCCACTACTGCAAATGGTAAAAACGTCGCTTGGTCTTTCCACTGAAGAGATCAAAACACTGCTGATCCTCAACGTTGCATTGACCATTCCGGCGCGTGTCGCCATTGGTATGTTAACCGACCGATACGGCCCAAGATTGGTCTACTCTTCGCTACTCGCGGTCTGTTCAATCCCTTGTTTTATGTTTGCTATGGCAGACTCTTTTATTCAAGCGGCGATTGCTCGTTTCCTATTAGGCTTCATCGGTGCAGGCTTCGTTGTCGGTATTCGTCTAGTGTCTGAGTGGTTCCCACACAATGAACTGGGTACGGCAGAAGGTATTTACGGCGGCTGGGGTAACTTCGGTTCAGCAGCGGCAGCATTCACGCTTCCAACTCTGGCTTTAGCGTTTGGTGGTGAAGACGGCTGGCGTTATGCGGTCGGTATTACTGGCCTTATGAGCTTAGCGTTCTCGTTTGTGTTCTACAAAAACGTAACGGATACACCAAAAGGTTCTACTTACTTCAAACCAGCTCAAGTAACGGCAATGGAAGTGACATCAAAGGGTGACTTTTTCTTCCTACTTATTATGAAGATCCCGATGTATGCCGCTTTAGCACTACTGACATGGAAGCTATCACCAAGCAACATCAACATGTTATCTGACATGGCGGTTTACTCTGTATATGCAGGTTTGGCTGCGCTTTACGTGTACGAAGTGTCGCAAGTTTGGAAAGTAAACAAGAACGTATTTAAAGAAGAAGTACCAGAGATTCACCAATACAAATTCAAGCAAGTTGCGGTACTTAACGTATTGTACTTTGCGACATTTGGTTCTGAACTAGCTGTTGTTTCTATGCTGCCACTGTTCTTCTCTGACACCTTTGAATTAACACCGGTTCTTGCAGGTATGGTTGCATCGGCTTATGCCTTTATGAACCTAATGTCTCGCCCAGGTGGTGGTTGGATTTCAGATAAATTCGGTCGTAAACCAACACTGCTTATTCTAACGATTGGTCTTGCTGTGGGTTACTTTGCAATGGGTCAAGTCGACAGCACATGGCCTGTATGGCTAGCGGTTGTCGCAGCGATGGCGTGTTCTTTCTTCGTGCAAGCGGGTGAAGGTGCAGTATTCGCAACAGTTCCTCTAATCAAGCGTCGTATGACAGGTCAGATTGCTGGTATGACAGGTGCTTACGGTAACGTGGGTGCGGTAGTTTACCTAACTGTGTTGTCATTCGTGAGCTACCAAACGTTCTTCTTAGTGATTGCTGCAACAGCGGTACTTGGCTTTGTAACTCTACTGTTCATGGAAGAGCCTAACGGTCAAATCGCCGAAGTAAACGACGACGGCAGTGTCACGCTGATTAATGTTTCAAGCTAGGGTCTGTACTAAGAAGCATTGATATTATTGAATCGGGAGAGGCACCTTAGCGGATACATCAACGCTAGGTGCTTCGTTCAAAGGCTCTAAGTTCACTAGAGCTTTTGTTCTTCCTAGGAAGTTCTGTCAAGGAAGCGGGAAGAAGAACAGTTAAAAGAAGACCAGTTATGACAATTTCATTCAGCCAAGGGCAAGTCGTCACGCCAGAATCCCATAACCAACTGACTTTGAAGTTTGGTGGTTATTCGAATAAAGGCATACGTGATGAAAACCAAGACGCCATCATTGTAAAGCACCCCAAAACTCGTACTGAGCAAGAGTTGAAAGGCAGTGTCGCCTGCATAGCAGACGGGGCAAGTTGCAGTGAACACGGCCAGAAAGCCAGTCACACTAGCGTGATGCAGTTTATCGACGACTATTACGCCACGCCAAATAGCTGGAGCATTCAGCGCTCAGCACAGAAAGTCTTAACCTCACTCAATTCTTGGCTCTTCAACACGTCTGTTTCTAATATCCATCCAGCACAACAAGTGAACCATAATGCGCTCGTTTCGACGTTCAGCAGCGTGATATTGAAATCGAACACCGCGCATATATTCCACGTTGGCGACAGTCGCATTTACTTACTAAGAGATGGAGAATTACGCCAACTGACACGCGACCACACCCGTAAAAATATGGGACAGAAGCATTACTTAACACGCGCCTTAGGCATGGACAACCAACTCAACGTTGACTATCAAACCCTGCCTATCAAGAAAAACGACTGCTTTATCCTCACTTCGGATGGTGTGCATGAATTTGTCTCGCCCAACACCTTCAATGAACACATCGATAAGCCTGGAGCGGATTTCGAATACGCAGCACAGACCATCTGTAACACTGCTTTAAGCCACAATAGCTCAGACAACGTGAGCTGCTTGATTGTGCAAGTTAGTCATCTACCTAAGCCTTCGCTCATCGAGTTCCATGAAAAACTGGCTAAACGTGCCATCCCACCCGCGTTAAAGCTCGGGCAAAGTATCGACAACTTCATGGTGCTTGAGGTGTTGTATGCAGGTTCAAGAAGCCATGTGTATCGTGTGATGCAAAAAGAGACACAAACCGAGTTCGTGCTAAAAGTCCCTTCCGTTCAATATCACGATAGTCCGTCGCAACTCAGAGCTTTCTTTAATGAACAATGGGCAGGGATCTTGCTGAACAATAAGAAGGTAATGAAGGTCTACCCGACGCCAGAGAACTCGCAATTTTTATATCAAATCTGCGAATGGGTAGAAGGCATCACGCTAAGACAATGGATGTACGACAATCCAAAACCGTCACTCAATGAAGTACGCGACATACTAGAAAAAATCACACAAGGTATTCGAGTATTACAACGCGCAGACATGGTGCACCGAGACTTAAAGCCCGAGAACATTATGCTTCAACATGATGGTGAGATAAAAATCATCGACCTTGGCGCTGTATTAGTCAGAGGACTTGAAGAAGGAGAGCTCGCAGACAAAGACGACACTCCATTAGGTGCGGTCAATTACATTGCACCCGAGACCATCAAACATAACAGCGCGACCACCAGCTCTGATCTGTTCTCTATCGCTGTAATCGGCTATGAGATGCTAACCGGTGAATTACCCTACTCTGAAATGACCGCACAATCGCTTAAGCAATCTCGTCACCATCAATGGGAATACCAACCCATCACACAGAAACGAGCTGACTTACCAAGCTGGGTGGATTTGGTATTACAAAAAGCCTGCGCGGAATCACCAAGCGAGCGTCATCAAGTGTTGGGGGATTTTGTGGCAGACCTTTACACGCCAAACCAAAGCTTGGTGAAAAGCCAAGCCAAGCAACCTTTGATAAACCGAAACCCAATCCAGTTTTGGAAGGTGTTGGCTTTGTTGCTCGGCATTGTTGCCATTGTAGAGTTGGGCTTATTGCTCAGTGCTAGTTAGAACCAAGTTCGAGTTAATTCCAAGCTCGAGCTAAACGCGAGGCTTCTAGCTAACAGTAAAACTCGAGCTAGCCTCGTTTCACTAAGCTTCTTGGCACGAGTTCAATACCCGCTTGATAACGTTTAGCGGAAGCATTTAACGCCAAGGCAAAAGCACTATCGGCAATCACTTCGAATTGCTGTGGCAGTGAATGGACTTTAAAGGGTAAGAAGTCCAATAAACGGTTATCACCAAAGGTTGCCAGTTTTACTTGATTGATCAGCTCTGGCTTTTCAACCATCACATCCAGCACACCCTCTAATAAGGTGTAAGACATAGTCACAATTGCATCGGGAACTGTGCCTTTAGCTATCCAGTCTTCAAAAATCTCGCGACCAGATTCTCGGTCAAAGTGCTCACCATAACCCACAACCATCGGCTTGTTTTCTATTAGCCCTGTTTGTTGAGTATGTGCTTTATTCGCGGCTTCAAAACCTAGCTCACGTTCACGCGAGATATTTAAATCTGGCAGTGCGCCAATCAAACCAACACTATGAATACTGTCATCGAGAATCGAGTGCGTCAGTTCAAACGCGGCTTCGAAATCTTCACTGATCACACAAGCAAAATGTTCATCGTCTAACGGACGGTCAATCGCAATTACTGGGGTACCTGAGTTTTGCAGTTTCAAGTAGAACTCATTGGCGTCTGGCATGGAACTCGCCACCAGCAAAGCATCGATACGACGACTCACCAAAGCTTCAGCAACCTTGCGTTCAGTTTCAGCATCATCATCAGAACAGCCAATCAAAATCTGGTAGCCCACTTTACGTGAGTTCTGCTCGATCAATTTTGCTAAACGCGCGTAACTGCTGTTTTCCAGATCAGGAATAATCAAACCAAATGAACGGCTATTACCAGCACGCAGCGACGAAGCAGCATGGTCTGGTCGGTAGTTATACTCTTCAACAACCGCCATGACTTTCTGCTGAGTCTTTTCACTGATTCTGTATTTCTGCGCCTTGCCGTTGATGACATAACTAGCCGTGGTTTTCGATACTCCAGCCAATTTAGCAATTTCATCAAGTGTCATATGGGTGACCTGTATTTTGTGCGTAGGATCATATAACCAATGATCTGATCCTCAGATTAGTTGAATTATATGCTGAATCGATTCAGTATAAAAGCTGAAAGGATTCAGCAAAATCTGAAAAGTGACTTCAATCATCCTTTTGTATGGATTGAGCGTCATTTGTTGTGATTCAACTTCTCGTTATTAACGAAACTTAAATTACGACGCGCAGCAAAACTATTTTGAAAACCAAAATCGGCTTTGCTGAATTTTTTTACACTGAATGCTGAACCGATTCAGCTAAAGTAAAACAAAGAGCAAAGCAACGAGTAAAGTTCACTAATTCTTGCTCTAGACTGAATCGTAGCGATACACAAATTCTCAAGCGATACGCTAAAGAGGCACCATGCTTAAATTATCAAAATCTGACATCACTCTAGGCCAAACTGCCGAAGACAAATTCAAAGCTATCCAAAACATTGCTGGCGACCTGACCGCGAAAGGCTTAGTTGACTCTGGCTACGTTGAAGGAATGCTGAACCGTGAAAACCAGAACTCTACGTTCCTAGGTAACGGCATCGCGATTCCTCACGGAACCACTGACACTCGTGGCCTAGTAAAAGAGACAGGTGTTGCGGTACACCACTTCCCTGAAGGTATTGATTGGGCAGACGGCAACCGTGTTTACGTAGCAATTGGTATTGCGGCTAAATCAGACGAGCACTTAGGCATTCTAAAGCAACTAACGAAAGTTCTAGCGGCAGACGGTGTTGAAGAAAAATTAAAGCAAGCGAAATCAGAAGACGAAATCATCGCCCTACTTAACGGCGAAGTTCAGCTAGAAGCCGACCTAGACGCTTCTTTGGTTCAGCTACTGTTCCCTGCGAGCGACATGGTTCAAATGTCGGCAGTGGCGGGCGGTCTTCTTAAGAATACAGGCTGTACAGACAACGCATTCGTTGCAGACCTAGTAACAAAAACACCGACTCACCTAGGCCAAGGCCTGTGGTTGTTGGGCAGCGATAAAGGCGTAACTCGCACTGGCGTATCTTTCGTTTCAACGGCAAACCATTGTGAGTACGAAGGCACACCAGTGAAAGCATTGGTCGCATTCGCCGCTTGTAACAGCGCACACCAATCTATTCTGGCAAACCTAAGCAAGATGGTTTTCGAAGGTAAACAGCAACAACTGTTAACCGCTGACATTGCACAAGTGATTGGCCTTCTGAAAGGTGAAGCGGTTTCTACAGCGTCTCAAGACGATGACAACTGCGCAGTATTCAAAATCAAAAACGCACACGGCTTACACGCTCGTCCAGGTGCAATGCTAGTCGCTGAAGCGAAGAAATTCGAATCAACGATCCGCGTTTCAAACCTAGATGGCGACGGAAAAGAAGTGAACGCGAAGAGCTTGATGAAAGTAATCGCTCTTGGCGTTAAACACGGCCACCAGCTTCAATTTGTTGCTGAAGGTGATGACGCAGCACAAGCACTTGAATCGATTGGCAAAGCTATCGCTTCAGGCCTTGGCGAAGGTTAAGGAGTCGATATGTCTGATAAACAAATCAATGCCGTTACTGTAACGCTTAACCCTGCTCTAGACCTGACAGGCGCTATCAACGCACTAAATGTAGGTTCAGTTAGCCTAGTAAACAAAGGCTCTCTGCATGCAGCGGGCAAAGGCGTAAACGTCGCAAAAGTTCTTTCAGAGCTTGGCGCAAAAGTGACCGTAACAGGTTTCCTTGGTCGAAATAACGAAGAAGCGTTCTGCCAACTGTTTGAACAGATGGGCGCAACTGACCGCTTCATCCGTGTTGATGGCGCAACTCGCATTAACGTGAAATTGGTAGAGAATTCAGGCCAAGTAAGCGACATCAACTTCCCAGGTGTTCCTGTTGATGCTGACGCTATCAAAGCGTTTGAAGAAACCTTGTTAGAACTGGCTGAAGACCACGAATACTTCGTGATTGCAGGCAGCTTGCCACAAGGCGTATCACCAGAGCTTTGCGCTTCTTGGGTACAACGCTTGCGTGACCTAGGTAAAAAGGTGCTATTTGATAGCAGCCGTGACGCACTCAAAGCCGGTATCAATGCACAACCATGGTTGATCAAACCAAACGATGAAGAGCTGTCTCAGCTGTTCAACGCTGAACTAACTACACGCGACCAATGCCAACACGCAGGCCAAGCCCTAAGTGAAAAAGGCATCGATAACATCGTGGTATCACTAGGCGCAGAAGGCGTGATGTGGCTAAACCAAGGTGAATGGCTACATGCTCAACCGCCGCGTATGCAAGTGGTAAGCACGGTAGGCGCAGGTGACACCTTAGTTGCAGGCCTATGTTGGGGTCACATGCAACAGATGCCAAAACCAGAACTTATTAAATTCGCAACCGCCCTATCTGCTCTAGCAGTTTCACAGGTAGGCGTGGGCATCACCAGCCAACAAGAGCTGGATTCAGTACTACAAAATATCCAATTACAGTCGCTTAGTGCTCCAACTAGCCAGTTAGACACAAGCAAATAGGACAAAAGGTTTATTATGAATATTACCATTATCACAGCTTGCCCTAGTGGCGTAGCAAACAGCATCATCGCCGCAGGCTTGTTAGAGCAAGCGACAAAAGCACTGGGTTGGAACGCCGCTATTGAATGTCAATCAAGCGTGCTACCTGACTCAACCGTATCGCAAGACACTATCGACAGCAGCGACGTTGTGGTTATCGCAGCCAACACAAACGTTGATAAAGCGCGCTTTGTCGGAAAGAAGGTGTACCAAGCAGCTATCTCTGAATGCACTGCAGATGCAAAAGCATTTCTAGAAAAAGCGGTAGCAGAAGCAACGGTATTAGACGCTTCTCAAGTTGAAAGCACTGTTGAAGTGACTGGTACCACTCCAAACTCTTCTACAACAGCAAGCACAGGCAGCAAGAAGATCGTAGCGATTACGGCTTGCCCAACTGGCGTTGCACATACCTTTATGGCCGCAGAAGCGCTTGAAGCAGAAGGCAAACGCCTAGGTCACCAAATTAAAGTGGAAACTCGTGGCTCTGTAGGTGCGAAGAACCAACTGACTGACCAAGAAATCGCAGATGCTGATCTTGTTATCATCGCAGCTGATATCGATGTTCCTCTTGATCGTTTTAACGGCAAAGCGCTGTACAAAACGACAACGGGTCCTGCGCTTAAGAAAACAAAGCAAGAGATGGAAAAAGCATTCACAGAAGCTAAACCATACCAACACGCTGCTTCTTCAAATTCAGCGCCTGCTGACGAGAAGAAAGGCGTGTACAAGCACCTAATGACAGGTGTTTCTCACATGCTTCCTGTGGTGGTTGCGGGTGGTTTGATCATTGCACTCTCTTTCGTATTCGGTATCGAAGCGTTTAAAGAAGAAGGCACACTAGCAGCAGCATTGATGACTATCGGTGGTGGTTCTGCATTCGCACTGATGATTCCTGTTCTTGCTGGTTTCATTGCATTCTCAATTGCTGACCGTCCGGGTCTGGCTCCAGGTCTAATCGGCGGTATGTTGGCTAGCTCAACGGGCGCAGGTTTCCTAGGTGGTATCGCAGCGGGTTTCATTGCGGGTTACGCGGCTAAATTCATTGCCGACAAGGTTCAACTTCCACAATCCATGGAAGCCCTCAAGCCTATCCTGATCATTCCGTTTATCGCGAGTTTGTTCACTGGTCTTGTGATGGTTTACATCGTAGGTGGCCCTGTTTCTGGCGTGATGAGCGCAATGACCACTTTCCTAAACAACATGGGAACATCTAACGCGATTCTTCTGGGTGTGATTCTAGGCGCAATGATGTGTTTCGACCTTGGTGGCCCTGTAAACAAAGCGGCTTACACCTTTGGTGTTGGTCTACTGGCTTCGCAAACTTACGCACCAATGGCAGCAATCATGGCAGCAGGTATGGTTCCAGCTCTAGGTATGGGCCTTGCGACTTTCCTAGTGAAAGACAAGTTTGAAGCAGGCGAGCGTGAAGCAGGTAAAGCATCATTCGTTCTTGGCCTATGTTTCATCTCTGAAGGTGCAATCCCATTCGCAGCGAAAGACCCAATGCGTGTTATCCCAGCTTGTATGGCGGGTGGTGCACTAACTGGCGCTCTATCAATGATGTTTGGCGCACAGCTAATGGCTCCACACGGCGGCTTGTTCGTACTACTGATTCCTGGTGCTATCTCTCCAGTTCTTATGTACCTAGTAGCGATTGCAGCAGGTACAGCAGTAACAGGCTTTGGTTACGCCGCTCTTAAAAAGATGAGCAGCGATAAAGTAGAAGCAGAGGCTTAATCCCCCTACTCTGTTTAACGGCTAAACCCTTCGAACAGAGGCTCTTGATAACCGGTTTCTTGGTAAACGGTTCCTTGAAATAAAACAAAGGCTCCTCATTTGAGGAGCCTTTTTATTGGAATTAGCTAACAAACTGAAACGCTCGGTCTGGTGTTACTTTTCTAATGTCGCTAAAACGGGCAACTGGAATGAAAACGTCACGCCTTCGACATCATCCGTGTCGATCTGACGAATCATCTCCACCAAATAACCTTGCACATCTAACTTCAAACCTTGTTGCTCAACCGCCTTAAACAGAGCTTCTAACGCTGTGCTGTACGCCACATCCGAAACCAGATAAACGTCGCTGCATAAGTAGTAGCCTTCAGGAATGGTCATATCGTAACGATCTTTCGCGACTTGCCAATTTCCGATTTCAGCGTCGATGTCGTCCCACTTGTTATTCATTTGCTTGATCGGCGTAGTGCCCATCAAATGCGTCGACTTCTGACCATAGATTTCAAATACCGTGTCCCAATCAGGATCTTCCAATTTAAGCTTTTGCATACCGCGTTCTGGATACCAAACCAGCTCGATCGGCATAGATTTAACTAGCTCTTTCTCCATCGAAGACTGCACACCTGGATGCGCCAACTTCTGGATGAAGTCTGCCGTTTCCTTAGGCGTCGCGTTGTAGCCCATTTCTCGAATATGTTTTGCAGTAACACCAAGCTCGCGCTTAAGCGCCTTACCTAATGACTGTGACGATGAGTAGCCACAATACTGAGCAATTTCAATCACGCTCCACGGCTCATCATTGATCAACAAACCCACCGCGATTTGTAATCGAACACGACTCAAGTACTGACCCGGAGTTTCGTTAAACAACTCAGTAAACTGACGATGAAAGTGGTATGGCGAAATCGCGCTCTCTGTTGCGATTTCTTCCCACGTACGACGCTCACCCCACTCTTCATGCATCAAGGTCAATGCATGCGTAAAGCGTTTTTGTAGGTGCTCTGGCAAAGATTCAATCAATGTAATCTCAGGCACCAGTTTAAAAGCTGGTTCTAAATGCAAAGCAGGTTTGTTCTCTTGTGTCATACAGTCTTGGGTCTCTGGTACATTGGCTTTAGTCTTACTGTCGGTTAGCTTCGCCGAACTGGACAGCTTTATTGAACTGGCTAGCTTCATTGAACCAGATAGCTTGGCTTCACTATCGTCTTTGTCCTTTATAAAATCAATCACGAGCGCTCCAAAGTGAGTTCTTCTAATGAATCTTGCTCGCCCAGTTCTTTTTCGATTAGATTTTCAACTAGCGGCGGCTTGCGACAAAACAAACCAAGCAGGACGGGAATCAAAATCAGAGTCACCGCAGTGGCAAACAACTCACCAAACACCAAAGATACTGCCGCTGGTTTCAAGTATTGCGCCTGTTCTGCGGTTTCGCTGAGTAATGGTAACAATCCACACACCGTTGTAATGGTGGTCAAGAAAATCGCTCTCAAGCGGCTAGTACCCGCAATGACTAACGCCTGCTGTAACGGCACACCTTGACGATATTCACTATTAAAGCGCGTGATCAACACTAGCGAGTCGTTAATCACGATGCCCGTCATGGCCATCATGCCGAACATCGAAAGAATGCTGATGGGTAAGTCCATCAAGTAGTGACCAAAAATCGCACCTGCAAAACCAAACGGTATCACTGCCATGATGATCATCGGCTGCCAATAGGACTTCAAAGGCACCGCCAACAAAATGTAGATCATGATGAGCGTTAGTATCATCGCTGATTTAAAGCCGTTCGACACCTCACCGATCTCTTCAAACTCGCCGCCCGCTTTTATCGTCACACTCGGAAACTGTAAGTTCAGAGATTCAATCGTATCTTCAAGTTGCTCACGTGTTTTCTCTGGTGATTGCAGGTCTCGGTTCTGCTTCCAATACAGGTTAATCACTTGCTCTCGGTCACGGCGGTAAACCACTTGTGGCTCTTGCTCATGACAAAACTCAGCAATATCCCCCATCATCACACTTCCGCCATTAGGTAACATGATAAGAGCCTGTTGTAGCTGAGCTAAGGTTCTGCGTTCATCTCTCGGATATTGCAGAAGCACCTTGGTCTCTTGCCCATTTTCTAATAAACGATGCACTTCTCTTTCACCAAACGCTTCGCCTGCTAGCTGAGCCAGTTTCGCTTGCGTTAACCCTAGCTGCTGACCATATTGATTCAATACCAATCGAACTTGCGGCAAACCATCCTGACCGTCGTCGTAGACATCCGATACGCCTTTCAACGAGGCTAAGGTATCCGCGAGCTCCTCGCTAACTAGGGAAGCAAGCTCACGATCATTGGAAGATATCGTTAAGAATGTGCCACCAGCAGGCTCCTCAGCCGCGCTGAATTTAACCGAATAAGCGCCTTCTATTTGCCCTGTGTTTTCTCTCCATCGCTTCAACAATAAATTACCCGGCAGTGAGCTTAAAGATTCGTTGGTGAGCTCGGCTGTGACTTCAATTTCGCCATAGCCATCAGACCAAGCAAGCAGGTTAACAACAGGCTTTTCTTGTAATGGGTAATCGTCCATCAAACCTTTTTCAACTTGTGTCATTGCTTGCTCTACTTGCAACAAGGCTTGGCGCTGTAAAGGCAACGGCGCGCCATCTTCCAGTTCAATAACCGCAGTGATGTAACGCCCCGGAATTTCAGGGAACAATGCACTGCGAATCGCACCGTTAGACCACATGCCATAAGCCAGTGAGATAACCGCAACAAACCCAAGTAAGGACGCAACTTTGTAGCCAAGTGCAAACTCCAACACTGGCTTGTAGATGTTGAGATTAAACCACTGCAACCCGCCTTGAGCGGCATTCTGAACCTTGGCAAAAATACTGGTAGATGGCTTTTTCACGGAAAGCTGAGCCAAGTGTGACGGCAAAATAAATTTACTTTCGATAAGCGAGAATATCAGCGCAAAGATCACCACTGCTGAAAACCCTGCAAGCACTTTGGCTAGCTCGTTATTAATCCATAACATTGGAGAAAACGCAGCGATGGTTGTGAGCACACCAAACACGGTTGCCACTGATACTGAGTTAACGCCCTGCCCTTGCGAATCCCCTCATAATT
>NZ_CAWNBB010000061.1:0-17496 GCF_963872585.1 Vibrio sp. 10N.222.47.A9 | reverse complement strand
GAACTGTTTGGTGGAGTGGTACAGGTCGGTCAGTATACGCTGCTGGTTTTCAGGGATAGCGAGCTTGTTGAGCGTGCTGGATTCAACGTGGGTGCGCATGTGATGCGCCCGACCTTGGGTGCTGTCGATAAGCGCTTTCTCGTTATCAATTAAGCCTTTGGTGGTGTATTGCCCTTTTTGACTGAGTCCTATCAAGTCGCCTTGTTTAATCATTTCATCCGCGACTTTTTTGATATCAAGGGCGTTGAGTTGCACGCCGCCTTTGGTGAACTCTGAGGCGGTGAGTTCAATGATTTTTTCTAGGTGTAACGCGGTGCTGTATTGCCCTAGATGGTCAATGGCTCTGCTGATGGCGGCTTGGGTTTCACCAAGTGGTGGGGTGTTTTGCGCTTCTTTCACTTGTTGCGCCATGGTGACAAGCTCTGCGGGGTCATACCCTTGCTCTTTTACGGTGCTTTGCCACTGTTTGTTGAGGCTGTCACTGCTCTGGTAGGTTTTGCTTTTACGAGTATCGAGGTTTGCTACGTCTTTCGACGCGCGAGAGTCAAAGCCTAAATCGAGTGTGCGTTGGTCAATTTGTTGTTTGCGAGTGGATGACGCATCAAGAATAGGCTGAGGGACACTGCTGATTTCGAACTGACCGTTGCCGACGCCTCGCGTGGAATAACCGAGTGCTTGTGCATCTTTAGCCAATTGGCTCTGGTACAAGATACCGTAGTATTTTTGGAAGTTGTAAATGCGCTCGCCAGTCCCGTTAATCACGCCCCCTTTTTGTTTTAGGCTGGATGCAAGCGTGCGAAGTTTTCCTTCTTGATCGCGCGTCATGTTAGCGGCTAGCGCGTGAGAGTGGACCTGTGGGTCGTTTTCACGGCTGGTCTTATGGCGCACGACTGCGAATATCATCGAGTCGGTGTTGTGAAACTCGCGTGCTCCCTCTTTGTTGATGGTAGTGAATTGTGCCACGTCTTTTTCTAGTTCTGTTAAGGAGAACTTCACTGCGTTATTGTGCGCTTCAATAAGTCGATGGTCGCCACTTACAAGCGCAAGAACGCTGACGGTTTTAGGTGCAGAAAAGGTCAGGTCGAAGCCCGATTTATGATCATTTCGTTTCCCTTTAATGGTTTCACCACCCAGGTTGCCAGAGAGCACCGACTCTAGGGTGGCTTGCTCTACGGGCTTTCCCGCCAGTCCCGCTTCGATGGCCAGCTTGCCATGCCAGAAGGTGTTTTCTCCCTGGCCTTTTTCCTTGAGGTAATAGTTATCGCCCACGTCTTTTTCTAAAGAGACGTCAGGTAGGTCTTTGGGTTTTTCTTCGCTGAGGTAATATTTGGCAGCGCCAGAAGCGGATTTCAATGGGCTAATAGAAAGCATGAGTATTTTCCTTGTGCAACGCAAATCGCCGCTAGCAGCAAAACTGAGCGGTGGTAATAACGGGAGACGGAATTACAAAGCCTTGCCATTGCAAGGCTTTGAATAGTGATGATTCGAGATGATAAGGCTCTATGTACGTTTCTAGTGCACTATAACTAAATGTTTAGTGGTGACTAAGATTGAGTCAGTGCACTTTTTGACACGATGAATCTAGACAAACTCGGTAACATGAAAATATCTAATAGACTTGGGATGCAATGACCTATTTCTGTCTTGTGTGGCTATCGACTATTTGGTGCGCTATTCAACCATATCGCCCGCTTCCATCTCTATTTCCGGCGAGATGGCTTGCTCTTCAATGGTGCGTTGCGCTTGCTCCTGGTACTCGTGATTGTCTTGAGCCTTTGACTCGACCATCGCTTGCACGGTGTCACTTTGCATCGCTTCTTTCATTTGGCTTGCCTCGTTGAGCATCTCTTCTTTTGAATCGAACTTGGCTTGTTGCAGGTCGAGAAGGGGTTGCTGCTCTTCTTTAGATAGGTGAAGGCTCGGTGCGACGCTTTCGTAGTAGGTGGCTTGGGCATAGGCCTCCTGCATAGGCTGTGACAATGTCACGCTACGTTTGTTGAAAGAAGGGCAGATGTCTTTCATGACATCGAACTCCAAATCCAGTTTAGTGATGAGATCGACACCTGGCGTGCGTAAGTAACACTGCAAATCATCCAAAGCTTGGATCTCACTCGGTGAGACCACCGGTCTTGTGACCGTTTGATGGCCCAATGACACGCCATCACGCAGCGTGTTCGCACCGTACGACACGTTTTCTTTAGAAATATCGACTTCTTGCTCCCCCAAGTCTTTGGAAGAGATTTGCGCCATTTGTGCGGAAGGAGCACGAAAGAAAAAGCGCGTGTTCAACAAATCAAACATCTCATCGGCGGCGTTCTTGCCATAGGTTTTCACCAACTGCGCGTACGATTGGATACCAATTAAGTAGCACCCGCCAAATTTTCGCACTTCGGCTATGATGGACCCCAATTCTGGCAGTTTGTGAAGGCTGGGCATTTCATCCATCAAGACCCAAATGCGGCGGTCTTCATCGGCTTCTAATCCTAAAATGGCGTTGGACGCGATAGCCAACCACATGGAGATGAGCGGCCTAAGTGACGCATGCTGCTGCGCGTTACTCGATAAGAACAAAAAACCGTTCTGCTTATCGTCTTGTACCCAGTCTGTAATAGAAAACTTCTTCTGCAGCGCTTGGTCTCGATGCTCATCATCAAGACCGTCTAAAAAACGCATGCTTTTCATGTAGGTGGCCAACACCGATTTGATGGAAATCGCGGTTTTCTTGATGTCCTTCGATGCCAGGGCGGCCGCCTCGGTGCCTTCAAGAAAATTACCCAACGCTTCAAGCTCACTGGTCAAAATTAAACTCAATAGGCGTGCGGTCGTCGCGGGTTTATTGTCCTGGCTCATGCGAAAGGCGGTGGATGAAAAAATGGTGCGCGCTGAGTCAACCCAAAACGGATCACCATCGCCGTGTTGTGGGATGAGGGCCGCCGCCATGTTCTCAAAGTCAGGGGCGTCTTTCGCGTCGCACCACACGTCCCAATTCGCGCATCGAGCATCAAACGGATTCAATATGACGTCGGTCTCAGGGCGATAAAACTTACTGGTGAACACACACCCTTTGTCGTAAATGATGGCTTTGTCGCCACGCGCTCGTATCCATCGCACCAGTTTGCGGATCATCACTGATTTACCCGCGCCCGTGGTGCCATCAATGAGCAGATGTTGCACCTCAAACGATTGTTTGAGCAGCGCATGGCCATCAATCTTAAATTTAGAAATGGTGCCATCGCCATAACCGCGTTTACGGTTCACTTTAGCGCGCTTAATTTGCATCTTGGTTAAGACTTGTGGCTCAACCAGGCGAAAACCACGCACATGAAAGTCTTCACTCTGTTTCTCGCCTTGTTCTTTGAAAAAACGCTGCAGCAGATAAAAGATGAAGAATCCGACCAACATCGAAATGAGGTAATAGACTTGGAAGTTTCGCCACACCTCGGCGTGAATATCGAGAAGCACGACATTTTCAAGCTGAGACGCGAGCGTGGACTGGTAGCGCTCACCATCCCAAACCGTGGTCACCAAGCTGTCTAATGGTTTGCCGAACTTAGCGTATAAAATGTTCCGCCAGTAATAGAACTCCCCCCAAAAGGCGTGACGCGGGGCTTGCCACAGTGTCAGGGCGAGGGTAGCCAATAACATCCCAAAACCAATGAACTTGATGAGGGTGTTGTTGACTTGAAAGAACATTCGAATGGAATGGAAGGTGACTTGGCCACCTCGGGTAAAATGGTTACTTTTCTTACGGGTACGCATCGTCGCTCCTTATTTAAGAGTTGGCGTTGAAGGTAAAATGGTGAAATGAACGTATTCACTGCCATTCAAAGGAAAGGCCGCGCTTACGCCATGATTTTCATTGGGGATTTGATACACTGTGCGACTGATTGGATAAACAGAGCGCTTTGATGAGTCAAAATTTAAAACACTACCTAGCTCTGGATGAGCTGGTTACCTATTCACTGCTGACGCTCTATTGCACTATGAGTCAGCAAGGCGGGTTTTGGACGGTCAAGAAACGCAATGCCTTCTTGGTGAAATACCTCAAACCGAAAGTAAAGCAGGCTCAATTCTCTGTGTGCAAAAACGACCTAAAAACCATGCTCACTATTGGTCGCCAAACCAGAGGCAATCTTGAGCAAAAGTTGTGGACGGTCAATCAACTGAACCTTGAGTATCAGGCTCGATTGTCACAGGCGGATGAACTCTATCTCATGCTGACAGACCTCAATGAGCAGCACCAGTTTCCTTCCGAACTCGACCATCCCGACAAAGCGAGCGAGGAGGAGATCTTGTACATGACCCAGTCAGAAATTGAAGAAGGGTTTGATAAAGACAATAACCAAATCAAACCCTTGGTGATGACTGTCAAAACGACGCGCCTCAAAGCGCTGATTGAGGCCGTGCAAGCCCAAGGTGTCTATCGCGTAGAAATCGAGCATGTGGATGATCATGAAGTGATTCACTTACTCTTGCATCGCATTTCCTCCCCCAAAAGTGAGTGATAAGCGCGTTGTTGGACAATGACCTCTTTATTTCTCCCCCTCTATGCCATCTAAGCTTTTATATGAGACTAAGTTAACAAAGTCTCACTACTTTCAAATGAATTTTGACACACACTTCGACAAGCATTATATATGCTGCCGCTTAGTCATATAAAAACTCAACAATAAATAGGCTTAACATGAACCCAATGATTAAAACGTTACTGAACATTCGCACTTTGCGAGCATTCTCTCGAGAATTAACTTTTGAGCAGCTTGAAGACGCACTGGATAAATTAACAACCGTGTATCTGGAACGCCAGGAAAGCGAAGAAGTTGAACGTGAAGCGCGCGCAGAAAAAGAGGCCAAAGTGGCTGAAATGGCAAAACAAATGTCAGAGAGTGGAATAGGGGTAGAGGACTTACTGGCCGCGCTCTCTGGACAGCCAAAAACAAAAAAAATTCGTCAACCAAGACCCGCGAAATACCAATACACTGATGAGAGCGGCACTGAAAAAACATGGACAGGACAAGGTCGCACACCTGCGGCCATTCAAACGAAATTAGATGCGGGTCAATCCATTGATGATTTTTTGATTAAGCGCTAGTTTCCTTTTACTCAAACAATGGCTTACTTATCATAGCCAGGCCTGCTGGGCTTATTTATCACGAGAGATAAGCCCACAATGACCCAACATTTCGACGAGAATGATACCTTACTGAAGTCAGAGACGGTATTTATGAAAGGGCTCGGAGACGCCAAAAAAAGCGCCGAAATATGACCATAATACGAATAAAATACCATTAATGAGCTTCTAGCATTTCAACGAATAGGGGGGCTGTACCTATTTCAGAGGAAAGTCCAATGTGAGTCGCCACCCCTTTATTTCTAAGGGCTGAATGTTGAAGACTGTTTCTTAGGCCATCTCTTATAGCGTCATGTTACTTGATAATTAAGATACGGCAGAATCGCTTGGTGAGCACACTTGAAGCCAATCATCTGAAACACGTTTTTGGACAAAAACGAGTTAAACTCAAAACTCTAATTCACTTAACTGATATTAGAAAAAGTATCTTGAAACCTTAAAGCTGAGAGGTTGCTACGGCGACGTTGAACAATGAGTCTTAGATCTCTAATCAGTCACGTTAGTATGGGTGAAGCCTGAAAGTGATAGACTTAGAAAGCGTATTAATAATAACCAACAAAAGTCTGGTGAGTGTGTTACCTTGGTTGTTATCCCTACCGCTTAGTGGGGACTTCTTTTCTTTTCCGAACTCGCATCTCGGCACTCCTTAGTTGCCCTCCTAAGCCTCACCGCAGGCTTTAATTATGTCCATTTCAACTCAAAAGTTAAGAAACATCTTCAAACTCACTAGAATTGAAAATGTAGAAATCAACAACGACGTACCCCATTTTGCACCTTGGTTACCACTTGCTCAGAAAGTAAAACCTGTCATCCCTTCTGCGATTATATATTGCGAAGGTAATTTTGGTAAAATTGATGGTAAAACCGCTAATGGGTTAGTGAGACATTCGTTAAGCTATCGTATTCTATCGGTTATTGATAGTGAGTCTGCTGGCTTAGATGCTGGTGAAGTTCTTGATAACAAAGCCAATGGAATACCTATCCTTGCTAATGCTGAAGAAGCTATCATTCACGCAGAAAGCATTCCTGATTACTTCATTTTTGGCATTGCGCCATCAAGCGGCTTTTTATCTGACTTAGATAAAAGCATCATTTTAAATGCCATGTCACTAGGAATGAACATCGTAAATGGCTTACATGAATTCCTAACCGATGATCCTCTATTTTTAGAAGCCAGTTTAAAGAATAACGTTCGAATATTCGATACTCGCAAACCCAAAAGTAAAGGCGATCTGAAAACGTTTAGCGGGAAAATACACAACGTTAAATGTCCGAGAATTGCTGTAATGGGGACGGATTGCGCGCTAGGAAAACGAACAACAGCAACAATATTGGCGAATGAACTGACTAAAAAAGGCCTTAACGTCGTTCTGATTGCCACTGGTCAAACAGGTATTATGCAAGGCGCACAATACTGCGTTGCACTCGATGCTGTCCCTTCACAATTTTGTGCCGGTGAGTTGGAATCTGTCATTGTACAGGCCTATGAAAAAGAAAATCCGGATCTGATAATTATTGAAGGGCAAGGAGCCTTGAGTCACCCTGCGTTTTCAACCAGCGCTTTTATCTTACGTGGCAGTTGTCCAACGGGTGTGATACTGCAACATGCCCCTAAACGTTTATATCGTAGTGATTTTCCTGATTGCCCAATGCCTTCGATTGCCTCAGAAATCAATCTTATCGAAACGTTTTCTAATACCAATGTTATTGGACTAACACTGAATCATGAAGATATGTCGTTGGATGAAACACGTTGTGCGATAGACACTTACACTACCGAATTTGGTTTACCGGTTACTGATGTCTTGTCACAGCCTGTTGAACATCTACTGCACATCGTAACGTCAGCCTTTCCTATAATAGCAAGTAAACTGGCCGAAAAAGGGTGAACTACCCTAGGTTAGACATCGATTGTGGGAAAGTTCATCATAACGCTCAGTTCCTGATTTCTCAGCTCTCACTGAAAAATATATCCGTTACGCCTGTAACAAAAGCCTTCCTCGGCCACCCTATCATCGCACAAGTTCTTATTGATGCTGGCGCAACAATGTTAGCCGATTCAAGAATCGAAAATCTTCAAAAGATGACTGAATCTGGCATTGCTATCCCTAAAATGCTGATACGTACACCCATGCTCAGTCAAGTGGCGAGCGTAATAAAATACAGTGATATGAGTTTAAACTCTGAAGTTGAAGTGATTCAGAGGCTTTCACATGCAGCGGAACAACAAAATTGCTGTCACGGTATCATTATTATGGTTGAGCTTGGCGATCTCAGAGAAGGTGTGATGCCAAATCGCGTGATTGATTTTATCCGAGAGATTATTTCTTTACCAAACATCACGATAAAAGGAATTGGTACGAATTTAGCCTGTCGGTATGGTGTCGCTCCAGATGACCAAAATATGAGTATTCTTTCTGAGCTTGCCGATGGAATTGAAGCTACATTTGGGGTCAGTCTAGAAATTATTTCAGGGGGTAATTCTGCTTCAGTTAACTGGGCTCTTCAGAGAACAGGCTTAACTCGAGTCAATAACCTTCGTATAGGAGAAGCAATTTTTTTAGGCTGTGAGCCTTTAGAGCACGAAAATATCAAAGGCTTACATACGGATGCGGTTTCTTTGACCGCTGAAGTGATTGAATCCAAGACTAAACCGACTTTGCCTTGGGGGAGTCGGGGGTTAAATGCTTTTGGTGAAAAAGAAAACCTTCAAGATAGAGGGGAGGTCTCACAAGCTATTGTAGCATTAGGCCGCCAAGATGTTTGTGTCAGCGGGCTTAAGGCTCCGAATGGGATTAAGATCATGTCTTCAACCAGTGATCATCTTGTCCTTGAATCCTCACAGAAACCACTATTTGTAGGGGAAAAAATCACATTCAGTTTAGATTACAGTGCGCTCTTATCTTCTATGTCTTCACGTTATATCCATAAATATTTTAAGCCACCTAAATGGAGAAGAAAGGAAGAAGGAGCGCATAATGCTACGAACAACTGTAATTCTCTTCGTCAGTGTCATGCTTAACGGTTGTCAGATAAGCCCAATAAAATCTAATGGACTTGCCGATTATAGAGCGACAGTTATTTCAAGCCAACTTCCACAAGAGTTAGGCTCAATCACACTCGTAAATGCACAGTCAGAAGGCGATAGTGTCACTCTTGTTTTCGTAAAAAAGAAAACTTTGAATATGGACCGCTTAGTAGAAAAAGTCGCCGTTAGTTTTTGTGACAGCATCGAAATAAGACCACTATTAGAGAGTGGGATATCTTATCGAATCATTACCTTAGGAAAAAATGAGAAAGTAGAAAGCCTTAACGTCATTTCTCTAGCTAAGTGCTCTAATTGAATGCTTAGCAGTCGAATGGATAAAAGCCAATACGAGTTGTTCAATGTACTCAATGACACTATTTTATTGAGGTTTGACCGCCTTACGCCTTGGGAAAAAAACTTTATCACAGAGTTACACCATAAGGTCGTAACTAGACAACTCATTTCAATTAAACAAAAACAGCTTGCTTTAAAAATTTCAATGAAAGCCTATAAATCAAAGAAGAAAAACGCGCGTTCCAACGTTTAATTTAAGCTTGTGTATACCTAATCTGTTCAAGGTCCTCTAAACCTTGGACAGATTAGTAGTATTTGCACTTAACGTATTGAAAATAATCAAGTGTAGCGGTGAATGGGTAACAACTTTCAGCGTAATAGCAATTGAAACACCTAAGTATTTAGGTTCCTTTTCGATTAACACTCAGTACCTTCTGAAAGCAACAATGCATCTTCTAATTCAACCCCAAGATAGCGGATTGTATTATCTACCTTGGTATGACCAAGTAGTAGCTGCACCGCTCGGATATTTTTCGTTTTTGCGTAGACTAACGTCGCTTTTGTTCGCCTCATCGAGTGAGTGCCATACAAGTTAGGATCCAACCCCAGATTAGAAGCCCATCTCCTCACTAAGTATCGATAGTACGAATAGCTAATCGGTTGTTGCTTTCGCCTTTGGCTTGGGAAAATAAAATTGCTGTCATGTAGCGAAGCCATCAAAATCCATTTCATTAGACTCTGTTGAGTTCTTGTCGTTATCTCAAATTGAACTTCAATATCTGTTTTGCGCTGGATATGCTTAACGCGGTTAAATATCCTATCTTGCGAAGATACATCGCAAACTCTGAGAACGAGCAAATCACTTGCTCTAAGTTTGCTATCAATAGCTAAGTTGAGCAACGCAAGCTGCATCAAATTATTTTCAATTTCTAATCTGGTTCTGATCCGCCAAATTTCCTCAAGCCGAAAAGGCTTTTTGACGCCACTTCGTTTCGTTTTGTTGAAAACTACCATGATGACCTCCTTTTTAATTTGGTCATCACGATTGGTCATCACGATTGTAGTTGGAAGGAAATGGACAAAAGTGAGTTAGCGCCATTGCTAATTTAGTAACTAATGAATTATGTAACGTATGGCAAAGTCTTAATATATAACTGCATATTAACAGCTCTTAGACGCCTTTATTCCTAAGTGTGCCAAAGGCAGAAGTAGCTCATTTGACATCACGTTGTGATAGTTACCTTTATGAACCAAATCTTCATCACTCTCATCAAGAACCAGTTCGATATTGCTTGCTAGATCCGGAAGTAATAAACGAAATGTGTATTCCTTTACACGACTTAAGAAATCAGCCCCTAATTGCGTCATTTCATCACCAATCACCACTAAATCAGGGTTTAATTGGTTAATGTTATTCACTAAGCCATATGCCAAGCACTTAGCTAAGTAATCAACTGCGTTTATCGCAGTAGATTCTCTGTCATGAAATGCATTAACTACCATTTCAAAGTCCGCGGATACTAATGACGCCTCTTGCTTGTAGCGTTCCACTAAAGCCGTCGTCGAGGTATACAGCTCAAGGCAACCTAGATTGCCACACTTACATTGCGGCCCTTGAAAATTGATCGATGTGTGGCCAATCTCCCCGGCAGTACCTAAACTGCCGTGATAAACCTGCCCTTCAATCACTAAGCCCGAACCTACACCCTGCCCAAGAGAGACATACAGTAAAACGCTTGCTTCATAAGTGCTTTATAGCTGGCGCCAAACCGCGAGTGCTGCCAGTTTTACATCATGGCCAGCATAAATTGGATAGTCTGGAAATTGTTTTCGCATGTGGGAAATGAAATCAATATCTTGCCAATTTTTAGCGTCAGTCATCAGCATTATTTTATTATCTTGCTCTAAGAATGGACCAGGCATCGCCACTGCAACCCCCAAAATATCACATTCCTGCTCTTTTAAAACATCACTCACTTGCTTAGTCAAATACTCGATCAGCTCTTCTGGGCTATTATCAGTATTAATGGGTTTGACTACGTTGGTTAGCGAAACACCATTGAGATCGTAGGTATCAATTGAGAAGTTAGTACGCTGTATTCGAACGGACACAATTCGTAGATGTTGGGTATTGAACCCCAGATAGATAGAGCTTCGACCACGTGCCGCTTTTCGCACACCCGTTTCAACAATAAGCCCTTGTTCTATTAAAGGTTTTATCGCTCTCGTCACCGTCGCTTGGTCAAGTCCAACCAATTGGCTGATCTCTTTTCTGGAGCAACTACCACTATTGTGAAGTGCATTGAGAATGACGCGCTTATTATGATTTTGTACATCATCTAACGAAACGCCTAGTCCGCTTCTCATAGGCTTATTCATAGTTCTCCCGACCAATTTGATCTGCAATAACGTTCCAATGGATCTACACAATATATAGAAAAAGTTAAGATTCAATAAAATCATATAGTTAGAAATTGAGCCTACTTTACTTATGTGAGCGCAATCTCAAGTTCATCATACTATATTTGTTAGCTGCAATTAAATGAAATATATTTGATTGCAGGTTGCAATTAAATATATTTCGATAACATTGGAGGTCCTTGTGGTATTCGATAAGAAGAAGCATCAGGCAATTATTGATCAAGTTGAAGAATACATCGCTGAGCATAAAGATACGGTTAAGCAGCACCATTGGCGTGAGCATTACCATTACCAAGCACCGGTAGGCTGGATTAATGACCCGCATGGATTGATTCAATATCAGGGTAAATATCACCTTTTCTATCAACACCATCCTTTCACTGGCAAGTGGGGAACCATGCACTGGGGACACGCAGTCAGCGAAGATCTCATTCACTGGGAAACACTGCCAGAAGCTTTAGCACCAAGTGAAGAATATGACGGCTGGGATGGCGGAGGTATTTTTACTGGTAGTGCTGTGAACAATGATGGTGTGATGACACTTTTCTACACTGGGTGTGCTCAAGCTCGCCAAGTTCAATGCATGGCAACATCGACTGATGGCATTAACTTTGACAAGTACGACGGTAATCCAATCTTATCTGATCCGCCAGAGGGAATTAACCTGCATGACTTCCGCGATCCAAAGGTTTGGAAACACGATGGGTCATGGTACATGGTGACGGGTGTTACAGATGGCGTGAGCGATCTAATTAACCCATCAAACTACGAGACCAACGGTTTCGGTAAAGTATGTCTACACCGCTCGGAAAACTTAACCGATTGGGAATTCGTAGGGTACTGTGTAGAGAGTATGGGTGAATTAGGCACAATGCTTGAGTGTCCAAATATTTTCAAATTGGGTGACAAGCACGTACTCATGTATTCACCTATGGGTATGCAGCAACGTCAGGTGGTCTACCTTGTTGGTGACCTTGATTACCAAACAGGCAAATTCCATTGGTCAACAATGGGCTCATCAGATTGGGGCTTTGACTACTATGCACCACAAGTATTCGATGATGAAAATGGGCGTACTCTAATCCAAGCATGGATTGGTTCATGGCCGTTCATGCCATGGTGTGATGGAACTTACGACACCAGTGAACTTGGTTGGTATGGGAGCATCTCTCTGGCTCGTGAAGTATCTTTATGTCATGACGGAAAACTGAAATTCACACCTGTACAAGAAGTTGAAAAATTGCGTCATTCACCAAAAAGGCATACTGAACTCAAGTTAAACGATGGTGAAAAATTCGCATTTGAAGCAGGTGATAATGTTCACTGTGAAATCATTGCTGACATCGATCTAGCCGCAAGCGACTGTGATAGCATTGTATTTGAAATTCGCAGTAAAGGTGAGCAGAAAACACTGATTGAGTTGGATTTAAAGAAAGGCGAACTGGCCTTTGATCGTACTCAATCGGGCAGTCGTTCAGCCTTACGTAGAACATGCCCACTAGAGTGTGCGAGTAAAGATCGAGCAAACATCCGTATCTTTATGGACAGTATTTCTGTGGAAGTCTTTACCGATGGAGGTCGTACTGTGATGACCAATAACATCTTCTCTGATGAAGACAGTGCAGGTCTCTATGTATACGCTAAGAACGGCAATGCTAGAATTGAGACACTAAAAACATTCGGTATGAAAAGTGTTGCCGAATAACTGATTCAGCTTCCCCCTTCTTCTTTTTAGCCCAGCTTATTGCTGGGCTTTTTTGTTCCTCAAAAAGTATTCCATGAAAAAAAGTCCTTTTTATCCAACTCAAATAACGATCCTCAAAACAAAAACACGATCCTTTTCACATTCTACATTTCATTTAATTGCCAGCTGCAATTAAATGAAATAGATTTAATTGCAAGAAACAATTAAACCTCAATTGGAGAAGAAAATGGCTATCGTTACACTAAGACAACTACTGGATCACGCAGCAGAAAATGGTTATGCAGTTCCAGCTTTCAACATCAGCAACATGGAGCAAGGACTTGCCATTGTTCGCGCTGCAGCAAAATGTAATTCAGGTGTCATCCTACAGGCGAGTATCAATGCTCGTAAAAGCTACGCAGGTGATGTGATGCTTTACAAGATGGTTTGTGCACTTGCTGAAATGTTCCCGAAAACACCAATCGTTCTTCATCAAGATCATGGCAATAGCGAAGAAACATGTCTGTCAGCAATTCGCCACGGCTTTACATCGGTCATGATGGATGGCTCATTGGAGCGTGATGCATCAACACCAAGCAGCTACGACTACAATGTAGATATTACTTCTCGTATCGCTCAATCAGCGCACTGGGTTGGTGCTTCAGTTGAAGGTGAGTTAGGTTGTATTGGCTCTTTAGAAACCGGTGAAGCTGAAGCTGAAGATGGCGTTGGTGCTGTTGGTATCCTTGAAAAGAGCCAGCTGCTAACAGACCCAGATCAAGCCGTTGATTTTGTTAAAAGAACAAAGGTTGACGCATTAGCGATCGCTTGTGGCACAAGCCATGGTGCTTACAAGTTCACTCGCAAACCTGATGGCGATATCTTAGCGATGAACGTAATCGAAGAAATTCACTCGAAGCTCCCAACGACTCACCTAGTTATGCATGGTGCTTCATCGGTTCCTCAATACCTTCAAGATATGATCAATGAGAATGGCGGTGAAATGCCTCAAACATATGGTGTGCCAATCGAAGAAATTGAGCGCGGTATCAAACATGGTGTTCGCAAGGTAAATATCGATACTGATTGCCGTATGGCGATGTCTGGTCGCTTCCGAGAATTAGCGATGAAAAATCCGCAAGAGTTTGATCCTCGTAAGTTCCTATTAGCAGGAATGGATGAACTAACGACACTTTGTTTAAACCGATTTGAACGATTTGGTTGTGCTGGTCACGGTGACAAGATTACACCAATTTCTATGGATGATATGGCTGCACGCTACGCCAGCGGTGAGCTGTAATTCAAAGGAGTTCTACGTATGGGAAATTGTGTATTTATAGGCAGAAGCACGATTGATTTGATGAGCTTTGTTGAAGTGATGCCTGATCCTGATCAAAAGGTGAATGCGATTGCTGATTTTATTGGTGGTGGTGGGTCTGCACTCAATGCTGCCATTGCATGCAACTCATTAGGCTCTGATGTACACCTTTGGACATGTTTAGGTAAAGAGCACCTCTATAAATCGATAGTGACAGCAGAGCTTAATGAACACGAAATTTCGGTTGTGGATTTAAGTTTAGACGATGAATACCAGCTACCACTATCGAACATTATCTCTGCAAAGCAAACTGCATCTAGGCTCATCGTTAACGCCAGTCAGCCTGATTGCGAAAAGGTGATGAGTTTAGACCCTAAGTGGCTAGATAATGCAAAGCTCGTATTACTTGATCAATATGAGCATCCGTTTGTTAGCGCAAACGTGCAAGCTTTGGCTGAGTTTACTGGGGATATTGTGTTAGACGCTGGTACTTGGAAATCGCACAGCGAACAGTTTTTATCTCTCTGTACTATTCCTATTGTTTCAGAGGAATTCACCAATGGTGACAAAGATAAAATGCAGGCACTTTGCGACCAATACGGGATCAAAAAGTGGGCAATGACGCTGGGCGACAAAGGTGTTTTTTATAGTGATGAGTCAGGTAGCGGGGTAATCCCTGCACCTAAAGTTGACGCTATCGATACGCTAGGTGCCGGGGATATTTTCCATGGAGCTTTTTGTCACTACTACTCAGAGAGTCAAGATTTCCGTGACTCTCTAAAGAAAGCCAGTCACATAGCGGCATTATCATGTACCGAATTAGGAACCAGATCATGGCTAAAACATATTCGCTAACGGGTGATGACATTGCAAGCGTTCCTCAACTGGTCGCCAACACCTACCAAGAGTCTGGGAAACAGATTCTTGTCATCGGTATCTCTGGTGCACCAGCGACGGGTAAATCAACGTTGTCTGAATCCCTACTATCTGGACTGTCACAGTTAGGGTTTAAAGCCCAACTGTGTCCAATGGACGGCTTTCACTACCCCAACTCGGTACTGAAAGAGAAAGGACTGACGTCAGTCAAAGGTAGCATCGAAACATTTGATGTAACCTCATTGGCACATTTGCTTTCCAAAGCGGTGACGCCAAACACTGACGCATTCTTCTGGCCGAAATACTGTCGTGAGTTACACGATCCAATTGTTGAAGGTTTTTTAATTGAGCCAGACACTCAAATTATTTTACTCGAAGGCAATTACATCTACTCAACCGACGAAGACTGGCGACCAGTCAGTGATTTAATTGACTTGAAGATCTTTCTCACAGCAAGTGAAGAAGTACTCAGAGAGCGATTAATATCAAGACATCTGGCTGGTGGAAAGTCGAAACAAGAGGCGCTCGATAAAACCGAGCGCGTGGATCTAGTCAATGCGTTAAAAATAAAACAATACGAATCAAACGCAGACTACGTAATCCAGACGCACTAGAACAGCGTCCCATGTACCCTACAATTCTCATGGAGAGATCAAATGATTCTTAGTGAAAGTAATAAGAAAATGTTCTTTTTGACATTCATTTGCGCCGCGGCAACGATTGGTGGATTCCTATTTGGAATGGACACTATAGTTATTGGCGGTACGATTACACAAATCACACAACAGTTCGAGTTATCGTCCTTACAACAGGGCTGGTATGTATCTTCAGCGCTCGTTGGCTGCCTATTTGGTAGTATAATTGCTGGCCCTATTGCGGACTATGCTGGGCGTAAAAAACCTCTGATGCTAGGTGCTTTATTAGCTATCGTATCGGTGCTTGGTTGTATGTACGCAGACTCATTCAACTTACTGATCTGGGCTCGTATCATCGGTGGCTTTGGTATTGGTATCGCAACTGTAGTTTGCCCGATGTACATTGCAGAAGTTTCTCCAGCAAGACATAGAGGAAAACTAAGCAACCTATTTCAAGTTGCCATCGTTATCGGTTTAACGTGTTCGGTTGTTACCAACACACTCATTGTTAATTACAGCCAATCTGCCGTTGTCACAGGTCATTACCTTGATCACTTCTTTATTACTGAAAACTGGCGTGGCATGTTCTCTGTTGAGTTTCTGCCGGCAGTCATCTTCCTTGCTTTGGTCGTATTTTTTCCAGAGTCCCCTCGTTGGTTGATATCTAAATCGAGAGAGAGAGAAGCAGCTAACATTCTTAAAAAGCTCCTAACTAAAGGCGAAGCGGAAGAAGCTATCATTGAATGTCGACAGGTAATTCGCTCTGAAAAAGCAGGATCGTACAAACAATTAGTCAAAAATCCTGTAATGCGCTTTGGCTTGATGACGGGTGTACTACTGGCAATCTGGTCTGAATGGTCTGGTGTGACTGTTGTTATGTACTACGGTCCAGTCATGCTAGAAGAAATTATGGGAAGTCAGGGGTCAGCACTTGGCGGATTTGGTTGGATTTGTCTAGTAAGTGTCATCTTCACCTCACTTTCAATGGTATTCATTGATAAAGTAGGCCGCAGAAAAATGCTGATAACTTCTGCGCTTGGTTGTTTCGTTTGTCTTATCGGCCTAGCGATATTCTTCGACAGACCGGATACTCCACCGATGTTGATTGTTGGATTAATGGCGTTCTTTGTTGCCTTCACAGCACTAGGTTTAGGTCCTCTGAAGTTCACGATTTCAGCTGAGATTTTACCAACTTCAGTCCGTGGCCGTGCGGTCTCAATAACAACGGCAGCAATCTGGATTCAAGGTGTTATCTTGAACTCATTTACACCAGCTTTTAGAGAATCATTTGGAACATCGGCATTGTTCATCATGTTCGCGATTATCCTTCTTGGTCAGATTTGGTTTGCGGTAAAAATTCTTCCTGAAACGGCAAATCGTAGTTTAGAAAGCATCGAGAAAGAGTTGAAGCAACGCTTCGACATAAAAGAAGTTGAAGAAAAAGATCTTCAGCCAAAGCGAGTATAACGATCAATATATTACTGATATGAAAAGAGGCTCTACATGTAGAGCCTCTTTTTAATTGTTCTTCCGTAAGCAAAGGATATAAAAGTAAATTAAGAAAGTTAGTAACTATAAATGTAATGAAGCACTCTAGGCAGCTTCTTATAGATAACTATAGGTAATGCAAATACACATCAACAGGATATGTATGAGTTTTTACACTAACTGACAATGGGGCAGATCTGAGCTAGCTGGCACTTTTTGAGAAAAGTGCCACGAGTAAAACTTCAGGTCTATGAAGCCTCTGGACAAAAGTGAGTTTAGAATGATCAAACTCATAATCTGCCGAAGTCATATTAAGCAAGGCGATGTACGCAAGTAATAAATGGTAATGGAAACGCGCCACTATAAGAATGGTGGTGCGTTGTTGTTAACGTGTGGGAATGTAGATCGCTTTGTGTATTCGATTCACGAACGATCACTTGTGTCTCATTCTATCTGTATGTTAATTCCGCCCAACGCCCGAAGGGAAAGCTAGACCCTACGTCTTGCAATTTCTCTACACTAATGGAATTTGAAGGCTGATCAGTATTAAAAAAGTCATAAGTCCAACGATAATCAAAACCCAATTTCGCTACTTCATGACGATCTGACGCGATGTATATT
>NZ_CAWNBB010000060.1:0-99247 GCF_963872585.1 Vibrio sp. 10N.222.47.A9 | reverse complement strand
TGAATTACGCAACAAAGCCTAGGGGAAGCTCAAATCTCAATTGCTATAGAGGCTAATCTCGTCAAGAGTTAAAGCGCATTCTCTAGCTTTGTTAGGAAAGTAACGATGTCCTCTGAACTGATATCTCTATGGGTAACAAAACGTACTGGATTACCAGGCGACATAGTAATGCCTTGCTCACTTAACTCGCTTGCGATGCGGTTAATATCAACAGACTCATCTAACTTCGCAAATACAATGTTAGTTTGGATGAAATCAGGGTTAACAGAGAAGCCTTCTAGCTTGCTTAAACCAATCGCTAGGTTTTTTGCGTTCTCGTGATCATTTTTAAGTTGAGCTACGTTCTCAGTCAGCGCCATTTTACCTGCGGCGGCAAGAATACCCGCTTGGCGCATACCGCCACCGACCATTTTACGCAGTCGACGAGCTTTAGCGATGTACGCTTTGTTGCCAAGGAGTAGTGAACCGATTGGAGCGCCTAAACCTTTTGATAAGCAAATTGTCATAGAGTCGAAGTGTTGTGCGATCTCTTTGATGTGTACATCCAGCGCCGCTGCTGCATTATAAACGCGCGCGCCATCTAGGTGCATTTGTAAACCGTGTTGGTTTACGAATTCACGAGCTTCCGCTAGGTAAGACATTGGCAGCACTTTACCATTGATCGTGTTTTCTAAACTAAGAAGCTTAGTACGAGCAAAGTGGCTGTCGTCTGGCTTAATCGCTGCGGCAAGCTTTTTAAAGTCTAGTGTGCCGTCTGGGTTGTTCTCAATGGGTTGAGGTTGAATCGAGCCGAGCACTGCAGCACCGCCGGCTTCATACTTATAGTTATGCGCTTGTTGGCCACAAAGGTATTCGTCACCACGCTCACAGTGTGCCATTAAACCAAGTAGGTTGGCTTGTGTACCTGAAGAAGTGAACATCGCTGCTTCAAAGCTGGTTTCATTGGCAGCCCACTGTTCCAATTCGTTTACGGTTGGGTCATCGCCATAAACATCATCGCCCACTTCTGCATTTGCCATTACGTCACGCATAGCTTGCGAAGGTTTAGTTACGGTATCAGAACGAAAGTCCATGCTTCTCTCCTAGAGTACTTTAGGTAGTCATATAGTTGGCTATAGATAGCCACATAGTTGGGCTTTGCTTAAACAAGCGATAGTTTTTGTATCGGTGATTTGATCGTGTCGTATTTTGTTGTGCAGCTCTTCTAAGCTCAGCTCTATCACTTCTATAACTTCATCTTCGTCGCATTCAAATCGGGTAGTGAGGCTAAGATGTTTTGCGACAAATAAATGCTGAATCTCATCACAGAATCCAGCCAAAGGTGTGACTTGTCCTAAGCTCTGAAAAGAAGTTGCACTGTAACCGGTTTCTTCTTCCAATTCGCGCTGAGCACATTGAAGAGGTGTCTCATCAATTTCCATCGTGCCTGCAGGTAGCTCCAAAAGCCATTTCTTAAGAGAAGGACGAAACTGATTAATGAGGATGATTTTTCCTGACGAAGTGATAGGAAGAATAACGGCTGCGCCAGGGTGGTGTATTGTTGTATGTTTTACCACGACGTTCGTAGGGAGCGTCACGTTCTCTTCGATGAGAGAAATACTTTTCCATTGATGGATAACTTTACTCATGCAGTTTGGCCACATTCCTTGCCAATTTTTCGTATAACTGAAGACGTGTACCACCATAACGTCTATGGTGTCGAAAATAAAAGAAAAATTAGGCTTAGTAATAGATTTAATTTCACGCCGTTCGTGATGTTACTCTCATAATTGGAATCTATGATTGCGCGAAAATTGCAGCGTAACCATCTGATATAAAGGCAACTCAATAATAAAAGATACTTGTAACAAAGTGCTAACAAATGTATAAAAACGTATCTACACTCTCAACTGTTCAAAGATTTTCGGAGTAACGCATGAACCCTTCTATTTCCTCACATGCTGACAAGGCGCTACTCTCTGAAAGAATTAACAAATTGGCACATGCTCTCTCTGATGGCGTTTATGAAAGAGAAGACACGATTAAGCTTTGTTTACTGGCGGCCCTGGCTGGCGAAAGTGTGTTTCTATTAGGCCCTCCGGGCATCGCAAAAAGCCTTATCGCTAAACGCCTCATCCAAGCTTTTGACAACAGTAGCTATTTCGAATATTTGATGACACGTTTCTCTACTCCAGAAGAAGTGTTTGGCCCACTAAGTATTCAAGAATTAAAAGATAACGGTCGCTATGTCAGACTGACCGAAGGCTACCTACCAACAGCACAAGTTGTATTTCTTGATGAGATCTGGAAAGCAGGTCCTGCAATCCTAAATACGTTGCTTACGGTCGTTAACGAAAAGACATTCAAAAATGGCGCAGACATCGAGCGCGTACCGATGCGTTTATTAGTGTCTGCATCCAACGAACTTCCAGATGAAGACAGCGGCTTAGAAGCTCTTTACGACCGGATGCTCGTTCGCGTGTTCGTAAACCGAATTCAAAACAAACAAAACTTCAAATCGATGCTGACGACGGGTACCTCTCAGGAAGCTGTGATTCCAAAAGGATTGGCGATTACTGATATTGAATACCATCAATGGCAGAAAGAGCTCGATAACCTGGAATTGACAGATAACTCGTTCAACAAGCTATTTGAACTGAAAAGCATGCTTGAAGAGACTGTCAAAAAGCAAAGTTCGGCTACTGAAACTGATCTATACGTATCGGACAGACGCTGGAAGAAAGCGGTCAAGCTGTTGAAGGCAAGCGCATTCTTCAGTGGTCGTGATAGCGTAAATCCGCTGGATATTATGCTACTGCAAGACTGTTTATGGCATAGCCCAGAATCGCGTGATGTGGTTCGTAGTGTGGTAAAAGACTTTGCATTGAACCGAGCGTTTGACCAACAAGAGTCGAAAGCTCAAATTGAAATGTCCCGTGAAGAACTCGAAGAGATTCAAGACGATGTTGAATCAACGCTGTCTGTGTCGCTCTCTATGGAGTCAACCAGTGGCTTGCTGCGTAAAGACGTTTATCAGAATGACATCAAGAACGCGAAAATGTACAGCGTCGGCAGTGCATACAACCTAGTTAAACTGGTGATGCTGCAAAGCAACATGTCGGTGTCTGAATCTGAGAAAGGCGATAGCCGTTGGGTATACGTAGCCAAAGACGATTTTGATCGAGTTCTTAAAGAAGGCCATGGCGACATTTACGGTTACGTTAACGAAAATAAAAACCTATGCCGTTTAAAACTCGACTTGGATGCATCGAACCAGTTAGTCATTAAAGATATTGCCAATCGTTCTGTACTGGTGAGTGTGGTTACAACTGACGGTTTAGACCAAGAATTATACAACAAGTGGTTGAGTGGTGCTGAGAAAGCCCTAGAGCAGTTAACTGAAGCTGAATTCAAGTTAAAACGAGTTCGCACTGAATTCCATGATGCGCTACCTCATAACTATATTGACCCTGACTTACCGAAAGCGATGGAATCAAGCTTGCAAGCAGTAACGCAAGATCTCGAAACGACAAAAGTGAAGAGTAGCAAGATCGCACAACGTATTAAGTTCATGAGTCAGTACTTCGAGTAAGGGGAGAGCATATGTTAGGAGCAGACGGCTTAAACCTCGCTTTGATGGTGGCTGATTCAGGAATTATTGATACCGCGATGAATGATCTCATCGCTCGTTCTCAAGTCATGATGGCTGCTGAGAACAAAGGCGTTAAAACATCAGTCAAAAACCACTTAGTTAAATGGCGCGGTAAAGTAAAAAAACGCGTCACTAAAGTGTGTGAAACTGACCGCTTCCAAGAGGAAATCGCACTTTACCAAGAAGTGATCTATTGGGATGAACCGCAGTTCTTTGATGAGATAGACAGTGTTATCAAAAAGCTGGAGTGGCACTCGGCGTTCTACCTACAAGCAAGACGCTTGATGGAAAACAACAAAGGCGTTTATAACGCGATGTTTCCACACTATTTTTGCGATCAATGGTACCAATCACTGTCAGACGCCATTAAACAAGCTCAAGTAACCGAACTCGAAACAAGCAAAGAAAAAGTCTTAGCTGATCTTTATCAACGCATGGAAACCATGAAAAACATGGATAAAGTGACGGAGTCGGGTGATGAGGGTAGCGTAGGGCGCTTGTGGGACATGGCATCTGCCAAATTAAGCAAAACTGATCTCACCATCATGAAGCGTCATGCGGAGTTCTTGAATAAGCACAAAGGCCTGCAAGATATCGCTGAAAAGCTAGGTCGTATGGCTAGCGAGGAAGATGATCCTTCTTTGCATAAAGCCCCTGTAGAAGAACTGCAGATGGTTGAAGAGAAAAGTGATGAGGCGGTCGATGATATTGTTGGGATTCATGAAAGTGATGACCTCAACAAAATGCTGCCGAACGAGACCATGTTCCTAGCTTATCCTGAACTTGAGGTTATCTTTTATAAACATTTGGCTGACAAACGTTTACTTAGCTATCGCTCGCAAGGTAAGTCACGCACGTTACGTAAAGTAAAAGCGCAAAAGCCCGATAGCAAAAACGTCGATATTGAAAAAGGTCCGTTCATCGTCTGTGTGGACGCTTCTGGTTCTATGAGTGGGTTCCCAGAGCAATCAGCCAAAGCAATGGCTTACGCTTTGATGCAAATCGCGCTTGCGGAAGAGAGAGACTGTTACGTGATTCTGTTCTCTTCTGAGCAGATTACCTATGAATTAACAAGACAAGATGGCCTGCGTGAAGCGAGTGACTTCTTAAGCTATTCATTCCACGGCGGCACGGATCTAGAACCTGTACTCATGAAGTCGATTGACCTAATGACGGGTGATAAATACAAGAACGCAGATTTGATCGTACTTTCTGACTTTATTGCCCCTAAGCAATCTGATGAAATGATTGCACAGGTTGAAAAATTGAAAGAGCACAAAAACCGTTTCCATGCGGTCAGTCTTTCTAAGTATGGTAACCCTCAACTTATGACCATGTTTGATCACTGTTGGTCGTATCATCCAAGTCTCGTTGGCCGCTTCATGAAGAAGTGGTAGCGCTAGAACTTCTTATTTAAATCGTTTTTGCTGTGTGTTTTTTGATTGAAGAGATCGAACATGCAGCAATTTGATTTAAATGTCAGCAAACAGAATGTAAATTCACATTTTTGTTTGACTATCTTCACTCAATCCGTAAAGTAGGCACCCGAACACAGCGGGGCTAACGTTTAGTCGGTTCTAACGTGTTGAAAAATGGCGCCTTGGCAGAGTGGCTATGCAGCGGATTGCAAATCCGTGGACCTCGGTTCGACTCCGGGAGGCGCCTCCATTCTCTTTCTCTTACGTTTTGATAAGGTAAGAAATTAGAAGAATGAAATTGCGATACTAGCTCAGTTGGTAGAGCGCAACCTTGCCAAGGTTGAGGTCATCGGTTCGAACCCGATGTATCGCTCCAAATTTTGTAGTGTTGATTCATTTTGACATTAAGATGGTGTTTTACTTTTCAGTAATCGGCATCGCAATAAAGAATTGCGTGCCCTGGTGGTGGAATTGGTAGACACAAGGGATTTAAAATCCCTCGGCGTTCGCGCTGTGCCGGTTCAAGTCCGGCCCGGGGCACCATCTATTTGATTGTTATCTTGTTTGGTAATGTTCAAAAGAGTTGTTCTCTAAAAACACTATTGAAGGCGCCTTGGCAGAGTGGCTATGCAGCGGATTGCAAATCCGTGGACCTCGGTTCGACTCCGGGAGGCGCCTCCATCATTTAGAAAAAACCAGTCCTCGTGGCTGGTTTTTTCGTTTCTGGTACTTTGCTTCTTGTTTCTTCATCCTTACCTCTTCATTTCTCCCTTTGATATTTGCTAAGCCCAACGCCGTTTTGGTGGAATCCTAAGCCGAGCCTTTGTTGATAAACCGCTAAATAAATCAAAGTCACAATTAACCACAATGCTCAATTTGTTTCATTGTTTTATGGGATAACCCTAATTAAAACATGCGCATGAGTGATAGTATCCCTCTTTATATTTCTTTAATTATTCTATAAGAGGTTCTTAAATATGCAATTTAGTCTAAAGAGAAAAATGGTTTTCTCTGTAGTTTTGGCGATTGCTGTTACATCTGCCATTCTTCTTTTCATGGGTTATAAGACTTTTCAAACAAACAGCTGGCAAGCTATAGAAAGTGAAAGTCGTAATACACTTCAAGCCCATGCAAAGGGCATCAGTGACTGGTTTTACGATAAGAAACAAGCAGTACATGGGCTTAAACAACAAGTACAGCTTAACCCTTCAATAGATATCGTTCCTCATTTACGTCAAACCTTGGTATCTGGTGGGTTTGGATTGAGTTATTACGGTAACAAAGAAGGTGAGATGTTCCGTCATGATCCTTCATTGAATAAAGCGGGGTATGACCCAAGAGTTCGAGGTTGGTATAAACAAACCTTAGCTGAGAACCGCGCAGTAACAACCAAGCCTTACGTGAGTGTAACCATGCAAACCTTAGTGGTGACATTGACCGATCCTGTGACCGAGAATGGATCGATCATAGGTGTTGTGGCATCTAACCTTGCATTAGACAAGCTAATTGAAGATGTGTTGGCTATTCAGGTTCCAGGTAATGGACGAGCGATCCTAATTGATAAGCAAGGCACGGTCGTTGCTCATAAGAATAAAGATTTCATCCTTAAGCAAGTCAAAGAGATAGCACCTGAATTAAGTGTTTCTGGATTAAACAGTGCTGCACAAAACTTAACGACAATTTTTACACAAGTTGATGGTGATGAGCGCGTCATCATGGCTGAGCCTATTAAAGGCACCGACTGGCTACTTGTGATTGAAATGGATAAAGACGTACTAGAGCAGCCGTTGTTCGATATGTTGATTAGCCAAATCACCACAGGTTTGATTGTATTGATCGTTATGGCTGCAGCAACCTCATGGTTTGTGGCTCGTCAATTAGTTGAACTGGGTCGAGTGAGTGAAGCATTAGCTGATATTGCGGAAGGGGAAGGTGATTTAACACAGCGCCTTCAAGTGTCGAGTAAAGATGAAGTAGGGCAACTTGCCGACAAGTTTAATGTGTTCGTAGATAGACTTCATGCAATGATGAAAAACGTGACTGATGTTTCGACGGCAATGAATAACGGAGCTGAACACGCCAACAGCAGCGCATTAAAACGCAGCGATAGCGTCAGCAGACAGCAAGACGAGATCACAATGGTTGCAACAGCTGTGACAGAAATGGCGACAGCAACAGCAGAAATTGCTACGAATGCTGATAGTACGGCCAAAAGTGCGACTCACTCTGTTGAGTTGAGCGAACAAGGCTTCCAACAGATGGCTAAAAGCCAATCATCGATCAATGAGCTTGCAACAGAGCTAACAAGCGCTGTGTCTATCATCAGCGAGCTTGAAGAGCATGGTCAACAAATCGCGTCTATCTTAGCGACGATTCGTGAAATAGCGGAGCAAACTAACTTACTCGCGCTTAATGCGGCAATTGAAGCAGCAAGGGCAGGCGAACAAGGTCGAGGCTTTGCAGTGGTTGCCGATGAGGTTCGAGTACTTTCACAACGCACTCATGCTTCAACAGAAGAGATCGAAGACAAGATCAAGCGCTTACAACAAGCGACTAGCGGTGCCGTTAAAGTGATGACACAAAGCCACGATATGGCGAAAACAAGCGTACATGACGTGGATATGGCCGGAGAGAGCTTGGCTCAAATACGTGAGGCAATTCAGATGATCAGCGATATGGCAACTCAGATAGCTTCTGCTGCTGAAGAGCAGTCACTGGTTACCGCTGAAATCAATGCGAATACCGAATCTGTTCGTGAAGTGAGTGATGTGATGGCAGTTGATGCGACCGATGCGGTTTCACAAGCCGATCAGCTAAGTCATTTAGCGAGTGACTTGAAACAAGAGCTGTCACGATTCAAGCTTTAAGTTCAGGCTAATATTAGCTTAAGCACAAAGATCAATTAGAAACTAGAAAGAGCACTGGCTGTAAAAGCGTGTGCTCTTTTTTATTTATAGAGCATGCTCAATGTTTGTCAAAGAAGTCTTTGTTACGAATATATTTACTCATTAGGTGATAAGAGAAAGGCCGGATTAACCAACTGAATATTGATCGCCCGAGGCGTATTAACGTCGGTGTGTTTTCGTAAATCCTGCCGTTATAGAGCCAAAGTACTTTCCCTACATGCCAATACAACAGCGGTACGGGCGGCATGAAGGTGACAATATCGATGTCGCAACAGATACGGTAGGTTTTCTTGCTTAAACGGTAGTTCTTTTTGAAACTCCAATCACCGACCGCGGGCTGCCCAAACGTGACGATTCGTTTAATACAACCTGGGTATTTTTGGTCTAAGTAATCAGCGAATACACAGCCAATAGAGCCTCCAGAAGAGTGGCCGGTGATAGAAATCCTTTTTCCTTGTTCCAATAGAGGAATCAAAGTGGTTTCCAAGCGTTCAATGACAGTTTGTCCCAGTTTATCTTCATTACGGCTTGGTTGGCTTTCTTGAAACATCAGATGGTAGAACCCAGCATGCACTCGATAGTTGAGCCCAATTCTTTTGCAGCTTCTTGTCCATAAAGCAAAGGTAAGCAACCAATCTGAGATACTATGCGATCCTTTGATTACCACAACCACTTCATCTTTGTCGCTGCTCCACAATACTCGAATCATGGTTTTTCCAAACTGATTCTTTATGATGCGCTGTCCATTAGGGTCAAAACCGTAACGAGTTTGTTTAAAAACTCTAGGGTAGGCGAGGTTGCAGAGCACAGCGTAGCGTTCATATTGGTATCGTTTTAGTGGCTTCACGTTGTCATTTCGTAATAGTCGTTACTTAAAACTCTAGCCTTTGAATGTGAAAAGCACATGAAAACGAAGGCGTGTTTCCTTAATTCAATGGAATTGACAGTATTTTGTGAGTCTGAAAATGGGAATTCGGCCTTTGAATTCAAACTCAAACTCAAAATCTACGAATAAGAACCGTACAAGCTGCACTAAATTCATTCGTTTGAGTTCGATAATTAATCACTTGAATTGAAAGATAAAATTTACTGTTGACGAATTTTTTCTATCCGTTAAAGTACACCTCGTTCTCACGGCTTAGGTCGCAGAGAGATGGTGTTTTACTCTTCGGTAATCAGCATCGCATGATTGCGTTGCCCTGGTGGTGGAATTGGTAGACACAAGGGATTTAAAATCCCTCGGCGTTCGCGCTGTGCCGGTTCAAGTCCGGCCCGGGGCACCATCTATCTAGTTTCTACTTTGAGTAGAGTGTTGAACAACGAGTGGTTCTCTTAAAACACTTCAATATATTTTTATGTTGATAAAGGCGCCTTGGCAGAGTGGCTATGCAGCGGATTGCAAATCCGTGGACCTCGGTTCGACTCCGGGAGGCGCCTCCATTCTCTTTCTCTTACGTTTTGATAAGGTAAGAAATTAGTAGAATGAAAATGCGATACTAGCTCAGTTGGTAGAGCGCAACCTTGCCAAGGTTGAGGTCATCGGTTCGAACCCGATGTATCGCTCCAAATTTTGTAATGTTGATTCATTTTGACATTAAGATGGTGTTTTACTTTTCAGTAATCGGCATCGCAATAAAGAATTGCGTGCCCTGGTGGTGGAATTGGTAGACACAAGGGATTTAAAATCCCTCGACGTTCGCGTTGTGCCGGTTCAAGTCCGGCCCGGGGCACCATCTATTTGATTGTTATCTTGTTTGATAGTAATCAACAGAGTTGTTCTCTTTAAACACTATTGAAGGCGCCTTGGCAGAGTGGCTATGCAGCGGATTGCAAATCCGTGGACCTCGGTTCGACTCCGGGAGGCGCCTCCATTATTTAGAAAGCCCGATCAGAAATGGTCGGGCTTTTTTACGTCTTCAGGAAAGTGGTTTTGGTTTCGATAGCTTTTGTCTTGTCTATCTCCGGTATCTTGCACGGAATTTCTAGGGGAAGGGTATGCGAGGAAATATCTGCGCTGATGAGTTGTGTGGAAATTTGGTGCGAACATACCGAAGGGAAAGCCTCCGGTATGTCTCTGATCTTTGTCTTGTCGGGCGGAAAGCGTACACGAAGCTTAAATAAAAAAATTAGTAGAGTTGGTGGTAACTTTTAGCTGGCAAGTGTTAACTGACATGTTATTAGGCACAAAGGTGTCAGTGATGATCATTACTGACTGTGATCTCGCGAATCGAAGTGGTACTGCCATTTAACTAAGTACGAGTTCTAACTGTCATTCAGGTGATATCGAGATTGTTAATTTTGAGGATATACACCGCGTTACTTTTCATGATTCGGAGAAAAGTGGTGGATACTCGTGTATTCATAGTGCCTAATTTATCACTCGTCATAAGAGTATTTTAATGCTTCTTCGAATGTCGTTTTGGTGTTGTCTAACCATTCATAACGGCGGCGGTACATAGAACGTTTAGAACGAGACATACCTTCGATGTCGCGACGTGGTGCATTAACGCTAAGCGAATAGAAGTTACGGTCATATTCGGTGCCGCCCAATTCAATCCATAATGCGTCGTAGTCGGTCTTAATTCGCCCATTTTTATAGCGTTTAGCCGCAAAAGTGTGAGAGTGTGTCTTTACCGCAAGAATGGTATCTATACCCCAGATCTGTGCAAGGATACTCAGTAGGCTTACCATCAGACTTTTTGGACGTTGGCCATAAAGTTTACGAGTCAGGTTTTTTATCTTCTCGTTGCTGGTCTCGTTACTGCGTGGACCTTGCAACCCGCCAATCTTAATGCAACGGATCCCATTTTCATTCCCGAGGATAAAGGAGATTGTGTAGAAGTTACCGTCCTCTTGGCTATGCAGTACTAAGCTCATATCGCCTTCTTTTTGATAGCGCTCTTCATATACCAATTTTACAGTGTATAAGATCTCATTAATCTCAAAGGTCATAAGAGTGAGCCCTTTGGAATCTGTATAGATCTGTTTCATTAATGTTGGTGATATCAGTTCTGATGCTGTTTTGTAATGCTCAATAACAAGCTCTGAGCGATCGATAGCCGGGTTGTTTTTGATGATGTACGGGCGAAAAGGTTTTTCCAAAAAGCGATGCGAGCGTGTACACAGCATCTCTAACATAGGCTCTTCAATGTTATTAGCCAAGTAGTTGAATGCCTTTCTGTAGAATAACGCTCGCGCAATAAATTTTATGCGGTAAATCCAGATCGGGTGAAAGTTCTCTGCAAACTGCTCCGAGTAAATAGTCTTACTTTGATGAACGATGGATTTGTTCATGGTCATTTGATGATCAGTCATTAGCCGGTGCTTCTTTTGAAATGAATGACGCAATTTAACGTGATTTAATGTAATTTGACGTAATTTAATGTAATTCAAATTTATACAAAGCTAAGAAAGGCTGCCCAAAAAAACAAACGATTGAACGAGAGCTCGATAATGGACGTATTAGATGTCTTCAAAAAGAGAGAAAAGCAAGCTTAAGTAAGGCTTGCTCATTGTTTGACGTTTCTCGCCAATGTGTGTATCAGAGGCTAAAGTGAGAAAAACTCGTCAAGCTGAGTTTGCTCCTGGGAAAGGAATGTTCTGAAAGCTTCGTGCCCGATCTACCTCCGGTGTCTTGTGCGGAGTTTCTAAGGGAAGAGGTACTATCAATAGTATCTCTGCTTGTTCAGTAAACACATGTATGTGAATCAAAGAGTCCAACGCTGATCAGTGAACTGCACTTGTTCAATGCTTGATAGGGTATTCAAGCCATCGCGTGAAGTAACGGTGTCATTGAGCTGAAATTTACCGCCCCCAAGATTGTGGATTTGGTATTCACTTTTAGGACCATGTACTACAACCGTATTAACACCTAAATTTCCGGTTACCTTATTATCATATCCATTGATCTCAATATTTGCGTTATTCTTGCCCGATAGCGTTAGTTTCGTCAGATATTGAGAGTGATGAGTGTAGGGCGTTGCTGGGTCATATTGCATTTTAAAAGTGCCGGTGAATGTATCAGCAATGTATGCGTCGTAAGCCAGTGTTGGAGAGAAAATCTGTTCAGTAATATATTGCGCGTTAGGATCTCTTGTAGAAAAGTCGTCGCGAGTTTTAACTTTGTATAACCCCCACATACCTTCGCCATTATACGCCCCCCAAAGCCCGTAATAGCTATCAATGACGGCTGCAAAGTACTCTTGGTCAACACTGACTTCTGCTTGCCACTCTTCTAAAGTGTCAACTGGAGGTGTATAGGCATTATGTAAAGCCTGAGTCTGTATTGTATTCAGCTCTTTTTGAAATAAAGGTAATGCCGATTCGCCACTTTGAGGGGAGTTAAGAACACCAATACCATAGTCATGGACTAGGTGGAGAATTTCCTCGTAAGACGCATCGCGATGCTCTTCATAGTCCTGTCGAACATACCATTCTCCGCCTTCTACTTGAATTTCCTCTTCGAACAAGGGTTGGCCATCCAAATCGTCGTTATATTGGGGCTCATCGTGATAATTCATTAGTTTCAATATTGCGCCATTGTTCGCCATAGCATTTGCAATATCGCGTTTTGAGTCAGCGCTCCCGTATTTAGTGCCATCAACGGGGGTTAGATAGTGATTGAGAACATTGACTGCTTTGACTATCTGATAATCGCTCAGGCGATCCATAATTAGAATATGGATAGATTTGCCATTAGGGGCATTGACCGCGACATGTCGGTTATAACCTGCTTTGGAATACGCAGAGAACTGAGAAGGGACCGCTTCTATTGTGATCCCGTGAACAACGGATGGTTTGACATTTTCTTGGCTTGCCACAGGCTTGCTTTGGTTTGAACTATTACAACCGACAAGAAGAACAGTGGCAGCGAACGCAGTTAAAGATAACACTTTCATGGTACACATCTTATGATTTAGAACGTGGTGCTAATATACCGAGATGTCGCGTGATATTGGGTGATTGCAGTTGCCGTAATACATACCCATACAATGTCTTACAATGCCCGTGATCCGTTGGCTCTGTTGTTTTAACCTGCCGACCAATCGAAAAATAGTGTGTCAAACCTTAAATAGGTCGATTATTAGTGCTAATAGGTTATGTAATTTGCATATTTTGTGTACAAAGAAACGCAAGCGCTGCTTGAAGAGCTATTGACGGTGAACCTTGGATTTTCTCAGCAAGTACGTTGTAGACTGTATTGGCATCAAAAAGAGAGATTTGAGGATAAAGTACGGGTTCTTTTAAGATCAAGCTAACTAGCTCTTCATGTGAGCAACCACCAGACTGTTTTAATTGCTTCAGCGCTGCGATTTGGATACCAATATAAGGGTGCTTTAGTAACCCGAGTAATTCTGTTTCGTCAGTGGTATATCGCACTAAACAGACTTGTAGAGGGAGGCTTTCAGAGGCTATTAGTTGTAAACGGTATTGATCGATCCAGAGAGTGCCAAGCCAATCGATGATACTTTTGAGGTTGGAACAATGATCATTCAAGACTAGATCTAATACCGATTGGTTGAAGTAGGGCGTCTCAACGTCAGTCAAGTTGATATGATGACAACGCAAGGCAATGACTAGCGCGTGAAATTCAGCGTTGGATAGGCTGGTCAGTTTTTCAGTAGAGCAAAGCTCCATCAGATATTGCTTGTCTTGACAGTATTCAATCGCTAACGCTAGGTTTGACAAGCTTTCGATTGCAACTCGTTTGGTTCGAGCATGTTTTGTTGAAGGTTTTGAATGCGCTGATTGCCTCAACGAATCAAGCGTTGAAGTGATATGAGGCTGTGTGGTACTAGAGTCATCATTCGGACCGTCAAGTTGTCGATGTGGTACTTCTGTTGTCGCCGTTTCTCTTTCTGTTTGATTGGTTGTAATAATTACAGGCAAGTCGACTATGAGCTCTTTTAGATAGGCCTGAGAACTCGGTGCTAGAGTATAAGATAGGTGCTCAATGAGTTGTCGCTTCACTGAATTGCTGCAAGTGCCCGATTGCAGTTGCTGACGGATAAAGGCAAGGCTTAGGGTTTGTGATATGTCACTTAATAAAACATTCAAGCAATCAAGTTGAGTCGCTTCGTCTAAGCTCGAAAACTTCTCATAAAAGACTGGCATAAAGCGGCTAAGTTGGGCTTGTTTACTCTGCGGGTTTAAGCTCGAAATTAATTGAAGTATCGCCGTTATTGAATGAGAGGGGTGCCGTTTATCTGGCCATTGATTCACGAGTTGTTGCTTGTGATTGTCGCTAAGCAGTGCCGAAAGGATATCGATTGGAATTTCTTGTAATAAGTCGTTCTGACCAAGGTGCTTAATGTCGACTTGGTAATTCCATTTTTCCAATGTACTGAGAGATGTTTGTCTTATCAGTGGGTCTAAGTGCGAAAGGCCAGTTAAAAACATTTGCAAATACTCACGACTGTTCATTTGAGACAGGCGTTGAAAGGCGATTTGCTGGCAACGTAGATCTTGGTGTTGCGTGGCTTTGAATAACGTTATTTTATCCGGTGTGCTTTTCAATAACATACGCATATCACTTGTGCGCGTTACTACAAAGTTCTCTTTAAGTAGTGCCGGTGAGTAACGCGATAGCACTGAGACTAGTTTGACCTGAACATCAGGCTCAGGGTCACTTCGAAGCAGGGGCAGTAAACGACTCGCTTGAATGTAATCTAAATTAAGTTCATGGTTATCCAAAATACGCGCAGCATTCAAACGGATATCATCACCATCATTCCATTCACCTTCCCAGTAATCGATATCGTCACAAACGACGTCTATCAATAATCCCTTCGCTTGTTCTGAATCGTTGTTGTGCTCAATAGCATTCAATGCGGCTAGTTTTACTTCGCTGTCATCCCACTGTTGAAAGCACTGGATGATGTCTTTGATAGGAGCATGCTTGTCTTGAGCTAAACATTCTAGGCTTGTGATAACAACATCTACAACGTTGGATTCTAAACCTGTAAGCAAGAGGTGTTTAGTTTGCGAAAATTGAGCGAGAAACTGAGTTGCTAGAATTTGATCGGATACGTTCCCAGCAAGATAGGTATGTTCGACACAGAGAAGGAATTTATCGAGAGACATAGGTTTTAGTACCACTGAACTAACAAGTTTGAATAATAACTCTTATCATTCCGAATTGTATGATCCTAATCATATCTTTAATGTTTCACGTGTTAATAATAGGCTTCATTGATAATAATCCTTAAAAAGGAATGCCGATGAGTGTTTTACGAGCACAGTCCACACTTCAAAGCTTCGCTCGAAAAGTCTGCGTAGTATTGTGCTCCTTTTTTACGATGAATTTACATGCTGCTTTGCCTCCTTTAGATATCGATCCAACTCAAGCAGAACTCGGTAAACGACTGTTTTTTGATACTCGCTTGTCCGGGGATGACTCGATATCGTGTTCCAGTTGCCATATTCCGGCGAATGGCTTTTCTTATCCTGAACCGTTAAGCCCTGCGTATACGGGGAGTGATGGATTTCGCAATGCTCCAACACTTATTAATACAGCCTATAAAGAGGTGTGGTTTCACGATGGTCGTATTGGCACCAACCTAAACGATGTGGTGCGGGAGAATATCACTGAAGACTGGCTGATGAATATGGACATGCGTTTGATGCAGGAACGCCTCAAACAAGACCCAATATACGTCGAGATGTTTAAAGCGGCCAATCTTGGAGAACCGTCAAATGGCGGAGTACGTAAAGCTCTGCCTGAATACCTAAAAACATTGACTTCGAAAAACGTCCCTTTTGACAAGGGTGAGCTTAGCGACTTAGCGAGCCAGGGAGAAAAGCTGTTCACAGGCAAAGCGGGGTGCAACCAATGCCATCGTGGCGCTCTGTTTTCGGACGGAAAGGCACACAATACCGGAGTGCCAGAAAATCATGAGATATTTTTAGATCCAATGCGGCATCAATCTTTTCTCGCCTACAACATGTTTATGGGTGTGCAAGATTACTTAACGTTAAAGCGTGATGTTGGTGCGCATGTTCAAACTCATAAAGCGGATGGTAGTGATCGCGGTAAGTTCATTACGCCAACGCTGCGAGAGCTGACTCAAACTGCGCCGTATATGCACAATGGCATGCTGGCCACGCTTGAAGATGTGGTTGAGTTTTATAATCAAGGCGGTGGCGAAGACTCAAATAAAGACTCTCGACTCACCACTCTTTCTTTAACGGGAAAAGAGAAAAAGGCGCTGGTGGCCTTTCTGGAATCGTTATCTGGAGACGCCCTTATAGGCGAAGAATACGAATGGTTAGACTATGACTTCGGCTACGAATACACGGAGGATTGGTCAAATGCTCGTAACTAAGCGCTCTGTATTAAAGGCAGCACTCTTTATTCTTATTGGGATGGCGGGGCTTCCTAACGTTGTTTATGCAAAGGTACAGCTTGAACCTCTCGGGGAAGTGCCTGTGCCTGCAGACAATAAACAAACGCCTGAAAAAATAGAGTTAGGAAAGATCTTATTTTATGACGGACGACTCAGCGGTGATACGACGAGCCCATGTGCTGGTTGCCATATTCAATCTCAGGGCTGGGGTTTCCCTGATGACTTATCCATGGGATATCCGGGTACGGTACATTGGCGTAATAGCCAAACGATTATTAATGCGGCTTATTATGACAAATTTTTCTGGGCGGGCAGCGCTATGTCATTGGAAGCGCAAGCCAAAGATGCAGCGAAGGGCGCGGTCGCGGGTAATGGTGAGGATGACATCATGGAAGCGCGTTTAGCCTTAGTACCTGAGTATGTTGAACGCTTTAAGCGAGTGTTTGGTGATGATACTCCGAAAATACATAACGCTTGGCGCGCTATAGCCGCGTTTGAACGCACGATGATTCAACGTGACACACCAATAGACAACTATTTACTCGGTGACAAAACCGCTTTGTCTGAGTCCCAATTGAAGGGTAAAGCACTGTTTGAGGGTAAAGCGAATTGCATTGCTTGTCACAACGGGGCTTTGGCATCTGACCAGAAATTCTACAACATTGGCGTGCCGCCAAGCCCTTGGTGGAATGATGATGGATTAGCGCAGATAACATTTAGATTTGAGCTTTATTCTAAAGGTGTCACCGAAGAGATGTACCGCACCACAAAGGCCGATCCCGGTGCTTACTTTCGTGCTAAACGTAAAGAGATGTTAGGTAAGTTCCGCACACCGAGCCTACGTTATACAAAATACACTGCGCCCTATATGCACAATGGCACCATTCCAACTTTAGAAGCGGTGATTGATTTCTACGACCGAGGTGGTGTGGCAGATGATGGGCGCACTACTGGATACCCTCAGACTAAATCTGCTTTAATTCAACCTCTCGGTTTAACGGAACAAGATAAAAAGAACTTACTCAGTTTTATCGAAGCATTTTCAGGTGAGCAGATTTTTATTGAAGAGCCAACCATTCCAGAATACCAACCGCTATTTACTAAAGAAGAACTTGCTGGAGCAGAAAAATGATCGCCAACTCAGAGCAAAATTCGAGTAAACGACACAACAAATGCATGATGTCACGACGTGATTTTTTACTTTATTCCGGTGCGGCTACTGCCGTATCTATGGTTCCTCTTACCTTATTTGCAGGGACTGATTCTGAAACTCAAGTTGAAGGTCGTGTTGTCGGTTACCCGCGTAAGAAAATCGCCCAGTTAAGCCAACTTAGTAACCACATTCCGGTTCACTTTCAATATCCAGATGGAGGGAAAAACTCGATTGCGATGCTGGTTAAATCCGACATCGAATGTGGTGGTGGGATAGGGTTACAGCGCGATATTGTGGCGTACTCGATGACGTGTACTCATCAAGGTGGGCCTTTAACAGGTGCTTATAAAGCAACAGGAGAGCATCGCATTGTCGGGCAGTGTCCATTCCACCTGTCTACATTTGATTTACGACGTCATGGCATTATGGTTTCTGGTCAAGCCTTTGAGAGCTTACCTCAAGTACTGCTCGAGCTCGAAGGTGACGACATCTATGCAGTTGGCGTTATGGGGTTGATCTTTGGTCGCATGGAAAACCTGATCGATGTGGAGGTAGTTTAATGAGTGAATCTTCTTCAAGCAATCAATCTCCTTTAAACCGTCAGTACCTTCAACCGACAAATACTTTACTGCCTCCTGTTCATGCTGAAGTTATCACAACAGCCTGTGATTATTGTATCGTGGCGTGCGGTTATAAGGTTTACCGTTGGCCTGTGAATAGCCCTTCAGGTGGAGCTCGCGCTAACGAAAATGCGTTTGCTGTCGACTTCCCGGTTCATGCATTACAAGCTTGGGTTTCGCCACAGCAACATAATATTGTTTCGCATAATGGCAAACCACACCATGTGGTTGTAGTCGCAGACAAAGACATACAGGTCGTCAATAAAGGCGGTGATTCTTCGGTTCGTGGTGGACTGCTCGCAAGAAAGCTTTATAACCCAGAAACACTAACCAAAGATCGATTGAAGCAACCACTTGTTCGAATTAACGGTCAGTTACAACCTGTAGAATGGGATTTTGCGTTGGATATAGCAGCCCAAGTCGGCCGTCATGTGATTGATACGCATGGCTCCAACAGTTACTGCGTAAAAACCTATTCCTATCAGTATATTGAAAACACCTATGCGATAACAAAGTATGCATTGCGTCATGTTAATACCGCGAATTTTTCGTTTCACGACACGCCGTCAGATGTCACTGCAACCCCAGGGTTTCGAGATGCGGGTTTTGATAATTTTGCTCCAAGTTATGATGACTGGGGCGCGGCAGATACTTTGATGATCTGCGGAACGGATCCGTATGAGACCAAAACCATCATTTTTACGCAGTTCATTATGCCTGCGGTGCATCGTGGAATGAAAACCGTAATTTTGAACCCTCGTGAAACCGCAGGCATAGCGTGGCTTAAATCTCAAGGTGGATTGCACCTCGATATTAATCCCGGTAGCGATAATCTTGTGATTGGTGCAATTGCTCGAGTGATCTTAGAGCAAGGTTGGCAAGATAACGAGTGGATTGAAAACTGGGTCAATAATAAATGGGAATCGAGCTCAGGTTTTGGTCAGGGTACTCGTAACACACCTTGGCAGTGGAGAACCACTTGGGGCAAATTCCAAACGAATGGCTTTGATGATTATAAGCAATGGAATTTGGAGCAGAAAGAGTACGCACCTGAGTATGCCGCATCGATCGCGGGTATCGACGTCGAGAAGATCCACAAAGCTGCCGAGATGTTGGCAATGCCAGTGAATGGTCAACGAGTTAAAGCATCAATTGGTATCGAGAAGGGTTTTTATTGGTCGAATAATACCGGAAATACCAACGCCATCGCCTCTCTTGCAACGATCATCGGTACTGGTGGCCGCGAAGGGCGTGTCATTGGTCGGTTTGGTGGACATCAACGCGGTGGATTAGCGGGTGGGAAACTTCCAAGAAACAAGTCACCTGAAAAAGTCGCAGGCAGACGCAGACGCTCAATAGACACCGATAGATATCTCTATTCCGGGCATACCCGTATGGCACATGTCATTGGTACAACATGGATCCAAGCTATGTGTGGCAGCTATGGGTTGAAAGAGAAATTCACTGACTTAACGACACGTAACCCTCACCAAGCGACGCTACGTGATAAACAGCACATTATAGATACACTCAAAAAGCGTGCAGATTCTGGTGGAATGGTCGTCATCAATCAAGATATTTACTTACGTGATCCTATAGGTAAACAGTTTGCCGATATCATCTTTCCGGCTGCGACTTGGGGGGAAGAGGATTTCATGCGTGCTAATGGTGAGCGTCGGCTGCGCCTTTACCAACAGTTCGCTGATGCGCCGGGTCAGGCTAAGCCAGACTGGTGGATCGTTGCTCAAATGGCTTCGCGAATGGGGTACGACGGGTTTGATTGGCAAAACTCGAATGACGTAGCCGAAGAGTCATCGCGATTTAGTCGCGGTAGCCGTAAAGATTTCAATATGATCAAAGTTGCAGCACATTCTGAAGGAAAAACACTTCATCAAAAGCTCGCTGAATTTGGTACCGAAGGGATCCAAGGCCCTGTATTTTATAACTATGACACCAAAAAGCTGATTGGCACTAAACGCCTACATGATACTGAAATGAGTTGGGGTGATCTGGTCGACAAAGGGCTGCAAGATGGGCCTCAAGGCGCCAATATTATGCGTAAACAGCTCACTCAATTTAATAGTCAAACGGGGAAGGTCAATCTTCAAAAGCACCCTTGGGATCTGTTCAGTGATTTCCATGCTTGGCTTACCCCAAAACAGGACGAGTTATGGTTTTCGAATGGTCGTATTAACGAGATTTGGCAGTCAGGGTTTGATGATGCCGAGCGCAGACCTTACATCACTCATCGTTGGCCTGAAAACTGGATTGAAGTACACCCAGAAGATGCGGAAAAACGGGGCATAGAAGCCGGAGATGAAGTGCTGGTGTACTCGGAGCGGGTGGCCAATTTTAAAGATACGATTCTGGGTATCGAGTCAGACGATTTCCAGTTTAGTAACCTAATGAAAAATGGTCACATTCAACTGGATTACGCGGAGATTAAAGCCGTTGCGATTGTCACCTCAGCCACGAAGAAAGGTGTGTTGTATTGCAATATGATGGACATGAAGAACCCAGCGAATGCTTTAACAACAAGGGTAGTTGACCAAATTAGTGGTAACTACAACTATAAAATGGGCGTCGCCAAAATAAAGAAAATTGGTGAATCAAAATATAAGCGTGAGTTTGAAGGGTTCTCCTTTGCACCACGTAACATTGTGTAAGGGAAGTTTATGTTTGGCGTATTATTGGTTTTGCATGTCTTGGCTGCCACCATTTGGACGGGAGGGCACATTATTCTCAGCGTCGTTATCCTTCCTAAAGTCTTGAAACACCGTTCTCCAGAAATGTTATTGGAATTCGAGCAAGGGTACGAAAAGGTGGGAATGCCTGCTTTGGTAGTTCAAGTGGTGACCGGGTTGATGCTCGCTTATCACATGTTGCCGGACGTTAGCTTATGGTTTGATATGTCGATTCCACTGGTTCATGGCATTGCCGCTAAATTGACGTTGCTGTCTCTGACGGTATTGCTAGCCCTAGACGCACGCTTTCGTGTGATTCCAAAACTATCGAAGGACAACTTGGTTGATATGGCGCTGCACATTGTGCCAGTGACTATTATTTCAATTCTGTTTGTGGTTGTCGGAGTTTCATTTAGAACGGGGTGGCTAGTTTGATATGTTTGTACGTTTAGTGCGGACATTTGACCATGTCTAAGTAGATAACAATAAACAGCGCTAATTCGGCGCTGTTTATTGTTACTGACTCCCGAAAACCGTTTTCAGACAGGCATTCCTATCTCAATACCAAATGGAGAGTCGGTGCTTTAAAAGCAGAGGCGAAGGTTATTGAACCTTTTGCTCTGCTTGATCGAGCAAGCCTTGCATCTTCTTCTGAGCTCGGCGACTCACACGTTTTTTGGCTGCAGTGCGAGCTTCTTCTAAGTTAACACTTGGGTCACCCACGACCACTAGCGCCACCATTCCGTGTCGGTGATGTACTTTACATTTTATGCCATAAACTCCGGGCTTATCAAAAGTGACTTCCTGAGCGTTTGACCCGGATATCATAAGAGGTTTAGCGCCGTTAGGAAGCATCCCTTGAATACTATGGGCTGTATGAGAGCCAACGGTTCCTTTAAAAAGCACCTTATCACCAGGTTCGATTTCTACGTAATCAGGAATAAATTGATACATCTTGTCGATGTTCTCAAAATTCATGTCCATCACTTGTTTGATGACTTTTGTTTCAGCAAGTGCAGGAGTGGCAATGATAGTTAAGATCAGTAGAAGTACACGCATAGTAGTTGGCTCTATCAAATGAGAATTATTTCCAATAATTTTAATTTATTCACCGTTTGGTTGAAAGCTTGATTTGATATAGCTTCGGTGAATTTGAACGCTATATGTGCTGGATCAATTAAATTAACAGTTTGATAACTGGGAAAGCTTTGTCTTCAAGGCTCGTTAATAATCTAAGGACATTTTGCGAGTTGTTTGTCACGATTCGGATTTAATAAAATGGATGACATTATGATTCAATGTTCATTTTTTGATCATTCATTCGGCGAAACCCTTTCATAACTGCACATAGTTCTTCATGAATTTGGAAATTAACGTAAGTTTTAACGTTGTGTTAAGTCAGTAAATGAAAATGATTGTCATTTACTTACGTTATTGCTAACCTATTGTGAAACTTTACAACACTCTTCCAAGTGCGCCAAAGTGTATATAAAATCCCGCTAAACCCTATCAAAACCAAGGTTATTCGTTTGCTTAGCTCGATAAATAAGCAGATCTACCTCTTTTGTTCTACCCCTTTCGGGTAGTTCGTTTTCGTAATTGATTTACATCATATTTTCATTTTCTTTCATAATTCATTATTCGTGTAGTTAAGAAAAATATAACCTTCAGGAATTCTTATGAGCAAGATGAAGCTAGTCGTAATCGGTAACGGGATGGTAGGCCATCGCTATATCGAAGATTTAGTCGAGAAGACAGATGTTGCAAACATGGACATTACGGTGTTCTGTGAAGAACCACGTGTTGCGTATGACCGTGTTCACCTTTCTTCTTACTTTTCACACCACACTGCAGATGAACTTTCTTTAGTTAAAGAAGGTTTCTACGAGAAACATGGCATCAATATGCTGATCGGCGAACGTGCTATCAACGTTAACCGTGAAAAGAAAACAGTTTACTCAAGCACTGGTCGTGAAATTCAATACGACAAGCTTATCCTTGCTACGGGGTCTTTCCCATTCGTACCGCCGATTAAAGGCCACGAAGGCAAAGACTGTTTTGTTTACCGTACTATCGAAGACTTAAAAGCTATCGAAGCGACCGCTAAGAATTCTAAATCTGGTGTTGTTGTTGGTGGTGGTCTACTTGGCCTTGAAGCAGCAGGCGCACTTAAAGCGCTTGGCGTAACCACTCACGTTGTTGAGTTTGCTCCCAAGCTTATGGCAGAGCAGCTTGATCTTGCAGGTGGTAATCAGCTTCGTCAAAAGATCGAACGTATGGGCGTTAATGTCCATACAAGCAAGAACACGCTTGAAATTGCTCCTGAAGGCACTGAAGCTCGTAACGTGATGCGTTTTGCAGACGGCACTGAGCTAGAAACTGATTTCATCGTATTCTCTGCTGGTATTCGCCCACAAGACAAACTTGCTCGTCAAATGGGTCTAGGTATTGCGCCTCGCGGTGGTATCGAGATCAACGATCACTGTCAAACGACAGACAAAGATATCTACGCAATCGGTGAGTGTGCGTCTTGGAACCAAACGTTCTACGGGCTAGTGGCTCCTGGTTACAAGATGGCGACAGTTGCCGTTGACCACGTTGTTGGTAACGAAAGCACATTTGAAGGTGCCGACATGTCTGCGAAGCTTAAGCTTCTGGGCGTGAAAGTAGGTTCAATCGGTGATGCAAACGGTCGTACTCCTGGTTGTAAAAGCTACGTTTACCAAAACGAAGAGCAAGAAGTTTACAAACGCTTAATCGTTTCTGAAGACAACAAGAAACTGCTTGGCGCAGTAATGGTTGGCGATACTTCTGATTACGGTGACCTTCTTCAACTTATGTTGAACGAAATTGACCTACCAGAACACCCAGATGCATTGATTCTTCCAGCACACGCTGGTGGTGAAAAACCAACGCTTGGCGCTGACTCATTACCGGAAACTGCCGTTATCTGTTCTTGTTTCGACGTAACCAAAGGCAAGATCGCTCAAGCGGTCGCTGAAGGTCACCATACCATTGGTGATATCAAAGCAGTCACTGGCGCAGGTACAGGTTGTGGTGGTTGTATTCCACTTGTAACTTCTGTGCTAAACGCTGAACTTGCAAAAGCGGGTGTAGAGGTGAAGAACGACGTTTGTGAGCACTTTGCTTACTCTCGCCAAGAGCTTTTCCACCTGATTCGTATCGAAGAAATCAAAACATTCGACGAGCTACTTGAGAAATACGGTAAAGGCTACGGCTGTGAAGTATGTAAGCCTCTAGCGGGTTCTATCCTTGCTTCTTGCTGGGGTGACCACATCCTTAAGCCTGAACTAGTAAAACTGCACGATACCAACGACAACTTCTTAGGTAACATTCAGAAAGATGGTACTTACTCGGTTATCCCTCGTATGGCGGGTGGCGAAGTAACGCCTCAAGCGCTAAGCGTTCTTGCGGATGTGGCGGCTGAATACAACCTATATACGAAGATCACTGGTGCACAACGTATCGGTCTATTCGGTGCTCAGAAAGATGACTTACCAGCAATCTGGAAGAAGTTAATCGCTGCAGGTTACGAAACGGGTCAAGCTTACGCAAAAGCACTTCGTATGGCTAAGACATGTGTAGGTTCAACTTGGTGTCGTTACGGCGTTCAAGATTCAGTTGGCCTAGGCGTGATGATCGAGAACCGTTACAAAGGCATCCGTACTCCTCATAAGATGAAGTTCGGTGTGTCGGGCTGTACTCGTGAGTGTGCTGAAGCTCAAGGTAAAGATTTAGGTATTATCGCAACGGACGCTGGTTGGAACATGTATGTGTGTGGCAACGGTGGTATGAAGCCTCGTCATGCAGACCTACTGGCAAGCGACCTAGACCAAGAAACACTGCTGAAATACATCGACCGTTTCATGATGTTCTACATCCGCACGGCTGCGCCACTACAACGTACTTCGGTATGGATGGACAACCTAGAAGGCGGCGTTGACTACCTACGTGAAGTGATTGTTGATAATAAACTTGGCATCAACGACCAGCTTGAAGCTGACGTCGCTGGCCTAGTGGGTAACTTTGCGTGTGAGTGGACTGACACTATCAACGATGAAGCTCAACTTAAGCGCTTCTCACACTTCATCAATGCTGATGACCGTGATGAAAACGTTGTGTTTGTTAACGATGGCCGTGAACAACACCGCCCAGCAACATTTACTGAAAAACACCCAGAAGCGAAGGGCGACATCCTTCACGTTGAACTGGTTTAATTGGGAGACGACATCATGGCATTTACCAAAGTTTGTAAGATCGAAGATATTATTCCAGGTACCGGTGTTTGTGCATTGGTTGGTGGTGAGCAAGTTGCTATTTTCCGCCCAACTAAAGCCGAAGAAGTGTTCGCTATTAGTAATACTGACCCGTTTTTCCAATCAAACGTTTTATCTCGCGGTTTAACGGTTGAGCACAAAGGTGAGCTTTGGGTGGCGAGCCCACTTAAGAAGCAACGCTTTAACCTAGCAACAGGTGTGTGCATGGAAGACGAGAACTTCAGCGTGAAAGCGTATAAAGCTCGTATTACCAAAGGTGCTGTTGAAATCTCAGCATAATCGAATACGTAACAAGATTTGATAGATCAAGGGTTCTAGTTATCGACATTGCCTTAGTTCGGCAACTAGAACCTTTTCCTATCCGATTTTAACTTTTAATTTTAACTTTTTAAGGACAACCTTATGTCTCCTGATTTTAAACCAGCTGAATTCGTTCAAACAATGATTGATGTGGGTGAAGCGAAAACGAAAACGAGTACTCGTGATCTTCTGATTCGAAGCACAATGGCAGGCATCATTCTTTCTCTTGCCGTTGTTGTAGCAATCACGGCTATCGTGCAAACAGGCATTGGTATTGTTGGCGCTCTTGTGTTCCCAGTAGGCTTCGTGATTCTAAGTGTAATGGGTTACGACCTAGTAACGGGCGTATTCGGCCTTGCACCTTTAGCGAAATTCGATAACCGCCCAGGTGTGACTTGGGGTCGTGTACTGCGTTGTTGGGGTATCGTTGGCCTTGGTAACCTTATCGGTTCTCTAATCGTTGCGGTACTGGTTGCTATCTCATTAACGGGTAATTTCTCTCTAGAACCAAATGCAGTAGCGCAGAAATTCATCGCTGTTTCTACTGGTCGCAGCCTAGGTTTTGAAAACATGGGTATGGACGGCTGGATCACGTGTTTCGTACGCGGCATCTTCTGTAACCTAATGGTTTGTCTAGGTGTGATTGGTAACATGACAGCACGTACAGTGTCTGGTCGTGTCGCAATGATGTGGTTCCCAATCTTTATCTTCTTCGCACTAGTATTCGAGCATACAGTAGTAAACATGTTCCTATTCCCACTGGGTATGATTCTTGGCGCTGATTTCGGTATCGCGACATGGTTGAACTTCAACCTTATCCCAACAATCCTAGGTAACATCGTAGGTGGTTTGTTCTTAACATGTGTACCTTTGTTCCTAACACACGCTAGAACCGCTCCTTCTCTAGGTGCTAAGTAATTCTGAATACGGTGAAACGTAATTTAGTATGAGATTAAGAGCCCCAACAACATGTTTGGGGCTTTTTTAGTTCGAAAGCCTTAAACACCATCAATGCGTTGATTTTTATTGAGTAAAATAGCTGCAATAGACTGTTTTGTTATAATTACTTCTATCTTCGTTAGTATTTAGACTGAATATTTAACTCAACACCTGATAGTCTAAGGGTTAAGGATTTGGATAAGTCATCATGAATACAGTGACTTATCACATAGATTGAAGCTTGAGATAAAACAAGCAAACCTTCGGAGCACAGCATGTCAGAAGTATCGTCATCGAATGTTAAAGAAGTAACCAAAGGATTGGTTTCATTAGTAGGCGCGGGCCCTGGTGACCCAGACTTACTTACCCTAAAAGCGGCACGCGTTATTCAACAGGCCGATGTGGTCGTTTATGACCGCTTAGTATCTAAAGATATCTTGGCAATGGCTAACTCCGATGCAGAAATGCTGTATGTGGGGAAAAAGCTCGATCATCACTGTGTACCACAAGATCAGATCAACCAATTATTGGTGACCAAAGCACAAGAAAACAAGCACGTTGTCCGTCTAAAGGGTGGTGATTCGTTTATCTTTGGTCGTGGTGGTGAAGAGTGTGAAACTCTGGCTGAAAATTGCGTGAGATTTGAAGTGGTACCCGGTATCACCGCAGCTGCAGGCGCGACTGCTTACGCGGGTATTCCGCTTACACATCGAGATCACGCACAAAGTGTTCAATTCATTACTGGCCACCTAAAGAAAGATGGCGAAGATATTGATTGGCGTTCGCTTGCTCAACACAATCACACGATCGTGTTTTACATGGGTCTGAAAGAGAGCCCGAACATTCAGAAAAACTTACTGGATAACGGTATGCGAGCAGACATGCCGGTTGCGATTATTGAGAATGGTACACGCCAAGAACAGAAAGTCTTCCGTGGTGGTTTGAGTGACTTAGCCAATCTTGCGAGCGTTGCAAAGAGCCCAGCATTGATTGTGGTAGGTAGCGTTGCCCAGCTTCATGAAAAATTGGCTTGGTTTAACAAGCAAGCTTAATTGATTAATTTACAAGTTAGTGTGTTAAGCGACCGCTTAGCTGACTAAGAATCAAATACTGCAGCGGCTACTTTGTCGCTGCATTTCTTTTTGGCGCATAGGCATCTCATCAATAATGTTGGTGATAAGGTTCCAATCCGTCTTCCCATTCCATCGGTGCTTTTCTTTTCCGTCTTTACCTATCAAAACAGCAGTATGTGAGCCTTTCGGTATTCCATAGCTGTCGGTTACCGCCTCTAAGTTAAATTCTTCTTCAAGCCAAGTAGGAACTGTGTAGCCGCTTTCCGCGATGACTATGATAACCACGTCTCGTTCATCCAATTGACAGTTATTGATCAACACTTCATTGAGAAACTCTTTGACGGCAGAATCTTCCTTCGGTGCAAAATAGATCACACTGCGGTGCGGTAAGGCCTTGGAGTGAGAGTTGGCTGGGTAAGCGTGTAACGAGTTGACTGACAGAATCATAAACATAACCGCGCTTGTTAATAGAGTTTTTAATGGTTTGGATATTGCTTTGGTTATCGCTGCGCAGCAACGTGGCAATACTGAGCCATTAGTGATGCCGCCAAGGTATGATTTGATTATTTGTCGGTACTGCATGTTCCACCTTCCTTTATAAACTCAAACAAGCTCTGAGTTAAGCGAATAACAACTACGTTAAGCTAACAGTAGCGACGTTAAGCCAATAACAGCTACGTTAAGCTAATAGTAGCGACGTTAAGCTAATAGTAGCGACGTTAAGCATAGCTAATGAGTTCATTTTTATTAAAGAAAGCGGCTCGCATTTTAGAGTTGAATAGAATAGGGTATACGGAAAATCTAAAGGTATGAATTTATGGAAAACATAGCAATTTTGGTCGACGTTCAGAACGTTTACTATACAACGCGCGACAAATACCGTTCTAACTTCGACTATAACCAGTTTTGGTATGTTGCCACGGAAGGGCGTAACGTGGTTGCAGCCAATGCTTACGCGATCTCAAGCCAAGATCCAAAGCAGCGTCAATTCCACCATATCCTCCGCGGTGTTGGCTTTAATGTGAAGTTAAAACCCTTTATTCAGCGTCGAGATGGAAGCGCAAAAGGGGATTGGGATGTAGGTATCGCGTTAGATGCGATAGAACTTGCTGAGACGGTTGATACGATTGTTTTGGTATCAGGAGATGGTGATTTCGAAATCCTTGTAGAGCGAATCAAAGAGCGTTTTGGCAAACCTGTTGAAGTGTATGGTGTTCCGGGGTTAACTGCTCAAAATCTTATCGATTCTGCCTCAAAATTTGTACCGATTGAAAAAGATTTTCTTCTATAGAGGAAATCCCGCACTTTATAATTGAAATCAATAATAACGATAATTAGAATGCAAACTGTTCTTATTTATCGGTGTGTGCAATGTCTCGCGTTTTAGTTGTTGATGATGATATCCAGTTGTGTGAGTTACTGGGTGAAGTATTGGAAAATGAGGGGTATCACGTTGATACCGTTCATTGTGGTGAATCTGCGCTAGAGTTTATTCAATCGAACCCTGTCGATTTGGTTCTACTAGACGTAATGCTTCCAAACTTGAGCGGAATTCAAGTGGCAAGGCGTATTTGTCAGCGTTTTGCTACTCCCATTCTTATGCTGACTGCACTAAACGACGATGCCTCTATGCTGGATGGCTACCAAGCTGGAGCCGACCAGTACATCGCCAAACCTTTCAATGTTCCTGAACTACTGACTCGCATCAAGGTGATCTTGCGCCGCGTTGGTTTTGAACGTCAAAGGCAATCTTTGGCTTCATCTAATCAGGGCTTGTGTGAACAACTTTCTCGTTTACCTCTCACGGGCACTGAAAAAGACCTGTTGGATTATCTTGTCAAAAATGACGGGATTGTCGTATCTAAATCTGACCTTCAAATCCATGTTCTAAAGAAAGAGCTTTGTCCTTTCGATCGTAATTTAGATATGCACATCAGTAATATACGACGAAAGCTTGTTCAGGCTGGCTTGTCTAAACAACACATCAAAACCGTTCGTGGTAAAGGTTATAGCTACCTAGAGTCGGTAGGGGTATGAGCCAAAAACTGCTGCGTTGCCCTGATTTTATTGCCAAGCGTAAGGATGGCTTAACGTTTCAATTATTCAGCTACCTGACGGTGATCCTAGTAAGCATCTTGATCCTCCAAGGCGTCGCGGAACGAGCGTTGATGAAAGCCTTATTGAAGGTACCTGAATCGGTAAAGTCTGAAATGCTCGACCTCGCCTACCAAGCCAATGTGCTGATTGAGGAAGGTGACATGGATGAGTTAGCCGACTGGGGTAATGCTCAAGGCTACTATCTGTTTGTTATCGACGAAAACAATCGACCAGTTACACATCGTCACATGCACCCGCATTTTGAATTTAAGCTCAAATATTTAAGAACGTTAGATCACCAACTTAGTGATCGTGTGAGTAAGCCGATATTCGGTCTGCCACTCAATAACGGTAAAACACTGGTTATCCAACTCCCACACCAGTTTCACCCGGCTAAATCCTTTGCGCCATATTCTTACATGTTGAAAGCGGTAATAGCTTTGATCGTGTTGTCTCTGTTCTCAATTATCATGGCGAAAAGCCTGCAGCAGCCGCTGGATAGATTAAGAGAAGCGAGCCGAAGGTTGGCGCAAGGCGACTTCACTGTCAGTGTAGTTTCTGAGTTAAATTCCACGACGCGGGAGTTCAACGAACTTGCTCATGATTTTGATCATATGACGGTAGAGATTAAGTCTCTCGCTGAAAAGCAACGTCGTTTGATTCGTGATGTTTCACACGAGTTAAGAACACCATTAGCAAGGCAAAACCTCGCACTACACCTGCTGCGCAGCAAGGTTGATGATAAAAGCATTGGTTTGCTAGAACGAATGGAAAATGAAACAGAAGAGATGAACAAGCTGGTGGGTGAGATACTTGAATTCAGCCGTCTAGAAACGTCTCGCTATGACTCCAAGTCAAGCTTGATGCACCTTGAGCATTATTGTTCGATGCTAATCGCGCAGATGCAAAATGATTTAAAACCGAATCAAACTTTGATTGGTGATTTAGAGACGCCGACATCAATGGTTAATGTTGATGAAAGGTTGCTCCTGCGAGTTATCGGTAATTTGGTCAGTAACGCGATCAAATATGCCGGTGAGAATGCTCATGTTGTCGTGACGACTTACGAATTGTTAACAGATAAACGTTACAGTGTCATATCTGTAGAGGATGACGGTGATGGCATTCCTGATAATAAGATTGCAGGGATATTCGACCCGTTTACTCGCATAGAGTCAGCCCGTGATAAACAGTCTGGTGGTTACGGTCTCGGGCTAGCGATTGTGAAGGAAGCCATGGGAGTGATGAATGGGCATGTTACTGCTGAGAATAGAGAAGGTGGTGGATTGAGAGTAAATCTAATGTTCCCAATCGCTGATTAGCTTCTTGTTATTACCTGTCGAGCTCCATAGGTAACTATTACTAAAAGCGTGCTAAGAAATATAGCTTAGAAATACTGTTCAGAAATATTGCTTAGAAACATAGCCCATTAAAAAACGCCACTGCATCAGCAGTGGCGTTTTTGTTTATACGCTTTTGATTATCAGCTAGGCATAGCCATTAATTACGCCTTAGCTTGAAGGTAAGAGCGACAGAAAAGCTAGATTATGCCTGTTGGCGTGTTAGCTTAACTTCTTCTTCTTTCTCACCAGCAGCAGGGTCATTGAAGCGAGCTTCGTCAAAAGAACCTTCAGACTTAGCAACAATGATAGTTACGGCACTATCACCTGTGATGTTTACTGCGGTACGAATCATATCAAGAAGGCGGTCAACACCCATGATAAGCGCGATACCTTCAAGCGGTAGACCAACTTGGTTCAATACCATCGCTAGCATAACAAGACCTACACCTGGAACACCTGCAGTACCAACAGACGCCAATGTCGCTGTTAGGATAACCATAAGGTAATCACCCATGGTCAGGTCGATGTTGTATGCCTGTGCGATAAATGCCGTTGCAACACCCTGCATGATAGCAGTGCCGTCCATGTTCACTGTTGCACCTAGTGGTACAGTGAAAGAAGCAACTTTGTTGTCTACGCCCATGCGGTTTTTAGCCGTTTCCATTGTTACTGGAATCGTTGCGTTTGAAGATGCCGTTGAGAATGCAAACATGATTGCATCTTCCATCTTACGTAAGAACGTAATCGGGCTTAGGCCGGTGAATCCTTTAAGCATTGCGCTGTAGGTAACCAAACCGTGTAGAAGTAGGGTACCCGCAAGTACTAAGAAGTATTCTGCTAGGTTCCAAATTGCGCTTAAACCAAGGCCAGAGAACAGCTTCGCCATCAAGAAGAACACACCGTAAGGCGCAAGGTTCATCAGAAGTGCGACAAGCTTCATGATCACTTCGTTCAAGTCAGAGAATACCGCTGCGATACGCTCGCCAGGTTTACCCGCTGCACTGATAGCAATACCAAACAACACAGCAAATACGATTACTTGCAGCGTTTTGCCCTCAGCCATCGCCTGAATAGGGTTGGTTGGGAACATGTCGATGATTACTTGGCCCAAAGAAGGGGCATCCGCTGATTTGAAAGAGCTCGCAGCAGTAAGATCCGCACCAGCTCCAGGTTGGAACAGGTTACCGATAGTGAGTGCTAGAGTGATAGCAACGGCTGTAGTACCGGTATAAAGTGCAAGCGTTTTGCCACCCATACGGCCAAGAGTTGATAAGTCTTTAAGAGAGCTTGTACCGCACACTAGTGAAACGAAGACTAGTGGCACAACAAGCATTTTTAAACTGGCGACAAAAATCTGTCCGCCTACTTCAAAGAGTCCGTTAACGATGTAGTTGTTAACAAATCCGCTGTCTGCAAAAAGGGATTGAATGGCAAATCCCGTTAATATGCCCACGACCATACCGAGGATAACTCGACCAGTTAGAGACATAGGTTTCTTGGTATTCATTTAGAACACTCCTTATTATTTATAACTTTGATACCTTTTCAAAGTGAGCGGGAGATTAGCAGTCGGTTGATCAAATCGAAAAACAAAAAATGAGTTTGAAATTATAGATGTGATCAGAGTCACTGATAATTGTGTAAATTAAACAAATGAAAACAAAATAATTCACCATTTATTTACATTTATCGAGGGTTTTATACATAAATCAGTCGTTTCAAAGGTAGTAAATAAGACAAGACAGTACTTGTATTGATCTTGGCTGCTTAGATTGACCAGGCCAATGACCTTATAGTGAAATGTTGAATTCATGTTTACAGATCTGCACGCTCAATTAACGTATTGAATTGATTTTGTTGAGCTAAAGAAAGTGTGCTTTCAGTGGGCTTTACAAATCTTTACGAATGCAAAGAATGTAAATTTAATGCAAATGGTAATAGTTATCACTTATATTCACTCCCGAAATGATTCAGTGGTACCGGAAACGGTTCAACCGAGCACATCGAATAAATAACAAAGTGCTCGTACAAAAGAATAAAAGCGGAGTAAAGGACATGTTTTCAAAGAGCCCATTGGCCTTAGTGATCGGCGCAGTATTAGCTTCACCAGCAGTATTGGCAGAAACAGCAAAAACAGACGAGCACATGGTTGTTGAAGGTCGTGACTACGGTTACAAGGCCGACACAAACACTACAGCAATGCGCATGGAGGCGACTCAATTAGAGACTCCGGGACAAGTTTCAGTAATCGATGAGCAAATCATCGATGAACAGCGTGCAAGTACGTTAGGTGAAGTTCTTAAAAACGACGCATCTGTTGGTGCGGGTTCTAAGTCAACTAACCGTGAGCGTTTCACGCTTCGTGGTTTTGATTTGGAGAGTAGCTCTGGCTACCTGCGTGATGGCGTCCAACACTGGTCTCACTACCGTCAGCCAGTAGAGCTTTTGGAGCGAGTTGAAGTATTGAAAGGCCCTGCTGGTCTACTTTACGGTAAGTCTGCTCCTGGCGGCCTTGTGAACATGGTTTCTAAGAAGCCAACATACGAAACTCAAGTTAACGTAAGCCAAGATATTGGTTCTGATAGCTACACTCGTACTACTGCTGATGTAAGTGGCTCATTGAACGATGACCAAACTTTACGTGCTCGTCTTATTGTTTCACAAGAAAATCAAGACTCTTACCGTACACGTTTTGATGGCACCGATGTAGAGACGGACCGTTTCGTTGGTGGTCTATTTGTTGATTACGATATCAACGAAGACATCATGTTGTCTGTTCATTACGACCGCACTATTGAAGAGGGCGATTTAGACAACGGTTCTAAAATCGATACTTCTACTGGTAAAGTTATCGACCCTAATACGGTTAATGACCAACGCTTTGCTCAAACAGATAACGACGTTGCAAACTACGGTGCATCTGTAACCGCTAACTTGAACGACGCTTGGTCTGTGAAGACAGGCATCAGCCGTCAGTTCTATGAACGTCAACGTACAGAATCAAACAACACAGTATATAGCGATAAGAGCGGCGGTTACGGCTACAAGGTATCAGACCGTCACGATGAATGGACGTTTGATACGGCTTATGTAGATTTTACTGGTGATTTCGATGCACTAGGTGTAAACCACCGCCTACTTGTTGGTGTGAATGGTCTTCATTACGATTACGAGCGTTTATACGATTCTGGCTACACATGTGTTAACGCAACAGAAGCAGAAGCTGCCGCTGCATGTGGTAACGGCTTTGATATGCCTTCTAACGTTAGCTACAAGAACGACAATGAAGTGTCTCACTCTGAAAGCCAACACTACGGTCTTTACGTTCAAGATCTAGTAACACTGACTGAACAGTGGCAAGTACTTGGTGGCGTACGTTTCGCTTACGACAAAACGACGAGCAGTTCTAATCAAGAAGAAAGCTACAACAACATTCTTCCTAAGCTTGGTGTGATTTATTCACCAGCGCCTAATGGTTCGATTTACGCGGTTTACTCTGAAAGTTTCGAACCTGTTGGCGAAATCACAGATAAAGATGACGTGAACTTTGGTCAGTCTCAAGATGCTAAGAAGGGTACGCTTTACGAACTAGGTTCTAAGTGGGAACTGTTTGACGAACGTCTGTTCGTATCTGGAGCGGTTTTCCAAATCACTCAATCGAACATGCAAGTGACGGAAGATCTAGACCCGGCAAACAACAACGGTAAAGACGCACGTACAACTCAAGTTGGTGAACAAGTTCATACGGGTGTTGAACTGGCTGCAACGGGTTACATGACTGAAGCGTTCTCTTTGAGTGCATCGACCATGTTCTTGGATGCTGAATACCAAAATGATCCTGCACTTGAAGGCAAAACTCCAGCAGACGTTCCTGAGTTTACTGCAAGTATTTGGTCTACTTATGCATTCAACAATGGTACTGATGTAAACCTAGGTGTTTACCATGTAGGTGAGCGTTACACAGAGAGCGCTAACACGTTTAAGAAAGATGCTTACACTCGTGTAGACATGGGTATCGCCCATACAATGAAGTATGACGAAAACCTAGATTTCGTTGCTCGTTTCAATGTAGAAAACCTGTTTGATACAGATTATCTTGAGGGCGGAAGCACAAGTAGCGTAGTTGTTGGCGAAGGCCGCAACTACATGGCAACACTGCAGGTTAAATACTAATTTGTCTGTAGGATGTCATTGATAGCTTAAATACTAAGGGGAAGGTTTCGACTTTCCCCTTTCGTGATTCTGCTATTTAGTAAAAATATCCCTAGTAATGCGAGTGACTTTTAATGATAATGAGACTGCTTATCAATAAAACTCATTTGACCTTCTTCTTATAGTAAATGACTACAATTATGAATCTTTTAAAAACTAGCCTAGCGCTTGCGATCAGTTTGGTTGCAACGTCTTCGATGGCAAACAGCTTGGATCAAGCTCAATCAATTCAAAACAAGACCAATAACGCGTCGGCTTCGAGCCAAAAGGTTATTGATAAAAGCTCACAAGCGACTTTAATGCTGCAAGCTGAGATTGAGCGACTGCAAGAAGAAGTTAAAAACCTAGAAATCTATCACGATCACCTTGCTGCATTGGTTGAAAGCCAGAATCAAGAAGCTCAGAGCATTGAAGGGCAGATCGATGAAATTAAACTAACGCGTCAAGGTGTTGTGCCTTTAATGTACAAGATGATCGATGGCCTCCAAGAAGTTATTGAAAGTGATCTTCCTTTCAAGAAAAAGAGCCGTCTGCGTCGCGTTGAAAAGCTGAAAGCGATGATAACTCGTGCTGATGTCAGCGACGCTGAAAAATATCGCCGTATCTTAGAGGCGTATCAAATTGAAGTGGATTACGGTATTAAGCTCAGTTCTTATTCAAGCCGTGTCGAATTAAGTAAAGATAAAGTACTTGAAGTTGACGTTTTGCATCTTGGACGTATTTCACTAGTCGCTCGTAACTTGAATGGTACTCAATATTGGTCTTGGGACCAAAATAGCGCCCAATGGCAAGAGCTTGATTCTTCGATGAAATCTGAGTTAGACAAAGCGTATGATATTGCTAATAAGCAAGCATCTCCAAGCTTAATCACTTTACCTGTTTCTTTAACTGTTGCGGAGGTTAAGTAATGAACTTTAAGCCATTAGCAGCATTGCTTTGTATTACGTCCATTTCATTTTCTGCTTTCTCTGCATCAGACACGACTGCTCAGCTAGTTAATAAAGCAAAATCAGAAAGCCGCACTCAAGCTTCTCACAACGTGGTGCGTGAGGCTGACTTCAAAAAGACAGAACAAGAACTCAAAGCCATCAAAGCACAGCTTGATGCGAAACGTACATCGGTTCAAAACGCGACAGACGTTCTAACGAGTACATTCAGTGATAACGAAAATAAACTGGCTCGTTTAGAAGAGAAACTGCGTTTAGAGACTGGTAGCTTAGGTGAGTTGTTTGGAGTTGTAAGACAAAACGCGAAAGATCTCGATCATGAACTATCTGACACCGTTACTAATGTCGATCGAGCTGTTTACACAGAAACTGTTTATGACATCGTGGACGCTAAATCATTGCCTTCGATGTCTCAATTAACAGGCCTTTGGTTAAGCATGATGGAACAAATCAAAGCGAGCTCGGAGATAAGCAAATCGACTGTTGCTCTTGTTAATGATGAGGGAGTAACTGAAAGTGCAGAAGTTTATCGCCTTGGTTCTATTGGTTTGGTTGCAGAACCAGGTTACGTATGGTGGGACTCTAAGCACCAAGATGCGATTGTTTACTTGAAGCAGCCATCAAATGGTCCAACACTGGCGTCGCTTTCGACATTAGCTAATGGCGAAGTGTCTAACGTGGTAGTCGATCCCTCCCGTGGATTCATGCTAGATCAATTAGCTTTGGAACCAAGCCTAACTGACCGCCTTCAAGCGGGTGGTGTTGTTGGTAAAGTGATTCTTGGCTTGTTGGCAATTGGTTTAATCATCGCATTGGTTCGCGGTATTTCTTTGGCTATCGCTCGTCAGAAAATTCGCGCACAACTTAAGAACCCTGAACAAGCGGGTGACAACCCTCTGGGTCGCGTTCTTGCGGTTTACAACAAAGAACAAAACCAAACGGTTGAAGCACTTGAGCTACGTCTTTTAGAAGCGGTCGTTGATGAACAGACTCACCTAGAGAAAGGTTTGTCGATGCTGAAACTTCTAGCAGCGCTCGCACCTATGCTTGGCTTGTTGGGTACCGTAACCGGCATGATCGAAACATTCCAAGTGATTACACAGTTTGGCAATGGCGACCCTAAAGTGATGGCGGGTGGTATTTCGATGGCGCTTGTAACAACCGTACTTGGTCTTGTTGCTGCAATGCCACTACTACTGGCACATAACATTCTTAGCACTCAATCAGAGAACATTCGCAATATTCTTGAGAAACAAGGGATTGGCCTTGTTGCTGAACAGGCAGAAAAGACGGTTGAATCAAAACCTGTTGTTTCACCAGTTGGGACTGCTGCGTAATGGATATTTTGTCGGGTTCTCTATTACCAGCAAGTTGGTTAACGAGTGACTGGCTGCTGTCTTTATCAAGCTTTATGGAGCAGGGCGGTTTCGTCCTGTGGTGGCTAGCCGCTGTTGTCCTAGTGTATTGGGTGCTTGTGGTAGAACGCGTGCTTTATCTTGCGTTCTATTTTCCAAAGCAACGCCAAGCTTGGATTGCAAAGTGGCATGAAAGAGAAGATCACTCTTCTTGGCATGCTAAAGCCATTCGTGAAGGTTGGTTAGGCCAAGCGAGTATCTTACTTAACCAAAACTTGAATTTTATTAAGCTGTTAGTCGCTATTTGTCCTATGTTGGGCTTGTTAGGTACCGTTACCGGTATGATCTCTGTTTTTGATGTCATGGCGACTCAAGGAAGTAGTGACCCTAAATTGATGGCTTCAGGTATCTCGTTGGCAACACTGCCAACCATGGCAGGTATGGTTGCTGCATTAGCTGGCATGTTTGTTCACGCTCGTTTAGCGAAAGTGTGTAACCGCTTAGAATTGAAATTAGAAAAATCTTTAAGGAGTCAACGATGAGACTCGGTCGACGTCATTCTAAAAACGAAGAGGCTCAAATAGACCTTACTTCGATGCTTGATATTGTATTTATCATGCTTATTTTCTTTATTGTGACCAGTTCATTTGTTCGTGAATCAGGGGTTGAAGTCAATCGCCCACAAGCTTCTAACGTAGTAAGCCAAAAAGATGCGGGCATCTTTGTAGCGATTACTTCTGCGAATGACATCTTCATCGATAAACGTGTTGTTGATGTTGAGCGTGTCCAAGCAACGTTAGAACACTTGTTGCTAGAACAACCTGATGCTTCTTTGGTTATTCAAGCGGATGAACACGCTTACAACGGTACGGTTGTTAAAGTGATGGACGCTGCTAAAGGTGCGGGTGTTAAAAACATTGCGCTTGCTGCTGAAAAGCGATGATCTTGGAGGATCTTCATAAATGATTCGCCTATTTCTTGCTTTACCGCTAGCGGGCGCATTGGGCTTAGCTCTGTTTTCTTTTATGGCTTGGATGGTCGATAATGGCCACCAACGTTCACCAGATAATAGTGAGACGTTAAGTTTCAATATGGTGATGGTGGAACAAGAACAAGAAGTCCAAAGAAGACAGCGTGCAGTCCCTGAAAAACCAGAAATGCCAGAGCCGCCACCGGAAGCGAAAACGTCTCAGTCACAAGCTGAAGTTACGCCTCTGAATTCGATGTCTTCACTGCCGTCATTGGATTTGAATACATCGGTTGATGGCCTAGCGATTAACGCGCCGACATTTTCTGATTTTGGGTCAAACCAACAGGCAATGCCTCTGTATCGAGTAGAACCTCGTTACCCAGCGAAGGCGCTTAAGCGTGGCGCTGAAGGTCATGTCATTATGTCTTTTACTATCGATGAGACGGGGCGCCCAGTTGATATTCAAGTCACTGACGCAAACCCACGTCGTATGTTTGAACGTGAAGCGATGAGAGCACTTAAAAAATGGAAATATCAACCGAAAGTCGTCGATGGAAAAGCGATAGCTCAGGTTGGTCAAACCGTGAAACTAGAGTTTAAGTTGGCAAAATGATGAAACAGATATGGATATTAGTGGGCTTGTTGTTAATGCCCCTTACAACACAAGCAAAAGAACTAACTCAATATACTGCCATTCGTGTTCAAAAGGCGCACAAGCTTGCTCAAGATGAACAGGTTAAACAGGCGATTGACGTTCTTGCAGGCTTGGAGCTTTCTAAAGGCTACGACAAAGCATACGTAGCTCGTATGCTTGGTGTATTTTACTGGCAAGATGGCAAAACCGACACGGCAATTAAGCAGCTTACTTATGCGGTCGACAGCAATTTACTCGTTGATGAACAGGCTTGGATAACGAAGCGCATGCTGGCTGATTTGTTGTTGAACGATCAGCAGTTTAAAAACGCGCTTCCGCACTATTACGAGTTAGTGAAAACAGCGCCAGAAAAAGAAAAGAAAGACACGCTTTGGATGCGCATTGCACAAGCTGAATACCAAATTGAAAACTGGTCGAAAGTCTTAGTTGCCATCGGTAATCGAGACAAATTCAATTCAAAAGCAGAGTTGTCGCCTCTATCGCTAAAATTGGGCGCACAGCTTCAGTTAAAACAGTGGAAGCAGTCTATTCCGACACTGGAAAGCCTCATTGAACTTCAACCAGAGAAAGATAACTGGTGGCGTCAACTTGTCGGTATTCAGCTAAGATTGGAACGTAATCGTGATGCATTGAACACGTTAGCACTGGCTGATTTACAGGGCGTTGAGCTTAAAAATTCGGATCGCCGTTTATTAGCACAGCTTTATGCCAAACGAGGTATTCCAGAGCGAGCTGCTGAAGAAATAAGTAAGTTAGATGACGCGAACAGCGATGTTCAACTTCTGGCTGAGCAAGCAACTTACTGGCAGCTAGCTAAAGAGTGGGACAATGCCATTGAAGTGTGGACGTTAGCGTCTAAAAAAGACACTCAATACCACTGGAATGTGGCGCAGCTATTGGTTCAGCAAGGTTACTACGACCGTGCGTTGGTTGTTTTAGACAAAGTGAAAGACAAAACCAAACAAGCCGACGTTGCTTTAGCGAAAGTGCGTTCATGGTACAAGTTAAAGAATCTTGATAACGCCCTTGCTCAAGCCAAGCGTGCGAACAACATTGAACCTTCTTCTGAAGCAAAAGGTTGGATTAAATATCTTACTCAGCTACGAACAGTCAGTGATAACGGAAACGTCTAACCGCTCATAGCAAACAGAAGACAAGAAACAGCACATTAGAAACAAGAAAAGCAAAAGGGTGTCATTTGATCGTTCAAATGACACCTTTTTTTATATATTGAATAAAATTGAGCCTTAGTGTTTCATTAGGCCTTGCTGTTTGAGCGAGGTATGAGCAAAGGCAAAGTTAAGGGCTACACATCTCGCCACTGTGCGATCCCGCGATGATCATTCCGTTTTGGTCAACAACCCAGTTGATAGTGCAGTCACGATAGGGGTTTTTGAAAGCATGTTGTGTTTCGCCATTCTCGAGTGGGGTTTGAGTTTCTACCCAAGCAAACGTGCGCGACTCCCAAAATGAAACAGCTTGAGAGTGAGGCGTTAAATACAACTTTTGGGCGTCGGCAATATTGGAGCCGATATAACTCTCGATATGTTCGTCAGTGCCGATAATCTGGCTAGTACAAGCCGTTACCAACAGGGTAAAAGCTAAAATAATAATACGCATTTCAAAATCCTTTTAAACATGTATCGCCATGCTCGTTTTATAGACAATAAGCTTAAACTACTCTTGAACAGATCGTGATGTTAATGATCTTGATAGTGATCTCAGTTCTAAATACTTCCAGTTTTCCTTTCTTAAATGCACGGTGTATCCACCTATTGCTTTCTATCGATGATCTTTGGGTTGAATCACATTGACGTTTGTCCCCTTGATTGACGTTTGAAACTGTTATTACCGCCAGCTCTAAACGTTAACAAGATTTACATGTTAACAGAGTAGATAAGCAGTTCGATTACTTCCCTTGTAATGTTATGTAAATTTGCTTACGCCGCTCGGCAAACGTAAACAATGTAAATTGAATGCCAATACGAATGATTATCAACTAAATTGACGCCATAAAATTTATAGGTATTGGTTTGTATGTCGTTAAAAAGTAGGGCGGTTCAATCATGGGCTCGTCGACTTCATGTTTATATTTCAATGGCGCTTCTGTTCGTTGTTCTTTTCTTCTCAGTGACAGGTATCACCCTTAATCGACCTGAGTTATTTGAATCAACTCAACCCAATATCCAACGGTCAACGTTAACGCTTCCTACAAGTTTATTCTCAATCCAAGACGGGCGATTACAAGCCGATGAAACGGCCTTTGAAACGTTTCTGTTTGAAGAAGCCAATCTGTCTGGCGTTCCTTCAGGCTTGGACATCTACGCCGAGATTGAAGATGGAGAGTTGCTCATCGGTGAAGTGTCTATGGACTTCAAAGGACCAGGCTACAACGCCTCTGTGTTCGTTGACGTGGCGTCTGAAATGGTGGAAGTCGAAACCACCAATTACGGCGTTATCGCACTTTTGAACGATCTACACAAAGGCCGTAACAGCGGTGAAGTTTGGAAGTGGTTCATCGATATCACAGCGCTACTGATGATCTTCTTTGTACTTACAGGCGTGTGCTTACTGTTACCTAAGAAAAAAACACTGAATACCTCCATTAAATGGACGGTATTTGGTTCTGCAATCTCACTTGCTATCTATTTTGTCGCCGTACCTTAACTATTAGTTAGCGTGATGAATCAGGTTGATGAGTCTGCTTGATGAATCAGCCTGAAGAACGAACTAAAGGTTAAACGGATTTAAAAGGTTGTTAAACATGAAAAAAATGAACTGGAGCAAGGCGCTTCTTGCTTTATCTCTTTTGCCAAGCCTAGGTATGGCACAAGCGATCCCTGATACGGCAAAACTTGATGTGAACTTTAAGCTTCCAAAGATTGATACCTCTATGTACGCGCGTCCTTATGTGGCGGTGTGGGTAGAGAACAGCGAACGAAAGTCAGTGAAAACCATTGAGCTTTGGGTCGGTAAAGATGAATGGCTTAAAGACTTACGTAGCTGGTGGAGAAAAGTTGGGCGTTACGATCGTGAACTGGTTGATGCTGTGACGTCTGCAACGCGTCCTGCTGGCCAGTACCGTTTCGTTTGGGATGGTAAGAGCGATGACGGCCAAGCTCTAGAGCAAGGCGAATACACGGTTCATATCGAGGTTGTGCGTGAACACGGCGGCCGTAATTACCTTCGTCAAAAAGTATCGCTAACGGATGTAAATGCTTCTTATGAGCTAAAGGCGACAGAAGAGACGGGTGAAATCACTCTGAACTACATCGCTAAATAGTAAGTGCGAATAGCAAAAGCAAACTCAACAGAATAGACAGTCGTCATCGTAGGCTCAGATAGAGCGACACGGCTAACAATTATAAATAATGGAATTGAACATGATGAAACAGACAAAAATTAAGGCACTTGCACTAGCGGGTGTGATGGCATTCGGCCTAGCAGCAACGACAACAGCGCAAGCTCACCCACGTTGGATCCTGCCGTCTCACTTTACCGTGTCTAAAGAAGGCGGTGACTGGCTAACGTTCGACGTTACTGCATCTCACGGTACGTTCGTTTTCGATAAGCCAGCAGGCAGTGAAAACGCACATGTCATCATGCCTGATGGCCGTAGCGAGCGTCCTAACTTTGTTGTTCGCGGTAAACGTCGTTCAATCTTCGATTTCTACTTTGAAGAAGAAGGTACACACAAAGTTGCGATCAACAACCAGCCATCTTACTACACACAGTACAAAGCGGGTCGTCGTGACACAGTGAAATGGATCAAAGCAAACAAAGCGGAACGTGATTCAGTTCTTCCTGAAAAGTCGCGTGACGTGGTAACACAAATCAGCTTCACTCGTGCAGAAAGCTACATCACAGTAGGTAAGCCATCGGATTCAGTCTTCAAAATTGAAGGCAAGCTACTTGAAATGAAGCCAGTAACGCACCCTTCAGACATCATTGAAGGCGAACCGGTGACATTCCAATTCTTCTACAACGGTGAAATTCAAAAAGACGTGAAAGCGGAAATCACTCGTGAAGGCACGCTTTACCGCAACCACCAAGAACAGATTGATGTAGTGAGTGATGAGAACGGCGAAATCACATTCACTCCAGACGTGGCTGGTCGTTACGTAATGAAAGCGAACTACAAAGGTGAGTTGATTGACAACCCACTGGCAGACAAAGCAAGCGCGAACGTTCACCTAACGTTCGAAGCACTGCTTCAATAATCTGTGATGTCGGGGCTAGATCCCTGATTAAGCAACCAAAAAACTTAAGGGCTCATTTGAGCCCTTTATCGCTCAGTTTACTACTGAGAATTTGCACTGTGGCTAGGGTATGAACCATGACAATAAAAACAAAACTTAACGCTTTAATGACTCCTTGCTTAGCTCTAGGACTTGGTTTCGCTGCATTACCTGCACAAGCTCACTTTCCACTGATGAGCTGCTGGTTTGAAGGCAAAACCGTGGCTTGCGAAGCGGGCTATTCAGACGGTAGCAAAGCGATTGATTACGCGGTTCAGATGTACGACTACGAAGACAACTTGATTGCAAAAGAGATGACGGATAAGCGCTCCATCGTTGAGTTTCCAAACCCAGATACTGAGTTTTACCTTGTGTTTGATTCAGGCCACGAGTTTCCTGTTGAAGTCGACGTTGTTGAGATCAGCGAAAAATGATGATCCAAGGCGTACGTGCTGATACGGGTGGCAGAGAAGGTAAATGGGTAGGGCTGATCATTGTATTCATCCTGAGCTTTGCCACGGTCGCGATCCCATTTCATCAAGCAGAATCCCATGCGAAAGTGGTACTTGATCATCAAATTCTGGTGACTGATGTTGAACAAGAAAACTTGGCAATGTTGTCAGAGCTGCGTTTAGCACATGAAGAAATTCGTGACCTGCGTATGGACTCAGACGGTGAATGGCCAAGTGTTGTGTCACTTAAGGATGAATGGGTCGCGCCATTTGTTGAAGATCAGAGTTGGAAGCGCAAAGGTTATCATACTTGGTTATTGGACGAGCGTGGTTACTACTTTTCTACGCCAAGTGAATACGCGACACCAAGTGAACAAGCTACATCAAGTGAAGATACTGCACCAAGTGAATATGCTGCACAAAGCGAACATGGCTTTGCTGACTCCTTTATTTTAAACGCCAACAGCGTTTCACCTGAAATCTGGATTTTCTTTGGTGGTGTAGCGAAACAGCCAGCTACTTTTGACCAACACACGCTTGAGTCTACTGGTTGGAAATTGGTGGTGAATGAGTCAGAAGTTGCTGATCAGCATGATGCTTCTTCTCATTAACCCCAGATTCTCGAAAAACAGAATGTTCAAAAATAATAAGAGATTTACTATGCGAATTATGACTCTGTTCATGTCGTTATTGGCGGTGTTAATGACACCCAATGCACTGGCAAAAGAATACAAGATCGATAGCGATAAGCTGACGATTGGTATCACGCTTCAACCTTACTACAGCTACGTAAAAGCGGTAGTGGGTGACAAAGTGAACATCCTTCCTTTGGTTGATGCTGGCTTTAATCCGCATAACTACTTACCACAACCGAACGACTTAAAGCGATTAAGCCAGATGGACGCCATCGTGGTAAACGGTATTGGTCATGATGACTTCGCACTAAAAGTAATTTCAGCCGCGCAACGTGATGACTTAGTGGTGATCGAAGCAAACAAAGAAGTGCCTCTACTTCCCGCATTAGGCCAGTCTGTTGGTCAAGGTGCTGTGAACCCGCATACCTTTGTTGGACTTTCTACAACCATCCAGAAGGTTTATACCATCGCCAGTGAAGTCTCTAAGCTCGACCCAGACAATGCGGCGTTTTATCGAAAAAACGCGCGTAAGTACGCCAAGCAATTTCGCTTTATGAAGCGTGATGCGATGTTGTCATTAGGCGAACTCGATACTTCAGGCATGAAAGTGGCGACCACGCACAATGCGTATGGGTACATTCTGCAAGAGTTTGGTGTAGATGTGGCAGCGGTGATTGAGCCTGCACACGGTGTTGAACCGAGTGCTAGCCAACTGCAAGAGACGATTGAAAAGATCCGCGCATCAGGTATTGATGTTCTGTTCTATGAGCTCAACATGCCAAACCGTTTTGTTGACACCATCGAAGCGGAAACAGGTGTTCAGCTTTACCGTTTTTCTCACATGACGCATGGCGAATATGAAGACGACAAAGTCGAAGTTGAGATGAAGAAGAACCTCGAGACGTTAATCGAAGCAATGAAATTTGCGGCGGCGAACCAAGCTAAGAGCGGGAACGCATAATGCTAGGTCCTTCAATTTCAATCAATCAACTTGGTCTGCAATACGACAACAACGTCATTCTTGACGATATCTCACTAGAACTTAAAGCGGGTCAGTGCCATGTGATCATGGGGCCAAACGGCGGAGGCAAAACGTCTTTGCTGCGCTCTGTTCTTGGCCTTACGCCTTTCTCTGGGCAAATTAATATTCATTGGCCAGAAAAGCCAAGTATTGGTTACGTTCCTCAAAAAGCGACCTTCGAATCGAGCTTGCCTTTGACGGTCATGGATTTCGTGTTGCTTAACCAAACTCGAATTCCGCTATTTTGGCGTCGTAAGTCCAAGCAATTGGATCTTGCATTAGCACAATTGGATCGCGTCGGTATGGCGACACGTAGCGATCGCCGAATGGGACAGTTGTCGGGTGGTGAGCAGCAACGTGTGTTGTTTGCTCAAGCGCTATTGGATAACCCAAGTTTGTTGGTGTTGGATGAACCTACGACTGGTATGGATGAGCAGGGCGTTCGTTATTTAGAATCGCTAGTTCGTGAATGCGTTGACGAAGGTCGCACGATTCTTGCCGTTCACCATGATGTAACCGCAGTGCGTCGCCTAGAGGCTAATGTACATGTTGTGAATCGATTCTTGGTGGATAGTGGTCCACATGAACAGGTACTACACCCAAGTAAGATTGAAAGCTTGTTCCAGCACTACAGCAGTGGCGTAGCTATCGTTAAATCGAAGGAGGTTGCGTAATGGATTGGTTACGACAACTTGCCATAAGTGGCGTTGAAGCGGGTTGGTTATCAAACAGCTTCATGTACGCGTTCATGGTGAATGCTTTGGTTGCGGCGCTATTACTTGGCCCGTTATTAGGTGGCCTTGGTACTTTGGTGATTGCAAAGCGTCTGGCTTTCTTCTCTGAAGCGGTAGGTCACGCTGCATTAACCGGTATTGCTATCGGTGTTTTGCTTGGTGAGCCACCAGAAAACCCAATTATTGGTCTGTTCAGTTTCTGTATGATCTTTGCTTTGCTTCTTCATTTTGTAAGAAACAGAACCAATGTGCCATACGATACTTTAGTCGGCGTTTTCCTTGCGCTCGCTTTAGCGGTCGGCGCGGCATTGTTGATGTACGTGGCGCGTAAGATCAACATTCACATGCTTGAAAACGTGCTGTTTGGCTCGATTCTCACGGTAACAGATCAAGACTTAGCAATCCTCGTAGGCAGCTGCGCACTCATCATTTTGCTCTTGATACCGACGTTCAACCGTATTCTTCTCACTTGTATTAGCCCTGATATTGCCAAGGTTCGTGGCTATAACACCAGCTTTTATGACTACTTGTTTGTCATGATGATTACTTTGGTGACGATTGCAGCAGTGAAGATCGTGGGTGCGGTTCTTGTTGGGGCATTACTGCTCATCCCAGGCGCGACGGCTCGACTGTTGACAAAACGCATGGGCAGCTTTGTTTTGCTTTCTGCGTTGCTGGCAACCATCGCGTGTTTGGTCGGAACGGTATTACCGATGGAGCTTAAACTGCCAGTGCCATCGGGCGCTTCAATCATCATCGTTTCTGCAACGTTTTTCCTAGCGGCGACGCTATATCGAATTATAAGAAAGGCATAACCATGACTTCTTTGATGAATCGTATTTCAAGCTCAGTAAAAACAGCGACTCAAGTGAGTGCACTTAGTAGTCTATTGTTGGTTGGCTCAATGGTGTCTATCAGCGCTAATGCTGAAGATATCCTCACCAGTACGCCTGTGACTTATGCGCTAGCGACAGAGCTAACCAAAGGCACAGACATTACGACTGAATATCTACCACCAAAACGCTACGGTATTGATCGTCTGCCTAACTGGTTTGGTACTAAGGGGGCGAGCAAAGTCCTTCAATCAGGAGAAAAGGCGACCGTTGCTCTAACGCTGTCATCTATCTGGCAAGCTGATCCTACATTTGTATACGCAAGACAAGGCAACATCCATTTGGTTGAGGTGGATGCTGCTCAAGCGATTACACCGCGCGCGCAAGGTGTCGCTGCGCTGACGTTATCAAATGGTGAAGTGTCTAAATACGCGTGGTTAAACCCAACCAATCTAACGCGTATGGCGGCAATTGTGGCTGATGACTTTAAGTTGTTGTGGTCGGCGCAAGCTGAGACCATTGATAGCAACCTACAACGCGTGATGCTTGATGTTCGTGAACTGATTAACAAGCAACAAGCGGTGTTATTGGATAACGACGTAGATTCAGTACTGTTGCTTTCAGAAAGCTTGGAAGATTTTGCTTCTGGTAGCCAACTGTTTGTTGAAGAGCGTATGTTCAAAGCAGAACTGGAATGGACAGAGCAAGACAAAGCGAAACTCAAAGCCATGTTTTCAGAAGACGATGCACTCTGGTTAGTCACAGCGAAAAAGCCAACGACGTTGATTAAGTCACTGGTACCGAATGAGCGAATTCTTGTTGTTGATTCCGTAGACCGTTGGGGAAGAGCAGGGATTAACACAAACGCGCCCTTTGCTCGCTGGGAAGTTGAGCCTTTCAAAGGTTAAGTGGCTAAAACAAGTTAGCTAATAAACCGTTAGCTAATAAACAGCTCGTTCAAAAAACACGATCAAAAAAGCAGCCCAAATAGAGGCTGCTTTTTTTGTTCTTGTCCGTTGGCTCTGGTCAGAGTGCTGGGCAAGAGTACTGCGAGTTTAAAACTTACTCTGCAGCTTTTGTCTCTTTAGTTTCGATACCAGCTTCTTCCGATTCAACAGAAGCTTCAACTGTGCCTTCAGCTTGCTCTTGAGCGGCTTTCGCTTGCTCTTCAGCTTCCATTTTTGCGCGGTCAGCTTTAGAAATATAGCGAGGCTTGTTGCTACCATGCAGTTTAGACGTCGCCTGTTTCTGTCTTTTCTTTAGAATTTGATTGATTTTTTTCTTACGGTTCATTGCTGCATAGCCTTGTATTTAGTTTATGCGGTGGAGGATAATCATTTTAGATCTAGAACTCAATATTTACATGCTATCCAGCAAGGAAAATATCACTATGCAGGCAGTCGAAACCGCACGCTTACGATTAAGAATGATCGCACCTCAAGATGCGGCGTTTATTCAGCGATTATATAGCTCAGAAGATTTCTTACGTTACATCGGAGACAAGGAAATTACAGATACTGGCAAGGCTGTTGAATACATCGAAAACAACATTCTTAAGATGTATAGAGAGAAGGGTGTGTGTTTACTGATGGTCGAGATTAAAGCGTCTTCAACGCCAATCGGTGTCTGTGGTTTGATTAAAAGAGATACACTAGAGGCGCATGATATTGGTTATGGTTTTGTACCTGAAGTCTATGGCCAAGGTTATGCAAGGGAAGCGGCACAAGCGATAATTGAACAAGCTCAACATAATGCTGATATCGATCATTTAGTTGCCATCACGACCTCTGATAATATTCGAAGCATCGCACTGCTGACTAAGTTGGGTTTTGTGTTTGAGCGAGTTGAAGAGGCGATCAATGAAAGCGTCAATCTCAACCTGTATGGTCTCTCATTAGGTAATTAATCATGTTCAAACATAACAACATTCTACAAGGTGAACTCGCAACGGAGTACAAAACCGTTATTGCGATGGTGCACATCTATTGCAAAGATCATCACGGTGCTGTTCGTTTGGACAACGCGTTATGTGAAGAGTGCGAACAACTGTTGCGTTATGCTGAAACACGACTTGATCGCTGTCCTTATGGCGAGGCGAAGCCAACCTGCAATAAGTGTCCGATTCATTGCTATAAGCCTGACCCTAAAGAGCAGATGCGTTTAGTGATGCGATATGCTGGACCAAGAATGTTACTCAAGCATCCGATTTTAGCGATCAGACACTTGATACATGAAAAACGAAAAGTGCCTGAGAAGCCATTGCCGAATGTGTCGAACCGCCATATCCGAATGAACAAAAAGTAACGTATTGTTTGCAGTGGAAAACGGTTTAGAAATAAGAAAGGTCTGATTTCTCAGACCTTTTTGTTTTTATATTCGATGACTAAACCTAGAACGTAAGAGATTACGCGGCTTGAGGCTCTTCGTAGGTAACCGTCAGGTTATTGATCCAGCGTCGGCTCAAGTATCGGTGTGAACAGATGGCCAGTTTCACCACTTCTTCTACCAACATCAGACCATAGATGTATTTGAAATCCCATCCAGCGACAAATGCGCCGTAAACACACACTGGAATCCCAACCATCCACATCGCGATGAAATCCATTCGCAGGCAAAAAGCGTTATCACCACCAGCACGAATAATACCGTTAATGATCACCATGTTGAGCATACGAATGACTACCGCAAAACACATAATAGTCATTGCAGGTGCAGCGAGTGGGTACAATGCATCGGTAGAAAGGTTTAGCCATGATAGAATATGTTCTTTACCCATAAACAGTAGCAACCCAACGACCGCGCCAAAACCAACGACGGCTTTAATGAATGTTAGACCCATGCTCATCGCGTCATCAAATTCATCACGGCCTAATGAATGCCCTAACAAAACAGAACACGCCACTGAGATACCAAAGAAGATCGAGTAACACAGCGATTCAAATGGTGCGAGCATCGAAAACACCGCAAGCTCAGTCGTGCCCATGTGACCGAAAATCATTTGATATGCCATGGTACCCATTGCCCACAACACAGCATTCATCGTCAACGGCAAAGCAATGCGACGGTAAGACAACCACAATGACGGGCGATGTGGTGAGCTCGGTGTCGTTAATAGCCAATGTTTACGCATACGCATGTAGCTATACATTAAGCCCACTTGAATCAATCGCGCTAAGGTTGTCGCCAATGCCGCACCTGCGACGCCCATTGCTGGAATGCCGAAAGCACCTTTAATAAGAACGAAGTTAAGCGCAATGTTGAGTGCGATGGTAACGCCGCCTAATAATAGCGGAGTTACGGTGTCTCCTGATGAGCGCATACTTGCTTCTACCACGACAACAATGTGAGTCAGAAGTAGAACAGGGAAGCCATACCATAGGTAAGTCGCGCCAAGTTCAATCACGGTTTGATCGCTGGTTTGCAACATCATTAAAAACTGAGAACCAAGAGTGATGATTGCAGTAACAGGCAGCAGAACTTTTAAGCCAAATATCATCGCAATCGATGATACTGTTCGTGCGCTTTTTCGGTCATTCTTTCCCCAGTATTGAGCGACTAATGTACCGTTTGCTGAGGCCAACCCTGCCATAATCATAATAGCAACGAAGTGCCATTTTGACGCAATTCCCACAGCTGCAGCTGCTTCCATACCATAATCACTGACCATTAATACGTCAGCAAGGGCAAGAATAGCGACAAGCGCACTTTGCAAAGCAACAGGTAAACCAAGTTTAACGATACGAGGTAAGATGCTCTCTGGCTTGTTATTCATAGATGAGTTAGGGTTGATGTTAGTTGTCATAAGCTCTCCGATTTATGGCAGAACTATAGTGTTTTGAGCGAAGTAACAACATGTTTAAAAAACAACAAAACCTGTGCGAATCCGTCATTGAATCAATGAAGCCAAAATCCACTTGGCACGATGACGTTTTTCTTGCCGAACAGTGCAAAGAACGTTTTTTGACCGTTGAAGATGTCCCAGAGATGAAAAGCTTTGGTGTCTATATGGGCGGTATGGCAAAGCTATACGATGGTTATTGGGTTGAGCGAGAATCCGTCAATGTTCATACGTTGATTTTTACTCAAGAAGGGGGTGGAATTCTAACCACTTCAACCTCGGTACAAGCGATTACGCCTTATACGCTGGTGGTTCTTCCTGCCGAAACCCCATTTCGTTTTGAACTCGATCCTCAATATAATTATTGGAAAATGGCGTGGATGCTGACGCCTGATACGCAGCAATGGCAGCACATAGCAAGTTTAGGTCAGGGGATAGTGCCGTTCGGAGAGTGTGAGCAGATCTGGTCATTAATGAACTTGGTTTACTTTGAGATAGGCGGTAGAGCCAGTTACCGTAAGTTGCTTTTGAGTGAAATCATCCGAACATTGACGGGGTTTGAACCCAAATCGACCAGCACCACCGCACGTGTTCAAGCGCTCTATAACGAGATTGAAAGCAGTCTGCACCAGCCATGGACAGTGGCAGGGATGGCCGAAAGGGTGTTCATCAGTGAAGAGCAGCTCAATAGAGTCACCAAGACGCTATTCAACCTCTCACCACGCAGTAAATTGATTCAATTGCGCATGGATAAAGCCACCAGTTTGCTGAAATATCAAGATTGGTCTGTCTCTATGATTGCCAACCGTTTAGGCTACAAAGATCCTTATAACTTCTCACATCGCTTTAAAAAACATTTTGGTCTGTCACCCAGCCAATATCGAAAAAGCCATCGACTTCTTGGTTAGCCTTGCTTATTTCCTCGATCAATTACGCAAGATCAAGCTTTGCAGTAATATTACTGTATTGAGCTATCTATTAATTTAGTATTTTTGCTCTATTCGATAGTATTGGAAATATCTCAGAGACGACTGCTTATGCAACACGAGGAATTAATGCACCAAGTTATCAGTGAGACGGATGATTTAGCTCTTCCGTCGAAGCTCATTTTAAACAATAAAGAGTTTCAATCAGGCACTAAAATCGTACGCAAGCAGGGTTGTGGTTCAATAATAGGAACGCTTGCTGAGCCTCATCGTAAAGTACTTTTCTATCTTTACCTGAACAGAGGTCAAGTGGTGAGCAAGCAAATTTTGAAGCGTGTAGGCTGGGCAGGTAAAGCGGTGACATCTGCATCTGTGTTGGTTGCTATTTACGAGATAAGGAGGATTCTTGACTGCCGTTGTATACAAACCGTTTCCAACGAAGGGTATGTCATGGAGTAATAAATAATCTTCTATTGATATCCTGTTAATATATTAATAATAAAAATTTAATCTCTTTACCGTACGAATTCCATTGATTATCGTCAAATCTAAAACGTCCACTTATAAGCGACGTTATATAAATATGAATGAATCTGACTTTGTCGCTGGCTATATAGTAAGGGAATGATATAAAAATGGACTCTTATCCTGCAATAGAAACGAACCACTCTGAAAACAACGTAGTACTTGAACTAAACGGTAAAATTGTTGAACTCAACACCAAACTCATTCGCAATGTTGAAAATGGTTACGTACTGGCTACCATGCCTTTGGCGTACCGAAAGATCATTTTATTTATGAATCGACATCGAGGTGAACTGTTCAGTGTTGGCCAATTAAAGAAGATTGGCTGGGAAAGTGAGAAAGTGACCAACTCATCTGTGATTGTTGCGATATCTGAAATAAGATCATTATTCGGAGACGGATTAATCATCACGATTACTGGTGAAGGTTACGTATTCCAACCCTAACCTTTTGAAATAATGAATCTTATTGTTATTGTTATTGTTATTGTTATAGGTTTTTTTTGTCGATCTTTCCTCCAGACGACATAAAACAAAAAGGGCTCTTAATTTAGACGGGAAGTCATAACTAAGAGCCCTAGTGATACAGTTCTTGTGCCTACCTATTTGATTTACTCGCCTGCAATCTGTAGAGGAGAACGCTTTAGGCTAGCAATTAGCATGTAGATGGTTGTAGCGAGTAGAGACGCGAACAGGTAAGTGAATAAGCCTGCTTGTGAATCCATAAAGCTATCCGCAACCAATGGCCCTGCTACAGAGCCGATGCTGTAACACAACAACATAACTTGAGTCACTGAAACTAAATAGCTCGGGTCTAAATTGCGACAACCCAAGTTAATCGCAATTGGGTAAAGTGCAAATGTCGCCATACCTAACACAAACAAGCTCATACCAAGAACGTAAAAATCATGGTTGATAGTGAGCACACCAATGCTTGCAACCCCTAGCAGGCAGAATAGAGCCATTAATAACACTTGTCCTATGTGGTGAGATAACCACGTCACCATCGGTTGAACGGCCATACCACCCATAATCACTAACGCCATCAAACCGCCAATGTCTTGGTGTGCGATGTTGCGCTGAGCGAGTTCGACAGGCATCAATCCGTAAATAGACCCAAGTGTTAACCCAGATACAATACAGCCAATCAAAGCGCTGTGACTTAGCTTGCTGATTTGCTTCAGTGATAAAGACTGCGCATCGTGAATTTGTGGCGCTGTCGCTTGTCCGTACATCAATACAATGATTGCTCCAAACAGCAGGGTGAACATTGCAATGAAAGGCACGCCGCCCGTAATACCAAGGTATCCGATGCCAAGTTGACCAACGGCCGAACCGCCATACAACGAACACATGTAAACCCCTAAACGTTTCGCACGTTGAGATTCTTCACCGCTCATTAGCCAAGATTCCACAATCACAAAGATCCCAGCGACTGAGACACCCGCGACGAAACGAGCCAACAACCAAACTGATTGATGTGGCGCCAACGGTAATACAAGAATCGTGGCGATAAATACGCTAAGTGCAATGACGAACGCGTCTTTGTGACCAACGCGAGCGATCGCACGCTCAATCAATAACGTACCCGCTAAAAGACCTGCATAAAAGGCACTCGCCAACCAACTCGATAGATTACTGTCTAAGCCATACTCAGACAGCATTAATGGTAATGAACTCATTAAGTAGCCTGAAGCTATCGCGTAAAAAGACAATGCAATAACAGGAACAGTTATGCGAGTTGTTGGTTGGATGTTGTCCAATGCAGGAGCCTCTAAATAGTAAAAGAAACGATGAATTTTCCGCGACTATGGGGGAGAAACTGAATTGGGTAAAACGAATAAAAATGGTCGTTAAGACAAAAGAAATCTATCGCTAATCTAAACTAAAATACCATTGCGACATTTTATGATTTGGCAAGATTTTATACGGTCGAAAAGCTGTTAAGCCTTTGTTCGATGGTTATTTAATTTGGAAGATGATAGGCCTCTAATTTTCCATCATTTGGATTTAATTCAGGTATCAAAAAACATTATCCGATGTCTTTACGGTATTGCCTTGGAGAGCTTCCGCTCCACTTACGAAAGGCGTGCCGAAAGTTCGCACTGTCCGAAAAACCCACTCTATCGGAGATCTCTTCAATACTCATATGCGTCGATGAAAGATAGTGCCTAGAGAGGTGAAATCGCACGTGATCCAATATTTTCTGATAGCTCGTGTCTGCGGCCTTGAGGTGTCTACGTAGTGTTCTAGAAGACATTCCCAATTCTGTGGATAGCGCTTCAATGGAAGGGTAACAGCCAGGCCTTTCAATAAACATTTGTGAGATCTTCTCTTTAAGGCTTGTGGGCGCACTGACTCTAGCCAACATGTCGTCACAAGATTTCAAACACATTTGTAACGTGATTGGGTTAGCCGTGGGTAAAGGTGAATATAGGCTTGTTGCATCGAACTGCCACTCAAGCTGCTCGCAATCAAACTCTACACGGCAACGGAAAATCTCCTGATAGAGATCGCCGTAGGTAGGTTTAGGGTAAGGGAAGCGGATCACAAGAGAGGGAAAGGGCTGTTGTAGCACTTCTTCACACAAACTTTGAATCGCGGAAAACCAATACTCACAACAGAAAGGCAACAAAGAGTCGAGCTCGATAAGTTGTTCTGCGCGAAAGTATCCGGTTTGATGTTCAACGGACATGGTCTTCTTGAGAACAGGGCCCGCAAGACGTAGATATTTGAAGCCCATTAAAAGAGCGTCTAACAGTGTCTCACTGCTGAACACTGCGTAACCCAACACACCAAAATCACTGAATCGGGCTTCCTGTCCAACTTTTAGTCCTAACCCCTCTACGTTGGAGCTCTCAAGCGCGTTACTGAACACCGCTAATTTTTGTGCGAGCGTGATGTGGGTATCTGGCGTATTGAGCTGGAACTCATCGATGTTACTGCCTTTCAATAACGTATCGACCGTCAAGGATGATGAAAAATATCGAGACAATAGTTGAAGATCAAGAATACCAAATGCCTGCATATCCGGTTCGTAAACTGCGGTGTATTCCATAATATGCCTCTTGTTGAGTGTTCTTATTCTATCTTAACCACGAACATCTTTTCGTCGGCTGTGTTGCAATTATGTCCGAATATCACCGTTTTTTGTCTTTTTGCAACCTTTGCAGAATGTTATCAAAATGTTGTAATTTAATAAGCCGTACACGGACACGTGTGCATAGGGCTGAAATAACAATAGATTGGAAACGAAAGCAAAGAGCAAATGAACATAGATTAAACACATATTCGAAACAAAATACGACAACGTCTACGGTGACCGCGACTAACAGGTCTAAGTCGAATAAGGAGATCATGGATGCACAATCTTGCTGTTAACTTGGAGCGCAGCGCTTCGCTTTTCCCAAATAAAGTCGCTCTGCGAATGGGGACGGATGAAGTCAGCTTTTCTCAGTTGGAACAACTTTCTGGAAACGTCGCCGCTAATTTAAAGAGGCTGGGGCTCAAGAAAGGAGATAAGGTCGCGTTGTCGTGTCCGAATGTCACGTATTTCCCGATTGCCTATTATGGAATTCTGAAAGCAGGCTGCGTCGTGGTGCCTTTGAACGTGTTATTTAAAGCAAGAGAGATCGCTTATCACCTTAATGACTCTGACGCGAAAGCCTATTTATGCTTTGAGGGCAGTGAAGAGCTGCCCATCGGTCGCTATGGCTTACAAGGTTTCGAACAGGCAAACCATTGTGAACACTTTGTCGAGATGCCCATCCCAACCGGCGCAGACACGACTTCAGAAAGAAACGAGCAGCATGAATCAATCGCTGACTGGTTAGCACAACCTTTGATTCCTTTTGAGTCTGTGGCTTGCCATGGTGATGATACCGCTGTGATTCTTTATACTTCAGGTACGACAGGTCAGCCAAAAGGAGCAGAGCTTTCTCACACCAACATGCAAACCAATGCGATGTCGTCACAGTATCTAATGCGATTGGAGTACAGCGACACCACAATGGCTACACTGCCTTTATTCCATAGCTTCGGCCAGACGGTCATGATGAACGCGAGTGTGCTAACAGGGTCGACCATGGTGTTGATTCCGCGTTTCGAACCGTCACTGGTGATCGACCAGATCATTAACCACAAAGTAAGCGTATTTGCGGGTGTTCCTACTATGTATATTGCGTTATTAAAGGCGGGAGAAGAGTCTCCTGATAGTTTAGAAAACACAAGCAAACGCTCTGAACAGGTTAAACACAGCTTGAGACTTGGCGTGTCTGGCGGTGCTTCTATGCCTCTTGAAGTAATACGACAGTTTGAGTCTCGCTTTGAGCTTCCAGTATTAGAAGGCTATGGTTTATCAGAAACAGCGCCAGTTGCGACCTTTAATCATATTGATGGTGACCGATTGTCTGGCAGTGTGGGTCAACCTTTGTGTGGTCACCTTATCAAGATCACTGATATACAAGGCAACTCTGTTGCAATGGGTGAATTGGGTGAAGTCTGCATCAAGAGTCCAAGTGTCATGAAAGGCTACTATCAAAGGCCAGAGGCGACAGCAGAAGCGATAAGAGACGGTTGGTTCCTAACAGGAGATATTGGACGCACCGATGAGCACGGCAACTTGTTCATTGTTGACCGCGTTAAAGACATGATCATCCGTGGGGGTTACAACGTGTATCCGCGCGAAATCGAAGAAGTATTGATGTGTCATCCTGATGTCGAAATGGTCGCGGTTGTGGGTGAACATCATGATCGCCTAGGCGAGGAGATTCACGCTCATGTGGTGCTTCACGAACATACGCAATGTGATAGTGCAGCTCTGATTACATGGTGTCGTGAGCAATTGGCCGATTACAAATATCCGCGTAAGGTCTTCATTCGCAAAGCCTTACCCATGACAGCAACCGGCAAAATATTGAAGCGCGAATTGCACCCACTAGAAATAGCGGAGATGATTAATGGATAGTTATGATTTTATTGTTGTTGGCGGTGGTTCAGCGGGGTGTGTCATGGCTTCTCGGTTGTCGGAAGATCCTAATGTCACTGTTTGCTTGTTAGAAGCGGGCGGTAAAGACACGAGCCCATTCATTCATACACCCGTTGGCGTGGTGGCTATGATGCCAACCAAACTCAATAATTGGGCTTTCGAAACCGTTGAACAGCCGGGTTTAAATGGTCGTAGAGGCTATCAGCCGAGAGGTAAGACACTTGGTGGGTCTAGTTCTATCAATGCCATGATGTACGCCCGTGGGCACCGTTCCGACTACGATACATGGGCAAGCATGGGTAATGCGGGATGGAGCTATGATTCATGTCTGCCTTACTTCAAGAAAGCCGAAAACAACGAAGTTCATCAAGATGAGTTTCATGGTCAAGGTGGTCCTCTTAATGTGGCAAATCTTAGATCGCCAAGCCCTATGCTGGAACGTTATTTAACGGCGTGTGAGTCTATAGGTGTGCCTCGTAACGAAGACATTAACGGTGCTGCTCAGTTTGGGGCGATGCCGACCCAGGTCACTCAGCTGAATGGTGAACGATGCAGCACTGCCAAGGCTTACTTAACGCCAAACCTTTCACGATCGAATCTCACGGTCGTTACTAAAGCCACCACGCATAAGGTCTTGTTTGAAGGTAAGCAAGCGGTTGGCGTTGAATATGGCTCGGACGGACAGCGTTATCAGATCAGATCCAACAAAGAGGTGATTCTATCTGCTGGTGCATTTGGTTCTCCCCAGTTGTTATTACTGTCTGGTGTCGGTGCTAAAGACGATTTGGAGGCGCATGACATCGAACAGGTTCATGAGTTGCCTGGAGTGGGCAAGAACCTCCAAGACCATATCGACTTGGTGCATTCGTACAAGTGCAGTGAAAAGCGTGAAACTTTTGGTATCTCGCTACAAATGGCCTCTGAAATGACCAAAGCTCTGCCGCTATGGCACAAAGAACGCCGTGGCAAGATGAGCAGTAATTTTGCAGAGGGGATAGGTTTTCTTTGTTCCGAAGATCATATCGCGGTGCCGGATTTAGAGTTTGTATTTGTGGTCGCTGTTGTCGATGACCATGCAAGAAAAATCCATACCAGTCATGGTTTTACCTCTCATGTCACCTTGTTGCGTCCGAAAAGCAACGGCAGCGTAACGCTCAATAGTAATGATCCTTATGATCCGCCTAAGATCGATCCTGCGTTTTTCAGTCATCCTGAAGATATGGAGATCATGATTAAGGGCTGGAAGAAGCAGTATCAAATGTTAGAGAGTTCGGCGTTTGATGACATCCGTGGCAATGCTTTCTACCCAGTGGACGCCAGTGATGACAAGGCTATCGAGCAAGACATTCGCAACCGTGCAGACACTCAGTATCACCCGGTCGGGACCTGTAAAATGGGCCCTAGTAGTGATTCATTAGCCGTGGTAGATAACGATCTTAAAGTTTATGGATTGGATAACTTAAGAGTCATTGATGCTTCTGTGATGCCGACACTGATTGGGGCAAACACCAATGCGCCAACCATTATGATTGCTGAAAAAGTCGCAGACCAAATCAAAGAGGAATACGGGTTAGGTAAGCAAGAATCTAGTATTCAAGCGAAAGGCGAAGCTGTGGTTTAACTCAAGAAGCGAAGTGATAACCACGAATAAAACAGTAGGTTAGATAGTCTTGATTTGGTAAGACTCTCTAACCTATTTTTGTGTGCTTACTTAGAACAAAGCAAAAGCTAATTCAATCGCTTAACCAATAGCTTAAATAATAGCTTAAATAATAGTGTTACTTCGTTAGAGCTTGATTAAGCCATTGATCAAATTGGCCTTTTGGTAACGCACCGTTAATCGTATCGACACGTTTGCCATCTTTAAACACCATCACCGTGGGAATGCTTCTGATTTGGTACATCGCGGCAAGCTGTTGCTGAGCTTCTGTATCAATCTTAACGAATCGAACATCTCCCGAACGCTCTTTTGCAACGTCGCTGAACACTGGCGCAAAACCCACACATGGGTTACACCATGTCGCCCAGAAATCGACAACCACAGGCTGTGAACTGTTCAAGATAGATTGGAAATTAAGTGACGTTCCCTCGATGGGAGCGCCATCGAGCAATGCTGTTTTGCATTTACCACAAGTTGGGCTTTCTGAAATTCTTTCTGAAGGAACTCGGTTTACGCCATTACAAGAAGGGCATCGTGTGTTGAATGTAGACATAACTTTCTCTTTTTATTGTAACTCCGTTGCTAACGCGATTTACGAATCACGCACGGAGCGCTTATACTGTTTAAAACTAGAATACGATACTTAAATAAAAACAAACAATAAACAGGTAAATGATGACAAAATTTTACGCCGAAATTACTGGCTGGGGAAAGTGTCTACCACCAGCCGTGCTGTCCAATGATGATCTAAGCACTTTCATTGATACGTCTGACGAGTGGATTCGAACTCGAACTGGTATCGAAAACCGTCGTATCAGTCATGTAAATACCTCTGAGCTAGCGACTGTTGCAGCGAAACATGCCATGGCGTGTGCTGGCCTAACAGCCGAAGATATCGATCTCGTGATCATCGCGACGTGCAGCCCAGACTCCCTTATTCCAAATACCGCATCTAAGGTTCAACAGAACTTAGGCATTAAGAGTGCAGCGGCTTTCGACCTTAACGCAGCGTGTACGGGCTTCATCTACGGCGTTGAAACGGCAACTCGACTGATTCAGGCGGGTAACTATCGTAATGCCATCGTTGTGGGTGCTGAACGTCTGTCATTCTTCATTGATTGGACCAAGCGTGATACCGCGGTTCTTTTCGGTGATGGAGCCGGCGCTGTGGTTCTATCGCGTACTGAAGAACAAGTCGGCTTACAAGAAGCTCAAATCGGTTGTGACGCCGAAGGCCGCGATATTCTAGCGGTACCAAAATTCGGTACGTCTATGGACCGCTTTGCGGCTGACAACGGTTACTGGGACTTCGATTTCGTTGGTAAAGAGATCTTCAAACGCGCAGTGAAAGGCATGGGCGCAGCGGCACACACAGTATTGAGCCGCACAGGTATCTCAACCGATAATATCGACGTTGTGATCCCGCACCAAGCAAACATCCGAATCATCCAAACTCTGTGTGATATGGCGGGTATTGATCGCGAGAAAGCGTTTGTTAACATCCAAAACTACGGCAACACATCGGCCGCTACTGTGCCAATTGCATTATGTGAGTCGCTAGAGCAAGGTTTCGTTAAGCCTAACGACAACATTCTTGTTGCGGCATTTGGTGCGGGTTTAACTTGGGGTGCTGGCCATATTAAATGGGGCAGCCGCGTTGAACCGCTAGGTCAATCGGATGCTAAACTTCCTGAAGCCGATAAGTCTGCTTTAGAGCTTCTAGAAAGAGCTATTTTACACTGTAAAACGCACCCAAACTCAGCGACTGAATAACGCTAATGAGCGACGTATTATGGGTAAAGTGTTTTGAGTAAAGTGCGCCTTATGAAGAAAGCCGACCTCGATGGGGCGGCTTTGGTTCATCAAGCAGCCTTTGTTCGACAGCAACATTCTCGAGAGTGGTTACAATGTAACTTAAGCGCTTCACCACGCTTTCTTAACTTTGTTGCTGAAAGCGAAGGTGAAATTGTTGGCTACATTATTTGGGTTCAGAAAAGTGGCTTTAGACCGGAAGCAGTTTTAGAACTAGAACAACTTGCTGTATTGCCAAGCGCACAGGGCAAAGGATTGGGTAAAAAGCTGATTCTTGACTCTCTGCCGCAAGTGAAGCAGCAGCTAGCGCAGCAAGGTTCGGCACTAAAGCATGTTCTGGTTACCACTAGAGCAGACAATTTTGCACAAAAGCTGTATCAGTCGACATTAGGCGCTGAAGTCGAAACCACGATTTCAAGCCTGTATTCTACTGATGAAGTGCTTATGATAGCTCGCAATGTAGGTGAGCGAATCTGATCGCTGAGTTCTTAGAGCCCATTATAATCAGTGATATAAATCGATTAACGTTTAATTAGGGGGCTTCTACAGTCCCTTTTGTTATTTCTTAGGAAGTGTTTTGAAGAAAGTTTTAGCAATTGGCTACGTTTGGCCAGAACCGAATTCATCGGCGGCTGGCAGCCACATGATGTCTCTTTTACGTCTATTCAAGAGACAAGGTTGGTTAATTGAATTTGCAACGCCAGCTCAAGAAACCGAGCACATGATTGATCTCTCTGAAGAGGGTATCACGAGCCAATCTATACAGTTGAATTGCGACAGCTTTGACCAGTACATTGAAGAGCTGCAACCCGATGTCGTGATGTTCGACCGTTTTATGATGGAAGAGCAGTTTGGCTGGCGCGTGGAGAAAGTATGTCCGAATGCATTTAAGTTATTGGATACCGAAGACTTGCAGTTTCTACGTAATGCACGCCACGAAGCTATTAAGAAAGAGACTGAACTGACCAAAGCTCATTTATATAGTGACTTGGCTAAACGTGAAATTGCTGCGATTTTACGCTGTGATCTTTCATTGATCATTTCAAGTTACGAGATGGATCTGCTTCAATCTGAGTTCAATATCGATCCAAAGTTACTACATCATCTCCCGTTCATGGTTGACCTCAATACGCTGCCTGAAAGCACGAAAAGCTTTGAAGAACGTAAGCATTTCATGACGATAGGTAACTTTAGACACGCACCGAACTGGGATGCCGTGCTTCAGTTACAGAAGATTTGGCCGAAGATTCGCAAACAGTTACCTGAATCCGAACTTCATATTTACGGATCTTACCCGCCGCCGAAAGCAACGGCTTTGCACAACCCTAAAACCGGTTTCCATATCAAAGGTTGGGCTAAAGACGCTCAAGAAGTGATGGAACAGGCACGTGTGTGTGTCGCGCCTCTACGATTTGGCGCGGGCATTAAAGGCAAGTTGCTTGATGCGATGAAGTTACAAACTCCGAACGTGACCAGTGAAATTGGTAGTGAAGGCATGTTGCCGCAAGGTGATTTGCAATGGCCGGGCGCGGTTGCAGACGATATTGACGAGTTTGTTGAACAAGCTGTTGCTCTTTATAACGATGAAGAGAAGTGGCTCAAGGCACAAAACCAATGTCATTCGATCCTTGAAACGCACTACGAGCAGAATCAACTGGGTGACAAATTGATCGAGCGACTGAATGCGCTAGATTCTGAGCTTGAATCTCATCGACTGGATAACTTCTTTGGCTCGATGCTTAAACACCACAGTATGGCGAGTACCAAGTACATGTCGCAGTGGATAGCTGAGAAGAACAAGATCAAATAGCTGTTCTTTACCAAAGACAGAAAAAACATTAAGCCCTTAGGTTAACGCCTAGGGGCTTTTTTCATGTGGGACGCTTTTAAATTCCAAACTTACAAATCGAAAGATAACGCTATTACATTAGCATTGACTAATTTATATTTATTAGTAAACTCTAATTTAAGTTAAGACTGATGAGTTAATCGACGTTATGGGAGAGGTCAGTGATGAGTTTAATACCTTGGGATGCATTTTTCGGTGGCATGCTACTAGGCGCGTCGGCAATTATTCTGATGTTGGGGATCGGGCGAGTTGCGGGGATCAGCGGAATCGTTAGCCGCTTATTGCCGTCTAGAAACAACAAAAGATTAGAATCAGGATCTGAACCCAGCTCGGATACCAACACAGAGAAAACCGAAAAACATTGGCGACTTGCTTTTGTTGTCGGAATGGTCGCGAGCGGATGGTTATTGATTCCAACGGGCTACCAACTTCCGCAATTAGAAGAGATCAACTTCGCAGTGGTTATCATAGCCGGACTATTGGTGGGCTTCGGTACCAAGATGGCGAACGGTTGTACTAGCGGTCATGGCATTGTCGGAATGGCTCGTTTGTCTAAACGTTCAATTGTCGCAACCTGTGTATTTATGGGTGTCGCGATGGCAACAGTGCTGGTTAACAACCTGATTGGCTTGGGGGCATAATGAAAAACTCTTCATTTACTATCGTTATCGGTTTACTCGCAGGTCTTCTGTTTGGGGCAGGAATGATCATTTCAGGCATGGTTGATCCTAACAAGGTACTCGGCTTCTTAGACATTACCGGTAACTGGGACATTAGTTTGGCATTCGTTATGGGTGGCGCGCTATTGATCTTCGCTCCGTTTTATCATCTGGTCATTAAAAAGCGTGCTAAAGCCATCAATGGCGAACATTTAGATAGCAGTAACAATCCACTAATCGACAGAAAGCTGATTCTAGGTTCAACTGCCTTTGGTTTAGGTTGGGGGATTGCAGGCTTTTGCCCGGGGCCTGCAGTAACCAGCCTTAGTGGCGGTAACCCTACGGTATGGCTTTTCGTCTTAAGTATGCTGGTGGGGATGTGGCTGGCGGGTCGAACCAATAAGAGCTGCTAACAGTGCGCCTACCACTTATTGCATGGCTGAGAGGATTCGCTCTTATCTGACCAAACAGAGAGGCTGACCCGCTTTCAGTAAAAGCCAGTCAGCTTCTTTCTATATCTACTGTTTTCTATTATTTGCACTTATCTACAATCTGCAGTTATCTATAACTTACTGTTTGATCGTTGTTGAAACTGGGCAGTGATCACTGAGTTTGTAGTCCAGAACGTCTTGAGTTTCAAACACCTTTTGCTTCGCAGGAGATGCATCTAAGGACTTGCTCACAACAATATGGTCAATCACCGAACGAAATTGATGCGTGCGATGGTTATTGCGGTTTGAGCGCACTTTACAATCTGCTCGAGTTTTTCTTGTTGCTAACTGAGCATCGGTATTTTGCACCATATCTTTCCACATCCAATCTCGTGAATAGGAGAGGTTATGGTTAAAGTCGCCCAGAATCGCATAGTCTTCGCCTTTACGTTCTCTTTGCTGTATCCACTTATTCAGTTGTTGAGCTTGGTCTTTGAGCCTTGAACAGTCACGGTTCGACTTGTAAGCGCCGCTGCATCCGGCCTTTAAGTGCACTGACAACATGTGAATTGGATTTGAATCCGTTTCCACAACCATATAACTGGCAAATCTGAGCTTGCTGTTAGCACTCGTTTCCAGAGGAAAGTCAGCGTAGTCGGTGAGTGTGATTCCTTTACGAACCGCGAAGCCCGTATATTGGTTCACTTCTTTGAATTGTCGGTTACTATTTTTGGGCAATGCACGGTCAGACATCAATATTTTGTATTGATCGCCGGCGATGCGCTGAATGGCATTGACGTCGTCGACTTCTTGAAAGGCGACCACATCCGCATCTAAGGATTGAAAGTATTCTTCAAGTTTGTCGAAATCAGCTTGATCACGTTGGGCAGAAAACTTATTCACAGCCTCGTTGGTTGATAACCATTCGATATTCCAACTGGATATGGTCAAAGGTTCAGCAAATGTCTGGCTACTGAGTAAGCAAGCTAACATTATCCACTTTTGAAGTCGTTTCATCCCAAATATCCCTAATTTTGGTGTCCAATATAGTTGAGCCGTTATCCTACAACACTTACCAAAAATTCAACTCTTTTTAGCAGTTTTTTTATTGTTACATTGTTTCTTTTCGACTTGAGAACTCACGTAATAATATTGGATTTATCTTGTTCAGCGAGCGCGTTTTATTGATCCAAATCAATACTCAAAGTTGGTGGTTCTCGTTAAATACGCCACAATATCTAGTGTTAGTTAAACGATAAATCGCTCTATATAGTGTGTTTGTGGATAAGTCTGTGAATACCTCAAGAGTAAGGAGAAGTGGTGAAATCAATCGTAATCAAGCGTGATGGCTCAAGAGCTCCATTCAGTAGAGATCGTATCCAAGCTGCAGTGGAAGCAGCATCAGACAAAGCCGATAAGGAAATTGCTATTTATGCTCTGAATGTGGCATTAGCCGTTGAGTTGAAGCTCGAAGACTACGATGAAGTTCATATTTCTGAAATTCAGACTTTGGTCGAGAACGAGCTAATGCAGGGACCTTATAAGTCTCTGGCTCGTGCCTACATTGAATACCGTCATGACCGTGACATCGCACGTGAAAAGCAAAGCGCTTTAACTCGTGAGATCGAAGGCTTGATCGAAGAAAGCAATGTTGATCTGATCAATGAGAATGCCAACAAAGACGGTAAAGTTATCCCAACTCAGCGAGATTTGCTGGCGGGTATCGTGGCTAAACACTATGCAAAAACTCACATTTTGCCGCGTGACATCGTACAAGCTCACGAGTGTGGTGATATTCATTACCACGATTTAGATTATGCACCGTTCTTCCCGATGTTTAACTGTATGCTTATCGATCTGAAAGGCATGTTAACGCATGGCTTCAAGATGGGTAACGCAGAAATCGACACGCCTAAATCGATCTCTACGGCAACAGCGGTAACAGCGCAGATCATCGCGCAAGTGGCGAGCCACATTTACGGCGGTACTACGATTAACCGTATCGATGAGGTTTTAGAGCCTTACGTAATGGCGAGCTACGAGAAGCATTTATCGTTAGCGAAAGAGTGGGACATTCATAGCTCAGAAGCTTTTGCTATCTCTCGTACCGAGAAAGAGTGTTACGACGCGTTCCAATCTCTAGAGTACGAAGTAAACACGCTACACACGGCTAACGGTCAAACACCATTCGTGACGTTTGGTTTTGGTTTAGGCGAAAGCTGGGGTTCGAAACTTATCCAGCAATCTATTTTGAAAAACCGTATTGCAGGTTTGGGTAAGAACCGTAAAACAGCGGTATTCCCTAAACTAGTTTTTGCAATCAAAGATGGTTTGAACCACCAGAAGCAAGATCCAAACTACGACATCAAGCAATTAGCGCTTGAGTGTGCGTCTAAGCGTATGTACCCAGACATTCTTAACTACGACAAAGTAGTAGAAGTGACAGGGTCGTTTAAAACGCCTATGGGCTGCCGTAGCTTCTTGAATACTTACGAAGAAAATGGTGAGTTGGTTCATGAAGGCCGTAACAACTTAGGTGTTGTTAGCCTAAACTTGCCACGTATTGCGATTAACGCAAAACGAGATATGACTAAGTTCTACGAACTGCTTGATGAAAAACTGAAGCTGGCTCGTCGTGCGCTAGAAACTCGTATTTCTCGTCTAGAAAACGTGAAAGCGCGCGTAGCTCCAATCCTATATATGGAAGGTGCGTGTGGCGTTCGCTTGAAAGCAGACGACTCTATTGCAGATATCTTCAAGAATGGTCGTGCGTCTGTTTCTCTTGGTTACATCGGTATCCACGAAGCAATGACTGCGCTATACGGCACAGACGTTCACTTGTACGACGACGGCGAAATGCGTGCTAAAGCGCTTGAGCTGGTGGAATACATGAAGCGTGAAGTGGAATCTTGGACCAAAGAAACAGGTTACGCATTCAGCCTATACGGCACACCAAGTGAAAACCTATGTAGCCGTTTCTGCAGCATCGATACCAAAGAGTTTGGTGTGATTGATGGTGTAACGGACCGTGGTTACTACACCAACAGCTTCCACTTAGATGTGCAGAAGACAGTGAACCCATACGACAAGATCGATTTCGAGATGCCTTATCCTGAAATTTCTAGCGGTGGTTTTATCTGTTACGGCGAATTCCCGAACATGCAGAAGAACATCGAAGCACTAGAAAACGTATGGGATTACAGCTACACACGTGTTCCTTACTACGGCACCAACACGCCGATTGATGAGTGTTACGAATGTGGTTACAACGGTGAATTCGATTGTACAAGTAAGGGCTTTACGTGTCCTAAGTGTGGCAATCACGACTCAACCAAAGTATCGGTAACACGCCGTGTTTGTGGTTACCTTGGTAGCCCAGATGCACGACCATTTAACTTCGGTAAGCAAGAAGAAGTTAAACGCCGCGTGAAGCACCTTTAATCTAACGAAGGATCTTGGTTAAGATCTGCGATCGTTAGCTAGTGAACTTAGAAGATCTACGTTTTAAGAAATAAGATTGGTATCGGCGCTATGTCGATACCAATTCTTTTGTTTCAGCTGTTACACCATGTCACTTCAAACTATTAAGCCATCACGAGTTCTCAATACTGCCTTATGAATTATCACCAATATCACCCAATCGACGTTGTAAATGGCCCAGGAACACGCTGCACTTTGTTTGTGTCGGGTTGTGTGCACCAGTGTCGTGGGTGTTATAACCAATCGACGCAAAGGTTGGACTCAGGACATTTGTTCACTCAAGAACTACAAGACCAAATTATTGCTGATCTGAACGATCCGCGGATCAAACGTCGTGGCTTATCGCTTTCTGGTGGCGATCCAATGCATCCGGCGAACGTGTCTGAAGTGCTTAAGCTTGTTCAGCGTGTGAAAGCAGAATGTGAAGGCAAAGACATCTGGATGTGGACGGGCTACGAGCTAGATGAGCTTGATGAAAAGCAGAAGCAAGTATTGGAATACGTTGATACCTTGATTGATGGTCGCTTCGAGCAAGATAAAGCGGATCCAATGTTAGATTGGCGTGGTAGTTCAAACCAAATCATCCATCGGTTTACTGACTTATAGCTTTACTGACTTATAAGATTTGTTCTGATTCAGTATTCTCGTAAACAGAAACAGAAACAGAAACAGAAAAAAGGGCTTCATCGTTAGCGCAATGCTACAAATCAGCCTTTGGGTGTGAGTTCTTTTGAATCTATCGCCCGCACGTCAGTGTCGGTTTGGCGTCTGTCTAAATAGGAATATGCTCAGGCTCGTCGATTAGATTATTTATCCATTTCTTAGATTGAATCCGTTGGCTCGTCAGAACTATTTTGGCTAGCTCTTCGAGTAACACAATCATCAAAACCCATTCTAACGGCCAACCCAACACTAGCGCAGTAAAGTAGGCAAGGGGAATACCAATCGCCCATTGGCCAAACAGGTCGATGAAGATGCTGTAGTTGATGTCTCCACCACTTTTCAGCACGCCGCCAATGCCAACCATATTGAAGACTCTCAGTATCATGCCGAGTGCCATGACTAAGGTAACGTTGACTGCCGTGTCTTTGAACTCTAAGTGTGTAAGCTCGATCATGTACACGATCGCGGGTTTAGCAAACCAGCACATCAAGGCTAACAGAGCCGCAAGCCCACAGCTGACCAATACATATCCCCAAGCGGTATTCTCAACACGTTGATAGTTCTTCGCGCCGATCTCGTTGCCTAAAATGATCGAAGCAGCGACGGCAAACCCCATAAATGCCGATATTAAGATGCTTTCTACTGGCGATAACAGTGAGATTATCGCAAGCTCGCCAACGCCCATCTGACCAACAATAACGTTATAAATCAGAATGCCACCCGCCCATGCTGTGTCATGAACCAACATAGGTATGGCTATCGTGAAGTACTTCTTTCTGTGCTTCGGTAATATTGCATCTCGCCAATTACTTAATGTCGGAAATAGGTGGGCGTAGTGTTTCTTTGCCATAACAAGCAGCGCTATCGTTTGAAAGAATCGAGACACCGTAGTACCGATTGCCGCGCCAACCACACCTAGCTCTGGGAAGCCTAATAATCCAAAGATCAGAAATGCATTGAGAATCGCATTGATGATGATCGCCCAGATGCTGATCTTGGTAGGTAGCTTGGCTTCGCCGACCGATCGCATTGCGCTTTCTAGTGGCACTACTATCGCGGTTCCAATAAGGCTGGCTCCTGTTATCCAAAGGTAATCCGTTGCCAATCGGACGTAATCAGGGTCTGAGGCCACCACAGACACCACTGATTCAGGAGCCAATGTATAAATGAACACAAACGGGATGATGGCGACAATCGACAATGCCCATGATTGCGCTAATGTGCGTCTAATTCCGTTGAAATCACCTGCGCCAAAATATTGCGAAGCTAGCACGCTCACAGCTCCGCTAATCCCCGATACCATGATAAAGTTGAAGAAGAAGATGCGGTTGCCAACGCCAACAGCAGCGGTTGCAGAATCACCAAGCTGATTGACCATAAAAATATCGACCACGCCTAGTAATGAAAACAGCATGGTTTGCAGTGAGACAGGCAAACCAATGTGTAATAGCTTTTGCCAAAACTCTTTGTCCAAATGACGATATGTCGAGAGCATCGCATTTCCCCTGTGGTTAATATGCGAGAAGTTTATCGGCATTTGGTTTGCCTGTATTGTTCCTGTTCATCACAAACTTTTGCCAAGCTATCTATTTTCCAAAACTATCGAATTACTTACGTGGCGACTCAGTTGCAGGCAAATTCAATGAGCGAAAAGATAAATGAGTGAGAAGCAAGAACGGTATGAGATTTCTGAAAACACGCATCAAGAGTTTGTCGACCAAAGCCATGTATTGGCATTCGAAGAGCTCGGTATCGTTCAGTGTGGGATGGCGTCGTGTCGAGATTTCTTTTCAGTGCATAGGAAAAACCAACAAAAGCACATGCTGCTATATACGGTTAGGGGCAAAGGTTGGTTAGAAAGTGGGGCGTGTCGCTACATTCTAGAGCCAGGGTCGTGTATTACCGTGCCTGCGGGCATTGAGAATGGATTCGGGATTGAAGAAGAAACATGGCAAATTGCATGGATCTTTCTCTCGCCAGATAAAAAATGGGAGGGTGTCGTGAGTGATGAAGTGAACTACACGCTTTCGCCAGCAGCTGAGGTGGTGTCGTCCTGCATTCATACCTTGCTCAGAAGTATTGCCTTACCCATCGATTTAGGAGGAGCAATTGCTAATCATAGTGTGGCTCAAATAGAATACATGATTAATGCGCCGGTACCGCAGCAACAGTCACGCAATTTGATTCGTTTAAGACGAGTGTTCGATAACGTACAAAAGCAGCTCCACAAGGAATGGAACGTTCATGAGCTGGCAGGCTTATTCCCGTGTTCAGAGCCCCATTTCCATCGTTTGTGCCAACGTTATTATTCACATAGCCCTATGACTCATATCATGCGCATGAGGATGGAGTACGCAGCACGCTTGCTGAAGTCGAGTGATTGGTCGATTCAACATATTGGCGAGATAGTGGGTTATCCCAATGCCGCTAACTTTAGTACTCGATTTAAGGCGTGGTCTGGAATGACACCAAGGCAATTCAAGCAGAGTGTTTGATCGATGTAGCTGTGGTATGTTAAACAATAAAGCTAATCATTGCGTAACTGGCTCTTAACTGTTCGAAATTTAAACTATATCTTCGCTTAAAATGACCAATCTCTGATTACTTCTGGTAACTAAGCTCTTCTATTAAAAAATGTTTCTGATTTTAGTACGAAAATGTTAACGTAAAATTCAATACTTGAATTTCAAAGGGTTGTGACTTTCATGTTTTCACATCTACCAAAACCAACTTTAGATCCAATTTTATCTCTTTCTGTCGCTTACCGCGGCGATCTTCGTACTGACAAAGTCGATTTAGGCATTGGCGTTTACAAAAACGACCAAGGCGAAACACCGATCATGAAAGCCGTTTCTATGGCTCAAGACATTGTTGTCGATACTCAGAAAACCAAAGCTTATGTTGGCCTCGCAGGCTGTGAAGAGTTTAACCAGAGCATGGTTGATCTGCTGCTTAAAGGGACTTCTGCAATGGATCGCGTTGCTGCGATTCAAACACCGGGGGCAAGTGGTGCACTTCGTATGTTGGGCGACTTAATGAAAGTTTCTCAACCAGACACCACAGTTTGGATCTCAAACCCAAGCTACGTTAACCATAAACCGGTGATGGAAGCAGCGGGCTTAAAAGTTCGATACTACAACTACTTCAGTCCTGAAACGAAGCAAGTTGATACTGCAAGAATGTTGGATGATCTTGCAAAAGCGGGTCCATCAGACGTCGTATTACTGCACGGTTGCTGTCATAACCCAACGGGTGCGGATATCAACTTTGAAGCGTGGCAGGAAATCACCAAGTTATCTCAGAAGAATGGTTTCTTACCGTTCGTTGATATTGCCTACCAAGGCTTTGGCGATGGCCTAGAAGAAGACGCGAAAGGTCTTCAACATATGGCTAACAACGTAGAAGAGATGCTGATTACTACGTCTTGTTCAAAAAACTTCGGTTTGTACCGTGAAAGAACAGGTGCAGCGATTGTGATTGGTAAGAACAGCGAACACGTTAGTAACGCTAAAGGTAAGCTTCTCACGCTTGCTCGTTCAACTTACACGATGCCGCCTGATCACGGTGCCGCGTTGGTTAAAACAATTCTTCAGAATCAAGAGCTAACATCGATTTGGAAGCAAGAATTGAGTGAAATGCAGCAACGTTTGTTAAATCTGCGCCAAAGTTTATGTGATGAATTGCGAAATACTTACAACACGTCACACTTTGACTTCATTGAAAGCCATAAAGGTATGTTTAGTGTACTAGGCTTTAAAGAAACTCAAATGAATCAATTACGTGAAGAATATGGAGTCTATGGTGTTGGCGACGGACGCATCAATATCGCAGGCCTTTCTGAATCCCATATTCCTTATGTAGCTAAAGCGATAGCTAACGTTTCGAAATAAAAGGTGACTGAATGTATAATTGGAAAGCGATTGTAGTTTTAATGCTAAGTGGTGGCCTGTTTGCTTGTTCGACGACGACTCAAGTTCCTGTCGAGCCAGAGCAAAAGCCTCAAGTAGAACAACCTGTTGTGGATGACTCTTCAAAGACTGACGCAACTGAAGGCGAGAAAGTAACGGAACCTACAGAGAAGCCTGAAGACGTAAAACCCACTGAGCCAGAAGTTAAACCTGAGCCAGTTGAAAAGCCGCCAGCAAAACCGTTAAAAACGGATGATGGAAAACTGATTCTTGGTGAAGAAGAGTGGGTGTTTGTTCCTGGTTTGAAAGAAGCATTTAAAGCTCGTATTGATACAGGCGCAACAACATCTTCGATCAGTGCTGTAGATATCGTTGATTTTGAGCGTGACGGAAAAGACTGGGTTAAGTTTAAAATTGAACATGACGGTATCACAACCAAAGAGATCAGTTTACCGGTAGAGCGTTGGGTTAAGATTAAGCAGTCGAGCGCGGAAGGCACACAACGACGTGCTGTTGTCGTAGCTTCTATTCAAATCGGCGATCTGAAAGACAAAACTGAGTTTACGCTAGCTGATCGAACGCATCTTTCTTTCCCTATTCTATTGGGTAGAAGCTTCTTTAGAGATGTTGCGGTAGTGGATGTAAGCCAAAAGTACGTTCAAAAGAAAATCACTAAATAACGCTTCGTCTCATAATCAGGGCTTTTAGACTTGAAGAGAGATAGTTTTAACAAAACACTTTAGTGTCGATAAATAGAATCCCCGTCAGTTCAACTGGTGGGGATTTTTCTATTTACAGGTTAATAACGTATGAAAAGCATCTAAATGGTCTATGTTTACGATTCGTTTACGGTTTGGCCTCGACAACGTGATCGAGATCTCTATATAATCCGCGCTTCGATTTTTGTTTAATCCATACTTTCGTACTTCTTATTTAGGTTCTTGAAATAGCCTAATAATTATCTGTCAGTACACGCTTAGGAATTAGTTCTTTGATATCTACCGCGAACATCACAATGCAATTTGGCGCAGAGCCGCTGTTTGAAAACATCTCTGCTAAATTTGGTAACGGCAACCGCTATGGTTTGATCGGCGCCAATGGTTGCGGCAAGTCAACGTTCATGAAAATCCTAAGTGGTGCATTAACGCCAAGCTCAGGCAACGTTTCTATCACTCCAGGAGAAAAACTGGGTGTGCTAAGCCAAGATCAGTTCGCTTTTGAACAATACAGCGTTATCGACGTTGTGATCATGGGTGATAGAAAACTGTGGGAAGTAAAACAAGAACGTGACCGTATTTACTCTTTGCCAGAAATGAGCGAAGACGATGGTATGAAAGTCGCTGAACTTGAAAGTGAATTCGCTGAAATGGATGGCTACACAGCTGAAAGCCGTGCAGGTGATATCCTAATTCAAGCGGGTATCGAAGAAGAGTTCCATTTCGGCCTAATGCAGCAAGTTGCTCCAGGTTGGAAACTGCGTGTGCTTCTGGCGCAAGCTCTATTTGCAAACCCAGATATTCTGCTTCTTGATGAACCAACCAACAACTTGGACATTCACACGATCAACTGGCTTGCTGAAGAGCTAAACCAGCGTAAATGTACAATGATCATCATTTCGCATGATAGACACTTCCTGAACTCTGTGTGTACGCACATGGCTGATATCGACTACGGTGAGCTACGTGTTTACCCTGGTAACTACGAGTACTTCCTAGAAGCTTCTGGTTTGATTCGTGACCAACTTCTAGCAAACAACGCTAAGAAAGCGGCTGAAATTAGCGAACTTCAAGATTTCGTTAACCGTTTTGGTGCAAACGCATCTAAAGCGAAGCAAGCAAGTTCACGTGCTAAGAAAATGGACAAAATCACGCTTGATGAAGTGAAATCATCGAGCCGTATGAGCCCATCAATTGATTTTGGTGAAGGCAAGAAATTGCACCGTCAAGCGCTTGAACTTAAAGAGCTTAGTCACGGCTTCGATGGCGAAACACTGTTTGCTGGTGGGAACTTGCTGCTTGAAGCGGGCACACGTCTTGCTGTTATCGGTGAGAACGGTGTGGGTAAAACCACGCTGCTACGTTGCCTAGTTCAAGAACTAGAGCAAAACGAAGGTATCGTTAAATGGTCTGAAAACGCATCGGTAGGCTACTGCCCACAAGATAGCACGACTGACTTTGACAACGACCTGAGCATCTTCGATTGGATCTCTCAATGGCGCACAGTGAAGCACGATGACCTTATGGTACGTGGCATTCTAGGTCGTCTATTGTTTACTGCTGATGACGCGAACAAGAAAGCGCGTAACTGTTCAGGTGGTGAGAAGAACCGTCTGTTATTCGGCAAGCTAATGATGCAAGACATCAACGTGCTTGTAATGGACGAACCAACGAACCACATGGACATGGAAGCAATTCAAGCGCTTAACGATGCGTTGAAGGTTTACACTGGCACACTTATCTTCGTAAGCCATGACCGTGAGTTCGTTTCTTCTTTGGCGACACACGTTATTGATGTGAAAGACAAGCAACTGGTTAGTTTCCAAGGTACTTATGAAGAGTACTTAGATCATCAGAAAAAGATGCTGATGGTTAATTTATAAAGTAAGTCGCTGGCTTAGGGCGTGAACGACTAAAAGCCAGCGAAACTAACAAACAAAAAAGCCCCGAACATTAATGTGTTCGGGGCTTTTCTATGTAATTTGTACAGCTATTTATTACTTAGTGACGAAACCTTAGCTTATCAATAAAACCTAGGCAGCTGATTCAGTTTAGAAGCCGAATCGAGCAGACATTAAGATTTGATGGCCATAAGTACCGTTGTTTCGCAGATCTACACCAACAGAAAGTTGATCGGTTGAGTGAAAACGAGCACCAAAACCAACAATTGAGTTGCTGTTATCGTTATCAATCAGTTGACCAAGGCGTGCGTTGACTTCAACATTTGCAATGATCCAGGCTTTTACGCCGATGTTTACTTCCGTTTTAATGTCGTTTTCATCGTTTCGCTCGATGTTGTGTAACAGCATCTGGCCATAGATATCGGCAAACTGTCCAATCGGACCATTAAAGCCAACACCAGCTGCAGCATCCCAGTCACTTTCGAAACCACTATCAATACGACCGATAAAATGAGCATTTTGAGTAAATAGTGTTGTGAACTCACCACCAAACGTACTAGGGCTAGCCCCCATGCGTAGCTCGAATGTGTTGTAGTTAAAGTTGTTTGCAGACGCAGAGAATGAACACAGTGCAGCTAGTCCTAAAAGGACAGTCTTATTCGTGCAACCTAGCATGGTGACTCCATATAAATTGTATTTTTCGGCAGTATAATACAAAAAAGCCTGCAATATGCAGGCCAATTATTTGAAGTCAGTATGTTTTCTATTTATCGCTTATAGAACTTGGATATGATCCACTTCGATTTCCGGTGTCTTGCCGCCTTCGTATTCGCCGAAGATACGTACTTTAGTATCAGCAGTTAGCGGTTGTGCTAGGCGGATATCATCATCCAATTCGATTTGAATTTCACTCTGTCCATCAGAGAAGACAAATGTATCATTCTTTAGCTGACGAACAATCTTGCCATCTACAATCGCTTCTTGCTCTGCGAACATGCTTGTGTCTGCAAGTAGTGTAGCAACAGAAACGGTTTCAATCGGCCCTGTGTAAGCGATAGCGCTCTCGTGCTTGCTATTGCTGTTATTGCTGTTATTGCTGCTGTGGTGGTCACTAGCCATTGCGAAAGTAGGGGCAAGGATAATAGTAGATGCGATAGCTAATACAGTTGTTTTCATGGTGAATCCCTTAATGTTGTTTTTAGTAGAAACGTTTTTCTGAATTTGAAACGTTTCTTTTCGTTAGTACGTTTTATTTGCTGATGCGCTGCTTATCGTTCATAAGCTTCGTTTCGATGGAGCTATTAAACAACACTGGGGTTGAATCCAGAGTGAGTAACACATTCATTTTCCATTCATTTTATTGAGCATCTACTCGGCAATGACGTTAAGATGGAGGCAGAGAAATATTGCCTACAGCTATAAATTGAAAATTAAGAAATTAAGAAATTAAGGATTTAAGTACAGATGCGATCACCGTTAAACGCCCTTATGGTTCAAGGGACAACGTCAGATGCCGGGAAAAGTGTTTTGGTGGCAGGTTTATGCCGTGTTTTGGCAAGGAAAGGAATCAAAGTGGCACCTTTTAAGCCACAAAACATGGCGTTAAACAGTGCGGTGACAAAAGATGGCGGCGAAATTGGCCGCGCTCAAGCCGTTCAGGCGCAAGCTTGTAACATTGAACCCACTGTTCACATGAATCCGGTATTGCTAAAACCCAATTCAGATACTGGCGCACAAGTGATTCTGCAAGGCCGAGCGATCAGTAATATGGAAGCTACGGGTTATCATGATTACAAGAAAGTGGCGATGGATACGGTTATTGACTCATTTGACCGACTTTCTGAAGAATACGAAAGCGTGATGATTGAAGGTGCGGGCAGCCCAGCCGAAATCAATCTTCGCGAAAATGATATCGCTAACATGGGATTTGCCGAGAAAGCGGACATCCCAGTGATCATCGTTGCCGATATTGACCGTGGTGGCGTTTTTGCGCACCTCTACGGCACATTAGAGTTGTTATCTGAATCTGAACAAGCTCGCGTAAAAGGCTTTGTGATAAACCGCTTTAGAGGCGATATCGCGTTACTTCAATCTGGACTTGATTGGTTAGAAGAGAAAACCGGCAAGCCAGTAATTGGTGTATTGCCATATCTGCATGGTTTTAACCTAGAAGCGGAAGATGCCATTACCTCAGCCCAAGAGTCTGACGGAGAAGCTAAACTTAAAGTCGTGGTGCCAGTGCTAACCCGAATCAGCAACCATACGGACTTCGACGCGTTAAGACTTAATCCTTCCATTGATTTACGTTATGTCGGTAAAGGTGAACGTGTAAACAATGCAGATTTGATTATCTTGCCGGGTACAAAATCGGTAAGGGCAGATTTGGATTACCTAAAACAGCAAGGCTGGGATAAAGATATTCAGCGTCATTTACGCTTGGGCGGCAAAGTGATGGGTATTTGTGGTGGTTACCAGATGCTAGGAAATATCATCCACGATCCAGATGGCGTTGAAGGTGAGCCAGGAAGCAGCGAAGGGTTAGGATATCTGGATACTGAAACGACGCTAACACACCAGAAAACCTTAACAAACGTGCGCGGCACCATGACACTTGATGGCAAAACAGCACAAGTAAAAGGGTATGAGATCCACGTAGGTAGGACTGATGTCAAAGAAATAGCATTACCGGTTCAGTTAGAATCAGGCAGCCTTGATGGCGCTGTGAATCAAGATAACTCGATTTTTGGTACTTACCTGCATGGCGTATTCGATAACAGCGATGCGTTGTCGCTTATTTGCGAATGGGCAGGAGCCGACGATGTAACAGCGATTGACCATGAACAGCTTAAAGAGCTGGGTATCAATCGAATCGCTGATGCCATCGAAGAGCATTTAAATCTTGACTTGCTTTGGCCGGAATTAACCATTTAGGTCTGAATCTAAAAGCTTTAGTCTGACTTAAAAGCGATCTCAAGAACTGAAACGAACAATAGATAAGTGATCATAATGAAAAAGCGAGTCATCCTTTTAACCATCGCCTTAACTTCGGCATTGAGTTCTAGTCATCTTTTGGCTGCGGAAAAGCTACGAGTTTACGCTGCATCGTCGATGACGAATGCGGTTAACTTGTTGGTCGAAGAGTTTGAGAAAGATCATTCTGTCGATGTTATTCCAGTCTATGCGAGCACGTCATCTTTGGTACGCCAAATCGAAAGAGGCGCGCCAGCAGACATCTTTATCTCGGCAAACGAAAAATGGATGACGCATTTAGTCGATCGTCAATTGGTTTCTAGTGACAATGTCACAAACTTGTGCGAAAACGAACTGGTGCTGATTTCCCCGAAAGAGTCGCCAATATCGTTGGATCTCTCAAACGGTGACCAATGGGCTAAACTGCTAACGAATGAAAGACTTGCGGTTGGCAATACTATGTCGGTTCCTGCAGGTATCTATGCGAAAGAAGCGCTAGAAACGTTAGGTGTCTGGGACGATGTGAAGACTCGATTGGCACCAAGTAACAATGTTCGTATGGCACTGGCTTTGGTAGAGCGTAGTGAAGCTAAGCTTGGCATTGTCTACAAAACAGATGCGTTGCTTTCTAAAGAAGTGAACCTCGTATCGACGTTCCCATCAAATTTACATACGCCAATACGTTACCCTGTAGCGAAATTGAGCGATAAAGTCGTCGCAGAAGAGTTTTATACTTTCCTAAATAGCGAAAAAGCGAAGGACACCTTGAACAGTTTTGGATTTGAAGTGCGTTAAATGATGTATTTATCGGAATACGAATACCAAGCCTTAATGCTGAGCTTGAAAGTCGCTGGGTTTGCCATCTTGTGGCTTATTCCTATCGGCATAGGCTTGGCATGGTTGCTTGCTAAGAAACAATTTGTGGGCAAAAGCATTGTAGAAAGTATTGTCCATTTGCCTTTGGTGCTTCCACCTGTGGTCATCGGTTACTTGTTGCTAGTGATGATGGGCAGACAAGGCGTTATTGGCTCTTGGCTTAATGACGTGTTTGGTATCGTATTCAGTTTTAGCTGGAAGGGCGCGGCACTCGCGTGTGTTGTTGTCGCGCTGCCATTGATGGTTCGTTCTATTCGTCTGAGCCTAGAAACCGTAGACAGTAAACTGGAAGAGGCCGCGGCCACATTGGGCGCTTCACCTCTTCGTGTGTTTTTCACCATCACTTTACCCTTGATGATCCCTGGGATCATTACCGGCACCATGCTTTCATTCGCAAGAAGCCTAGGTGAGTTTGGTGCGACCATCAGCTTCGTTTCAAATATTCCCGGTGAAACTCAAACCATTCCATTGGCCATGTATACCTTTATTGAAACCCCTGGCGCGGAGATGGAAGCGGCGCGTTTGTGTGTCATTTCAATTGTGATAGCGCTTGGTTCATTAATGCTATCTGAGTGGCTCAACAAAAAGTCAGCAAAACGCTTGGGAGGGAACGCATGAGTGCTTTGATCCTTCAATATCAACAGCAGCTTGGTGAAACCTTTTTCGATATCGACTTAGAACTCCCTAGCAGCGGAATTACAGCGATTTTTGGTCGTTCTGGTGCGGGGAAAACCTCCCTTATCAATGCGATCAGTGGCCTTAAACAGCCAGACAAAGGCTTGATCAGCGTATCTGGAACCACTCTGTTTGATAGTCGCAATGGTATTAATTTGCCAACCCATAAACGCAATGTTGGTTATGTGTTCCAAGAATCGCGATTGTTCCCGCACATGAAAGTCGCGGCGAATCTTAAGTACGGCATGAAAGGTGCTGACAAAGCGCACTTTGAGCAAATAGTCTCGCTGTTGTCTTTGGACTCATTGCTTGATCGCTATCCAGCTCGCCTGTCTGGCGGTGAGAAGCAACGTGTGGCAATTGGACGTGCTTTGTTGTCTAAGCCGAGTATTTTGTTGATGGATGAGCCATTGGCCTCTCTCGACTTACCTCGTAAGCGTGAAGTGATGCCGTTTCTGGAAAACCTCTCTGAAACAGTGAATATTCCAATCATCTACGTGACGCACAGCCTTAATGAGATCTTACGCTTAGCGAATCACCTTGTGATCATAGAGCAAGGCAAAGTCATTTCGTCGGGTGTGACGGAAGAAGTGTGGGCATCGAGAGCCATGCAACCGTGGCAATCATTCTCAGAACAAAGTTCACTGTTTGAGGGGACGTTGGCTGAGCACAATGACGATTACGCGTTATCTCGACTGAAGCTTGGTAAATCGACATCGTTGTGGGTTCAGAAGGTGTCGAGCGACATTGGAGCTGCGGTAAGGTTACAAGTTAGGGCAAATGATGTCTCTATCACGCTAGAACAGCCGCAAGGCACTTCTATACGTAATATCCTGCCTGTGACCATTAAAAGCGTAGAGACGCACCAGCAAGGCTCAAACAAGCAGAGTGTTGCAGTAGAGCTGGAATTAGAGCCTGGTTGTTACTTGTGGGCCACCATAACCTTGTGGGCTCTGGACGAGTTGAGTTTGGAAATCGGTCAGCAAGTCTACGCTCAAATTAAAGGCGTGAGTGTCGCCCAGCGAGATATTGCCGTCACGCACTGATTCAGGCACGACCTTTGAGGCAATGAGTGAGATAAGTTCGATCATTGTCTTTTCTATGTTTACTGCTTTTCAGCGATGCTTACTGTTTGTCTGCGAATTTAACGTTTGCCAGCGATACTTACTGCTTGTCAGCGAGTGTAACGTTTGTCAGTGATGCTTGCTGCTTGCCAGCGAGTGTGATGCTTGTCTGCAATATGAATATTTGTCCGAGATATGAATATTGATCTTGATTCCATGAATGGATACATGCGTCATTTTTATACGGTATAACTGCCAGTTTTGAGCCACACTGTATGAGTGCAAAGTCATATTATTTGTGCAACGACGAAACACAACGACATATCGACGATTAAACAGATAAGTGACGAACAGAAAAAGCTGCAGGCACAAAAAAGCCGCATGTTTTAAATAACATACGGCTTAATCATTAAGTTTTCGTTAAGCATTCAACCTAAATTTAGGTGCGATGAATAGCTTAGCGGATGAAAACTTCTTTGAAATCACGCTTCAAGATAGCATCACGGCGCGCTTTCTTGATTTGCTTAGCCATGTCTTTTACACAGTTATGTAAAATTTGGTCAAGCAGTTGAGCTCGGTACTCTTCTTTTTCTTCATCAGACATGCCTTCTGGAAGTTTAAGAGTAGGGAACTCCTCCATCATGTTTACGCCAGCGAAAGCTTGGCTAACAGAGATTAGAGCGTGGAATTGCTCAAAGTTGTCCAAAACATTTTGTGCGCTTACTGGAAGGCTGCTCCAAGTTTCACGCACTGCTTCTTCAGACACCTCATGAATAGAAGTAACCATGTTGTGCATCTCTTTAGGCACTTCATCAAATTCGATAACTTGGCGAAGCTCTGGTGAGATAGTGGTTAAATCGATTTCTTGTACTTCGTTGTTTGTAGCGTCTGACATAGTATTTCTCTTTAAAAAGAAACAATGCTAAAAAAATCTGTAAAAAAGTCAATATAATATAGAGATTAGGGCATGATTTAAGCCCAAATTTGAGCTACTTTGAATATTCAACACTAGATAAAGGTGATGTGATGATAGAAAAGGGATCTTCGATGCGCATATTGCTGGTTGATGACGTTCAACTAGACAGGATGCAACTCGCTATTCGACTCAAGCAATTGGGTCATGTTGTAGAAGCTGTTGGTAGCGGAAAAGAAGCCCTGAATGTTTATTCTGATTTTGATCCTGAACTCGTGTTACTTGATATTAGCATGCCAGACATGGATGGATTTGAAGTGGCTAATGAGGTTCGTGGCCAATTCCCAGAATGGGTTCCCATCATCTTTTTGAGTGGTCATGAAGAACCGGAGATGATTGCGAAAGCGATTGATGCTGGTGGTGATGATTATCTAATCAAACCGGTAAACAAAGTTGTTTTGAACTCTAAGTTGATTGCGATGCAGCGTATTGCGCACATGAGACGAGAGCTAAAACAGAGTACCGCCAAGCTCGAAGAACTGAATATTCTCCTGCAGCAACAAGCCAATGAAGATGGTCTGACTAAATTGTATAACCGTCGATATATGGATACTAAACTTGAAGAGAGCATTGCGTGGCACGGAAGACGTAATATACCCATGACTGTCATACTTCTTGATGTAGACTTCTTTAAGCCTTACAACGATAATTACGGTCATATTCAAGGGGATAAGTGTTTGCAAGGGCTTGCCAGTACCTTGAAGCAGCTTTTTGTGCGTGCGGGAGAGTTTGTCGGTCGCTATGGCGGTGAAGAGTTTGTTTTGATTCTTAGCGATACAGACAGTGAAGCCGCTAAGGTACATGCGACTCGAGTCAAAGAAGCTCTACATGAAATGAATTACGCCCATGATCACTCAACGGCTTCCGATAGAGTGACAGCGTCACAAGGTGTGCTCTCATTCGTGCCTGATGGGGGAGAATCTACCGCCTCTATTTACGAAAAGGTCGATCAAGCGCTTTACCAAGCGAAACAAAGTGGCAGAAATACCTTCATACAACGCAACATTTTGGAGCTTGCTCGTTAGTTGGTGAGCTCTTTGAAATATTTGAATTTATACTTTACTGGCGTTTGAGCTAGGAAGTACTTTAAGTGATAAGAGAAATGCCAGATTCAAAGTCATTTTATGTGACTAAAACATGCTGGACGCTAGCGGTTCCTCTATTTTTAACGGTAGTGCCAACCACCGCTAATGCCAACTCCGTGTCTGATCTTTTCAGAAAGGAACTAGAGCAAACCTTCGCAACAAGCGTTCTGCTCAATGATACTGACGTGTTTACGTTTGGTATTAATAACTTTGACCCAAACAAAGTTTTTCGTTTAGATAATGAAGAGATTGGTTCGAACGATTCGGTGAGTCGAAGAAAAGATATTGCTTCAATCAGCCTTCCGTACACATTCGAGCTTCCTGAATATATTGAAGATAACCATCAAGAAGTCACTCTACGGTTGTCGGCATTACGGATCGAGAAAGATGTTGAATATGCTTCAACAACAAAATCTGATTTGCAAAAAGAGTCGGTGGTTTCCGGTTATTTAGAGTATGCAAATGTTTCTCAATTAAGCGAATACTGGAGTTTTAAGTCTGCGATTGGCAATCACATATCTTATTACCGTAATGACTTTGAGTACCGCTCTTCATTACTTGAATCGGTTAAAGACCAATTGGATGGTGTCTACCTCAATACTGATGCTTGGGCATACATTATTGAACCTAAGATCAAACTGACCTTTGAAGATCGGAGTAACTGGGGTAAATATAAGCTTAGTACCAGTTGGCATTACTTTAATGGTGTCGGTTGGGGCGAAGCCAATAACGGCGATATTGGTCACCCTGAAGGTTGGTATATCGCCAATGAAGCCAAGATTTTCTATGATCTGGTTCGTTGGGATAAAAACATCACATCGATGTACTCAAGTATAAGAAGAATTGATATAGGTGGTGACACCGTGGCTTCTATGGGGACAACATCTTACTACGAGGGCAGCGTAGGTTGGTTGCTTAACCCAAACCTGTTTAATGACTGGGTCGATAATGTGGGAATAGGGTTTACGATCAATTACGGAAGCAGTTTGAAAGGCGGGAGCTTGGTTATTTTCTTTAACCAAGATTAAGCTCCCTCTAGTCTAGCTATCGACACTTACGTTTAGCTATTAACACACAGCTTGTTTCGGCCGGTTTCTTTCGCTTTGTAGAGTGCCTTGTCAGCAAGCTTCAATACTTCTTCAGGATGCTTGGTGGTTGTACTATCAGACAGCCCAATACTCACCGTCACATTCACCACTTCCGATGGTTTCCCGTTCTGACCACGATTTTTGATACCCACTTCATGGTCATCAGGACGCTCGTGGCTATTACGAATGGTCATGTCGTAGTTTTGGATCTCTGAAATCAGAACTTGAAGGTGCTCTTTAGCCTGTTCCTTGTATTTGCCTTTAAAAATAATCGTGAACTCTTCTCCACCATAGCGATACGCTTTCGCACCACCGGTGGTTTCTCTAAGAATACGAGCCACCAGTTTCAGCACATCGTCGCCAATGTCATGGCCATAGGTATCGTTAAATGTCTTGAAGTGGTCGATATCAACCATCGCCATCGAATATTTACGGCCTAAGTGCTTCATATCGACTTCTAAGGCGTGTCGACCTGGGATGTTAGTCAGTTGGTCATTAAAAGCCATATCGTGGCTAGCAGACATCACATAGACGATGATCAGCGTGCCTGATAAGGAGAACATAGTGCTAGAGATGTACTGCACGTCAAAGAAGATGAACGTACAAGAGGACAGCAAGATAGTGCTATAAACGACAACATCAATAGAACGGTTGTACACCAGCACTAGAATGGCTGTCAGTCCAAGCAAGCAAAGGCTATACAACACCAAAACAAAAGGCAGTTTGGAGAAGTCTCTAACAATGAACAGTAGGCCTTCACTCCATGATTCAAAACCGCCAGCATGGAAATGAGAAACGATCAATTGCGCCCAAACCATAAACAGCACGAGAACGATGGCGTAGAGGAGCATCGACTTTGAATTGACACCGTTATCTGGGAAGGCATACACCAATAAGCAAGTGACCGGTACTAATGCCGCAAGTAACGACAGCTCTAATAAGGTGGTTCCGGTGTTCAAAGGAGTTTGTAAGCGAACTTGGATGATCAGATAGGCTACTAGCATGGTTAATGACACCATGGCCATGCGTCCTTGTCTGAATGTATGGCATAGCAAAACGGCAACGCTCAATAAGATATATGGAAGGTTGCTAGCAAACCCTAGGTTTGAATCCGTCACGAGAATGACGTTGTTCATACCAGCGAATAAAATTGCCAATAAAAATAGAGGGAAGCAAAATCGAAACATGCTCGACGTTACAAAAGAAGATGCCATTTACGTGGTGAGCCTAATTATACTGATGATCTTGTAATTTAATTTTATACGTAGGATACGGTTAAACAAGCGAATGCCAAGCATTTTGCTTAAATCAGAGCAAAAACATAGTCATAGGTCGCTAATGGTGCAACCATTTTTATATGTATTTGAATTGCTATTAACCATAGAACCAACTACACAGTATATATGAGAAATTAATTAGTCGTTATAGTTAGTTAACATGCAGTTAGTAAATCTGTAGTAATGAGTAGGGTATAGTAAGGTAACAATATGTAGGTCGTTGCCAATCAGGCTAGAACTCGATCTGTCGTGATAGCTACAAATGGAGGTGTGGTATGCAAATTAGTGTTGATGTTCACAACTATATGGAAACTCTGGTGGGTCAGGTTTTGGCTACCGAGGAATATGTGTCTAGTTATAACAACGAACAGTTGGCTGATCTCGCGTGTTTGGCTTTAGGTCAACTTAAGCCCATCTATATTCGTTTCGATATCGATTTTCTTTCGGCATTGCCAGAAGACAAATTGGTACTCTATAAACGAAATAGTGAGATCGCGGTCAAGAATGCTGAAAGTATGATTATTGACGATAGAAGACGCGAACGTGACGACAATGTGCCCGTTATATTTAGTCAACACAATTTTGATGATGACGTAGAATTGCAATGGTATGAAAAGCCATTGTTGAACCGTAAACAGTCGTGATAGTTTAGGGTTAATACGGTCATTTAAGGAGTAAAAAACGTGGGATTCTTTTCTAGATTATTTGGTGGCAAAGAAAAAACCGAACAAAAAGTAGAGATTGAGCCAGTCGAATATAAAGGTTTCAATATCTATCAAGATGCCATTGCAGAATCTGGTCAATACCGTGTTGCTGGGCGAATCGAGAAAGAATTCGACGGTGAAATCAAAACTCATCGTTTTATTCGTTCAGATGTTGTTTCAAACAAACAAGATGCCGATGAATTGATGCTCAAAAAATCGCAGATGTTCATCGACCAAATGGGCGACAATATATTTAGCTAACCAAATAGGGTTAGAATTGATGTTGGTCATAATTTAGAGAGCTTTCAGTGTATATGCTGAAAGCTCTTTTTAGTTTTAGGGACAAAGAACAGCTAGTAAGTTGTTATTTAAAGGATTATTTGCAAGTGGTTTGACCTCTTAGTTCGAGACGGTCGTCATTTCTTCAAATGAAGCGCTCAAATTCCATCCAAATCGTTATAAGTAATAACTTTTCCTGTTCTTTGAACAAAACGCTTGAAGTATTAGTTGTCGTTAGATACAAACGAATAAGTCATTCGTGCCAATAGTCAAGGAATAGCTATGCAAATTGGTGTACCAAGAGAAACACTCGCAGGTGAAACGCGAGTCGCTGCTTCGCCGAAATCGGTAGAACAGCTTCTAAAATTAGGGTTTGAAGTTTGTGTTGAATCACAAGCAGGTGCGTTAGCAAGTTTTGAAGATGCAGCTTATGAACAAGCTGGAGCAAAAGTTGTTACCGCAGATGAAGCTTGGAAATCCGATATTATCTTTAAAGTTAACGCTCCGATCGTTGACGAGTCTAAAAACGAAATCGATCTACTTAAAGATGGCGCAACATTGGTCAGCTTTATTTGGCCTGCTCAAAATCCTGAATTAATGGAACAATTGTCTACTCGTAGCATCAACGTGATGGCGATGGATTCTGTTCCACGAATTTCGAGAGCTCAGGCGCTAGATGCATTGAGTTCTATGGCAAACATTGCCGGTTATCGTGCCGTTGTTGAAGCCGCGCATGAGTTTGGTCGATTCTTCACGGGTCAAATTACGGCGGCAGGTAAAGTTCCACCAGCGAAAGTATTGGTTGCTGGTGCGGGTGTTGCTGGCCTAGCGGCGATTGGCGCTGCAGGTAGCTTGGGTGCGATCGTTCGTTCATTCGATGTTCGTCCTGAAGTAAAAGAGCAAGTCGAATCTATGGGCGCTGAATTCTTGGAAGTCGATTTCAAGGAAGATACCAGCGCGGGTGATGGCTACGCAAAAGAGATGTCTGAAGCATTCAACAAGAAAGCGGAAGAGCTTTATGCGGCTCAAGCAAAAGACGTCGATATCATTATTACAACGGCACTTATCCCAGGTCGCCCGGCACCTAAGCTGATTACCAAAGAGATGGTAGACAGTATGAGTGCAGGTAGCGTAATTGTGGACCTTGCCGCTGCGAATGGCGGTAACTGTGAATACACGGTTGCAGACCAAGTGATCACAACCGCTAATGGCGTGAAAGTGGTAGGTTACACCGATATGGTTGGTCGACTGCCGACTCAATCATCTCAGCTATACGCGACTAACTTAGTTAACCTGCTGAAACTGCTTTGCAAAGAGAAAGATGGCAACATCAATATCGACTTTGAAGATGTCGTCTTACGTGGTGTAACGGTGGTTAAAGAGGGCGAAGTGACTTGGCCAGCTCCACCAATTCAAGTTTCTGCTCAACCACAACAAGCTAAGCCTAAAGCGGTGAGACCTGAACCAAAAGTTCAAGAACCTGTCTCTCCAATTAAAAAAGCGGCGGGTATGGCAGTTGCTGTAGGTGCTTTTGCTTGGATAGCTTCGGTTGCTCCTGCTGCGTTCTTATCTCACTTTACCGTTTTTGTTCTCGCTTGTGTGGTGGGTTATTACGTAGTTTGGAATGTAAGCCATTCACTGCATACACCTCTGATGTCCGTAACTAACGCGATTTCAGGGATCATTGTAGTAGGCGCACTGTTACAAATAGGACAAGGAAGTGGCGTCGTCACATTCTTATCATTTATTGCCGTATTAATTGCAAGTATCAATATCTTTGGTGGCTTTACCGTGACCAAACGTATGCTTGAAATGTTCCGTAAAGACTAAGGAGTAACAGATGTCTGAAGGATTAGTACAAGCAGCTTATATTGTTGCTGCTGTATTCTTTATAATGAGCTTGGCCGGGTTATCGAAACAGGAATCTGCACGTGCAGGTAACTATTACGGTATCACGGGTATGGCAATCGCGTTGATCGCGACGATCTTTGGCCCTCATTCTGCTGGAATTGTGTGGATCATCATTGCGATGGTGATCGGTGGTGGTATTGGTATCCACTTCGCGAAGAAAGTAGAAATGACCGAAATGCCAGAGCTGGTGGCAATTCTGCACAGCTTCGTAGGTATGGCGGCGGTACTTGTTGGTTACAACAGCTACATTGATGCACCAGAAGCGGCAACACATGCAGAGCACGTTATCCACTTAGTGGAAGTGTTCCTAGGCGTGTTTATCGGTGCGGTAACCTTCACCGGTTCTATTGTTGCATTTGGTAAGCTTCGCGGCGTTATCTCTTCGTCAGCACTGAACATTCCTCATAAGCATAAGTGGAACCTAGCGGCTATCGTTGCTTCTACATTGCTCATGATCATGTTCGTTAAAGCTGATGGCAGCATGTTCGCATTAATGGTGATGACTCTTATCGCATTCGCATTCGGTTACCACCTAGTGGCATCGATTGGCGGCGCAGATATGCCAGTGGTTGTTTCTATGCTGAACTCGTACTCTGGTTGGGCAGCAGCGGCAGCAGGTTTCATGCTTGCGAACGATCTGCTTATCGTAACGGGTGCGTTGGTAGGTTCGTCAGGTGCGATTCTGTCTTACATCATGTGTAAGGCGATGAACCGTTCGTTCATTAGTGTTATCGCTGGTGGATTCGGCCAAGACGTGGTTGTGTCTGATGGCGATGAAGAGCAGGGTGAACACCGCGAAACATCAGCTGAAGATGTGGCAGACATGCTGAAAAACTCAAAGTCAGTCATCATCACTCCAGGGTACGGCATGGCAGTAGCTCAAGCTCAATACCCAGTGCATGAAATCACTGACAAGCTAAGAGCGCAGGGCATCAAAGTTCGATTTGGTATCCACCCAGTGGCTGGTAGGTTACCGGGTCACATGAATGTACTGCTTGCTGAAGCAAAAGTGCCTTACGATATCGTTCTTGAAATGGACGAAATCAATGATGACTTCGATGAGACAGATACTGTATTGGTTATTGGTGCAAATGACACCGTGAACCCTGCAGCACTTGAAGATCCAAACAGCCCAATTGCTGGTATGCCAGTACTTGAAGTTTGGAATGCTCAGAATGTTATCGTATTCAAGCGTTCGATGAACACAGGTTACGCCGGTGTGCAAAACCCACTGTTCTTCAAAGAGAATACGCAGATGCTGTTTGGTGATGCTAAACAGAGCTGTTTAGGCATTCTAGAACATCTATAGAAAGCACTTTCTAATCTCTTGCTAAGAAGTTTTTTAAGAAAATTTCCAAGAGTTTACTAAGAAGTTTTTTAAGAAGATTTCCAAGAGTTTACTAATAGTTTTCTAAGCACAATGTAATAACCAGACTAGGAGCTCATTTGAGCTCCTTTTTTTGATCCTCAGAACGTGTTTTAACCAAAATCCACAACAAACAGGGCAAGAAAACCCATTCGAATGATGGCTGGATTCATCAATCAGCTAGCGAGTACGCCTGTGCAACACAATCCTAATATGATGGGATTTATCGCTATAACTCACCATTCCCACTGTTTTTCATGCGGTTAAAAATTTATCTTTGATAGCGAATGGTATATATTTGTTTGATCTATATGAATTTGCGTTGGTTTGTGATCATCAAAAGAACATTTACTCTTCTTATCGCTACGTTATCTGTGTCTGCAAACGCGCTTGCTGACTCTTTACCTGAGCGTATCGATAATTTCACCAAACTCTTTGATCATGAAACCGCAATCGAATCTTATGATATTCGATTGTTGCAGGCCGATTATCCAACACGTTTGATCATGCCGTCTTCTATGCTGCCACAAACCGCAGAGTACCCATTAAAAGACATACAACGCTTATACCAGTTATCAAAAACGTGTAGCGGGAAATTACCGTTAAGCCCGTTGATCACCGAGCCTTTGGTCTTTACTCGTGCAATGTGTAAAGGAACCAAGCTTTCTGATCGTTGGTTCAGCCGTAGTGGCTTAATTCACCCTGGTGGTGGTTCCTATGCGGCGCGATACGTAGAGAAGTATCCTGACAAGTTCGATTCTTTGAAACGCTTTATGCATATTCAAGAGCGTCCAAACACTGAACATGATGAACTGTTATCTCGTTTACAAAACATGGACAGTGAGGCCATCACGGCACTGTTAGCTGGTGCGAGCATGTTTGTCGAGCTTGACGAAATGTGGGTAAAACGCGGCGACAGATATTACCTATACAAAGAATCAGACTGGAATGAAAACGCGACACTTTCTGGATTATCGTTCAGTTTATCTTCAGAAGGCAAAAGCTGTTTTGTTCAGCGCGGTAATGTATGTTGGGAAATAGAAGATCATTCAGAGCTTCTGCAAGTCGCCATGTTTATCTTGGCGCTCGCCAACATCATGCTTGTTTTGGGGTGGGCAGTTTACCGTTGGAACAGTAAGAAACAAGAGATGAAGAGCCGCATGCTGGTGCTTCAAATCCTAACGCACGAATTAAGAACGCCGATTGCAAGTTTGTCATTGACGGTTGAAGGGTTCAGACGCGAGTTCGAACACTTACCTGAATCGGTATATGATGAGTTTCGTAGGCTGTGTGAAGATACTCGCCGTTTAAGACAGTTGGCAGAAGCAAGTAAAGACTATTTGCAATCAGACAACCAACCGCTCGCAACAGAGTGGGTACCAAGCGTTGAAGAGTGGCTTCAATACAAAGTTGAAGAAGAATTTGCACCGGGTATTGAACTCCGTGTAAACAAAGACATTGCTGCAAAAATAAACGTATATTGGTTAGGAACGTGCATCGACAACCTGATCAGAAACGCCGTTAAATACGGTGTCGCACCAGTGATACTAGAACTGAATACTTCTGACAAGAAGCTGACATTCAAAGTTATAGATAATGGAGACTTGTCCCGCAAAGATTGGGGGCAACTAAGAAAGCCATTCGTAAGTAAGAGTGGACTCGGTTTAGGTCTGACGATAGTGGAATCTATGGTCGGAAAAATGGGCGGTCACATGACGCTTATCGGCCCCCCAACAACATTTATTTTGGAGATACCTTGTGAAACAGACATTGCTTCTCGTTGAAGATGATAAAAATTTAGCTGACGGTTTATTAGTTAGCCTTGAGCAAGCTGGATATGAATGTTTGCATGCAGAACTAATCTCTGAAGTTGAAGGCTACTGGGAACAAGCGGACCTAGTGATTCTAGACCGTCAACTTCCTGATGGTGACTCAGTAGATTCACTTCCAGGTTGGAAGAAAAAGAAAGACATCCCAGTTATTTTGCTAACGGCTCTCGTCACAGTAAAAGACAAAGTTGCGGGCCTAGACTCAGGTGCAAACGACTACCTAACTAAGCCTTTTGCTGAAGCTGAATTGTTTGCTCGAATTCGCGCGCAGTTACGCCTGCCTGATTCTGAAGATCAAGACGCATCAAAAGTGATGGCTCAAAATCTGGTTATCGATAAAGCGACACGTGAAGTGTTTTTCAATGAACTGGAAGTCACGTTAACGCGTACTGAGTTCGACCTACTGCTATTTTTGGCAAGCAACCTTGGCCGTGTATTCACTCGTGATGAGCTGCTTGACCATGTATGGGGTTACAACCATTTCCCAACAACACGTACCGTAGACACGCACGTTCTGCAACTAAGACAGAAACTGCCGGGTCTAGAAATCGAAACGCTGCGTGGCGTTGGTTACAAGATGAAAGCGTAATGAAAAAAGCCTTACTTCCACTATTAATGTTGTCTTGCGTGGTGAATACCGCGCAAGCTGCAGATTGGTTTAAGAGTAGCGATACTCTAACTCAAGTTCATAAACACCTGTTGGATAATGACTTACCTCAGATGTTTGATTCACTAGTGGAAGTTTGGCAAATCAACTCTTCTCAATCACGAGAAGACCACCTCAATGAGCTGTTCGATCAAGCATTGAACAAAGATTGTGGTAAAACCCTCACCAGAAAAACACTCCCAGATTGGATCAGTTCAGTCGTCGTTAAAAGACACATCATTCAGAGCCCTGGCCGAGATACTTTTCGCGTATCGATTGATGTTGAATCCGAAAACAACATTCAAGATATTACCTTCGAGAAGTGGGTCGATAAGATCGTTTCATCGGACAGTGAGCTAACCAAAGACAGTGAAGTGGTAAACAACGCATCGGTGAGCCTATACCGCAAGCGTTACAATTTAGCATCTCAACTTGAATCAGGCCTGTATCGTTTAAGTGTGAAAGGCGATGGCGGTAATTCATGGAGTACTTGGATTATTCTTGGTGACGTTGCTTTTCGTCAGCAGGTTCGTTGGGCATCAAAAGACACGTGGCGCATTGATAAAAAAGAACTGTTGAATCCTTATTGTCCACTTCCTAAGCTCGAAATTGGTTTGTACGATTACGTCGATGAACACTATGAGCAGGTGTGGGGCAAGAGCTATGAATCTGATTATCCAATGAACCTCACTGGCGAAGAACTTCCAAATGATCGCTATGTTTTGGCGGTTTCAATGGTGCATTCACGCTGGCAAGGTGACATAGCGATAGAACAAGCACAAACTATCAGCAAAACTTATGATATTTCTAGCGAAGAAGAGTTAAAGTAATTTAGAATTGAGCCGTTAACTATGTAAGGGATCTAACAAAGATAAACGGCATGAAAAATACGACTAAACTACTCGCAGCATCAATTGCATTCGCCAGTCTTCCTCTTTCAGCAGCAAACTACGCCATTGAAGCGCGTGGTGATGCGATGGGTGGTGTTGGTGTTGTTTCAGCAAACTTCCTAACCGCTCCATTCTATAACCCAGCACTTGTTGCCATTTATCGTCGTAATGATGATATGGGAATGATCACGCCAAGTTTTGGTGGTGGCTATAACGACCCCAACGACATGAAATCGAACATCGATAGTGTTGTTGATGCATCAAACACCGCAGAACTCGATGCGGCGCTGAACAAATTGGATGGCAACCAAGCCAATGTTGAACTGGGTGGTGTAGTCGCCTTCGCACTTCCTAATCAATTTGTCGCGGCAAACCTTTTCGCTAAAGCCTACACAGAATCATTTGCGACACCTAACGTTTACACGACAGGTTCAGATGCAGATAAAGTGGAACTGTCTACCGTTGAAGCTGTTTCAATCGGTGTCGCAGAAGTCGGCCTATCTTTAGCAAAATACCAAACCTTTATGGGCCAACACATCTCATTTGGTATCACACCTAAAATCCAACGTATTTACACGTACAACTATGTTGCATCGGTTGATGATTACGATTTATCTGATGTAAGAGAAAACAGTGACGGTGAAACGGCATTTAACATGGATGCAGGTGCGCTTTGGTTCTTCGGCCCATTCCGAGTGGGTGTTGCAGCAACTAACTTAATCTCTCGAGACATCGAAACCAAAGATACGACGAGAACGCTAAACAGCAGCACAAGTAGTGCGACACACCAAGTTGGCGGTAAATACACTTACCAACTTGAACCGGTATACACAGTGGGTGCCGGCATTGTATCGGATTACTTTTCTTTCAGTGTTGATTACGACCTAAACGAGACTGAGAAGTTTACTTCGTTTGCTGATAACGAACAGATGATTCGTGTTGGTACTGAAGTCGATCTTCTGCGTCAGCTTAAGTTAAGGGGAGGGTACTACAAGAACCTGGCTTACTCTGATTCGGAAGGAACAGTCACAGCCGGTATTGGTATCTCGCCACTCAACTTGTTCCAGTTGGATCTAAGTGCAAACTACACAAACGAAAATGCAATGGGTGCTTCAATCAATTTCCTTGCTAGTTACTAACAGTCCTTATATAGTGCTGCTCCTAAATAAAGGAGCAGAGCATGCTAAACGACTTACCAACCCTTTCTCACGAAGAACAACAGAAAGCTGTTGAACGAATTCAAGAAATGATGACTCAGGGTATCAGCACAGGACAAGCGATCAAAATTGTTGCTGAGCAAATTCGTGAAGAAATGAGTAATAAAGAAGAGTAGGGCATCAGCCCTTCTTTTTTGAAACCTTAATGCACTATAACTAAATATATTACCCTCTAGTATATTATCTCGTACATCCCAACTCTTTAGTTACCCTAAATCCCAATCTACCAAAAACCATTAAATACCTTATATTCAGCAAGTTACGTCGGAGTAATCCACTTTTCAAGCTTTCCTTGGCTTTGGGGTGTAATTAAATTACAGCAAGATCTGAAAGTAAAACAATCGCCATTTTAGGTGTCAGTATTTGTGTCACCACGTCTAAGTGGTTAAATATATGGCGTTTTTTAAGGCTAGTGACGTTGTGACTTCTATTTTTAGTGGGTACGAGTGCATGAATGTTCAGAAGCAGACAAATGAGGATTTCATCTAAGAACAGCGCGAGATAAGTAGCGACGGTAATGTATCAAACCGATACCGCGAGTGACTTACCACTGGTTAGAGCGCGCTTTACTAGCCAAATACGCGTCTTTAAGAACAAGTGCTTAGAAGCTTAGAGGCGTACGGAAGAGCTGTTTATAGAGCGATTCAGGAACGATACGTATCAACCTGAGAATGATATTGATGGTGCTATTGCAGATGGTGTTATAGCCGATGGCGAGAGCGCGCTTATAGGCATACGAATCGATTAGAATGCTGATGAGACAACAAAGCTTATGAGCTTGTTTGGTCAGCGGTTAAAAATTTAATGGATGCTTAAGTGGAGAGTAGATATCGACAGGGTATTAATGGCGTGTTGATTGAGTAGTGGCTGAGAGTTGAATGTGTAGCTGCAGTCCAGTCTAGCGAGCGTTAATCAAACGTAACGACTTGGTTTCGTCCGTTGTCTTTCGCTTGGTAGAGCGCTTTGTCTGCACGTTTGATGGCAGTACGTATCGATTCATGCTCCTTAAGCTGCGTTACTCCAGTCGAAGCCGTTACTTTAAGCGCTTTAGGCCAAGGGCTTTGGTCCATTGCTAGGTAAAAATTATCGATAGATTCGTTACACTGTAGCGCAGTTTGTTCCAGGCAAACGAGTAGAAACTCCTCACCACCCCAGCGATAAAGCAAGTACTGCTCACCAAGGCTCTCGTTCGCCGTTGCGACAAACTGAATAAGTACTTTGTCACCCACTTCATGGCCATGTTGATCATTGATCTGCTTAAAATGGTCTAAATCAAACAACGCGATGTGAATGGTTTTTCCTTGTTGCACCAGCCATTCGAAATTATAGAAGGTATCTAACGCTTCGGTTCGGTTTCTACATCCGGTCAACGGATCGGTTGTTGCCTTTACCTTTAGCTCTTCAATTTCTTGGGTTAAATAGCGTTGTTGCTCTGCTGCGCGCGTTTTGCTTCGCTGTGCGATATGTAATGCACAACCCACATAATAGATGGCGTACGTCACCCATAATCCAATTAGGAGTTCGCCTAACAAAGCTTTGCTGATTATTTTACCGTGGAAAACAATGCTCGAGATCTTAATTGAATGGTGCCCATCAAGCGTGCTGGCTCCGAGCCCGAGCTGAACAGACACCGCGTTTGTAATGTCTACCGCGCTACTAGTAATAGGTTGGTTGTAATGGTCAATCCACCAAAAAGGGACGTTGAAGTAGCCCAAATCAATGTGGCTTGCATCTGGTAACGAGAAGTCTAAGCGATTGAACTTGTTCGACATAGCATCGCCTTTCACGCTGTAATTCTTGTCGTAATTACGAATGTAGAAGCGAAACCTTGGGTCTTCTTGGCCTTGGTAATCCATATTAATGGTGACCGAATCGAACGTAGAGAGATCGAGCCCTTTACCTTGTGTCGATATAACGAATTCAATTTCACAGAAGGGTAAGCTATAGGTCCGTTCAAAGTCACACTGTAACTCAATTCCATCTTCTAACTTATGTAATGAGCCTACGGTGCCACCATCGTGGTCTCTGTCTGTGTTAACGCGTGTAGGGTATTTGTCGGGTGTAATAACGTAGCTCTTATTCATGAGCGTATTAAAAGAGATCAACGACACTAGCGTGATTGCTAGGCAAAAAATCGAAAGGAATATGTTGAGTTTTCGGAATGCTTTGTCGCTCATGATACTAACCCGTACACGTGATTCGAATGTAATGCGCAATGCCTTAGAGTTGGCGCAATCGAAGATTCTATTTGAGTATTACCCTAGGTGGAATCGGTATACCTAAAACTAACGCAGAGCTCAGGTTATACAGTAAAGAGGTTCATTTAACCAAATGGAAGTTTAAAATCTGAACGCAGAGCCTTGATTCTGAATGTTATTTGCTCAATAAGTACGGTTTTTACGGGGGTAACAATTCAACTGTATATTTATACAGTTAAATTTAAAGCGGCTCGGTTTGTTGTAATCAGAGTGGTGTGTGCAAGTTTTATGGCTTGCTGTAATAACGAGTCACGAGGCAATTGTTACTGTTCATCAATTAAAGTGGAGGGTAGTTATGTTGCAGTGTCACTTTTAAACTCAATTTTATCGAAACACTTTGTTAGCTATTTAATCTTTCGTAGCACTCATCTTGTCTTTCATTCCCAATTACGCGCCATATGTCGAACAAGGCTTCAATGCACTGCAGAGCATCCCTAACCCTTATTGGTTTGTAGTGGGTGCTGTTGTGGTTGATATGCTAGGCATGCGGATACCTACTTGAATACTACGCATCTCGATGGAAAACAAAGTGATGGCGTTCCTTGATGCGTTAATCATCAATCTTATTACAGGTTGAATCTCAAGCCTTGGCACGATTGCAGCTTTGAAAACGGACATCAACTGGATAAAGCGAATGCAAAAAGGCCAAGAGCAACGGATACGAAAACTGGAGATTCCGAATGAAAGGACACAAGTGCAAAGGCCGCCGACCAAACGGCCAGCTAATGAAAGGTTATACGCTCAGAAACGGGCGAGTGGTTAGGGCGAATACCACAAGAAAGCGCTACAATAAACGGCGATAAAGTAACCAATACTAAGAGCTGCTTTTTATCAAAGTGGCTCTTTTTTTATACGTTATATAAGAGCTTGCAACCTTAGCATCTAGTTTTATATGCAAGGTTTTAAATCACTGTTATAAATAGGGTTAATGGGTATAATTGCCTTCCTAAAACCAGACTAGGAGAAAATTTGTATGCGAATGCAGAATTTTTTCTTTTTAGTGGTTCTTGTTTTTTAGGAGTAGTCAATGAGTATTGGAAAGTTAGAAGGTTATAGTATTCCAGCTTTTAGCGGTAAGGTTTCAAAGGACATTGCTCATACGTACGTGGTTGCAAGTAATGGGAACCGTTGGGGATGTTTTGGGACAGCTACTGGTGGTGACCACCTTGAGCAAGGAATAGGTGATCTAGTTGTTGCAGAAAAGATAGCGGGCTTTAGGTCATGGGCTGGATTAGTGTACGGAATAACGGGCGTATGTCATCAAGCGTCGAACCGAATTCTTTCTCCTAGTGAAGTAACTGTTCGCAGAGCTGGAGGTTACTTTTTATCAGTGTCGAGTTTCGGAGAGTATGGTGTAGGAGATGTCAGTTGGTCTAAACGACAAGCAAAAAGCGGGCAATCTTTTAGCAGTACGTACAACTCAGGGACTTCGAGCTTACTGAATTCCTTAGAGCGGCATCAACATAACCTACACACATACCAAATGAACCCGCAGGCTTCATTAGAAGCTGTTTCCTATGACCCTCAGGACCGAAGAAAAGAAAAGATTTTTGGAAAAATAGCTCGTAAATGGCAACTGGTTGCTATCGAATCCGCGATCGATTACGTCAAAGGCAATATGGGAATAATGCAATATGCAAATAGTATAAATGACGAGGCAACACAGTTCATCCATAGCACTGTTGGTATTCTAGGCCATTCGTCAACAGAGCGTATTATGAATATGGAATTTACAGAGGAGACCAAGTTCAAGCTAATTGAATCGTCAAAAATGGATGTTCAGAACTAATATACAGTCGTTAAGTTTACGGTGGAGTAGCTAACATATTTATCGATCTGTTAGCTACCTAGATAAAATTTTTAGGAGTTGGTGGGTTATGCCAAAAAATAAAAATACGCGAAAAAAGAAACCCTCGAAAAGCGGTAAGAATAGAACAGCTCTGTTGGACCATAAAAAAGTCGGATCTGAGTTGCAACCCAGTTTTGCACAGTTAGGAGATAAAGTTACTTTTTCTTCATGGTCAAATGAACGTCTTCCTGAAATGTTGTGGGCTGCGATTATTCGGGTTATTCAGGACCAAGATTTTGCAATTGCTGAATTCAGAAGAGTGATTAGCTTTGTCTCGAACCATGCGAATAAAGAAAGTTTATCCGATCTCTCTATTACTGGCATTTCAAAGTTAGATGAAGGGCTACGTAATGAGTTTTTGGATTTTCTATTGTCGAACCCTAAAACCGCTTCAGCCTTAACTGTTTTGAAATTATTTAAAGACTTGCCTGCAAAGGAGTCTTGGTTGAAATTTTTACCTCATACCGAGCCAGAAATTAATGTATTGATGGCTGCGATTGGTATGTGTTTACCTCATCAATCACAAGAAGCTACGGACTGTCGTTGGCTAAAGTTAATGCTGATGGTTGTATCTGGTAAATGTCGTGCACCACAAGAAATGGTCGAAACATGGGTTAACTATCCGTACGAAGGAGATCAACGTAGCATTCGTCCATCCATCCGTTCATGTGAAATGGCCTTCAACCCAATGGTTGAGCAAGATTTGACTTGGTCAAATAAATTTTGGGCAGAGTCATGGGAAAATACTCCATGTTTGGAGTTGACTCCTGAAAGTAACACTAATTCGAAGACTTGCTGTTGCAATTTAGAAGAAATTCATAAGCTTAGAGATGAATTGGAAAAGCACTGGGGAGACACTCACTCTACAACGGGAGTTGATGCTAAACATGATGGTGTTTTTGGTATAGCGTTTTACGCGCTATCGGTATTGAGTGAAATCGTATCGATTGGTGTTAGCACTGGCATTCTAGCAAGGTTGGGGCTACGAACGATTTTAGAAACACATATTAGTCTAAGATACCTGATTCAAAAAAATGACGATCAACTTTGGACCAAATGGCGAACCTATGGCGCAGGTCAAGCAAAGCTAAACGCATTAAAGTTTGACGAACTCGTAGAGCCACCAAAATTTATTAATACTGAGACGCTAGAATCTATTGCTGGCGAGGACTTGTGGGAAGAATTCATTAATATAGAACTTGGAAGTTGGAGTGGGGCTGACTTAAGAAAATTGAGCGAGAAAGCGGGGTTAAAGTCTGCTTATGACCAATACTACTCCTGGTCTTCTACATATTCTCATGGAACTTGGGGGGCTATTAGGGAGGTATGCTTTAATACATGTGGTAATCCACTGCACCGTTTACATCGATACCCTAAAGAGTCGATCCTGCCTGATACTGTTCAAGATGCGTGTATTTTAGTAAACGAAATATTAAATGACTTAAGTGTTGCTTACCCATCATTCGGTCCGCGCTTGTTAGAAGAAGATAGCTAACCGACTGTTAAAAATGATTCGCAATGTGTGGAGGCCTTGCCATGCATTGCGTATAAAACCTTACTATACGAACTATTGAGGTTGTGGAGCGTGGAAATGAAAATCGAACAAAAACAAGAAGGTATATATCCTTTAAATATAGAACTTCCGTCTTTGAAGTCCCTGTTTATAGAAATGTACTTCGGTGAACAACTGTTAAGTACTGGCACTGCTACTTTGATTTCGAACTCACAGGAATCTCACTGTGCCTTAGTAACCAATAGACACAATGTAACTGGCAGACACCAAGAAACGGGGGAGTGTCTAAGCTCTACTTTAGGTGTCCCGGATAACATTGTCATTCATTTTCACTGTCCAGGGGAAAATATTGGTGATTGGATTAAAATCAAGCTTCCGTTGTATCGGAAGGATGGTGCTCCTTTTTGGGTTGAACATCCTAGGTTAGGTGAAAAAGCAGATATCGTCGCTCTAAATTTAAATTGGGGTAGTGATGTGCTTAAAATTCCATATTATCTTAAATTAGACCTCGATCGGGTTGGTATGGTGGTTAGTCCTGCTGAACGGCTTTGTTGCGTAATTCAG